>NZ_JBEYUP010000001.1:0-10253 GCF_040643575.1 Streptomyces sp. NPDC047108
CATATCTGGCGTTGACTTTTGGCACGCTGTTGAGTTCTCAAGGAACGGACGCTTCCTTCAAAACCGTCTCCGGTTTCTCCGGGCGCTTCCCTTCGGTGTTTCCAACCTTACCAGAATCTCATCCCGGTCTTTTCCGACCCGAATTTCACCCGGAGGCCGTTGGAAGGCCATGAAAGCACCCCAGAGGAATGGAATTCCGTCTGGAGCGCGGTGGATTCTAGTTCCTGCGGTCGAGCTTGTCCAGCTCTCCGCAACCGTTCAAATCTACCTCCCCGACCCACCCGTGTCAACGGGTTTCGCGAGGTAGGTAGGACAGTACCAGGTCAGGGACCCTCGACGCACATCAGGCCGCTGTGGGGAGTTCCGCACTGCGATCCGCAGATTCGACATCGCCCGTTTCGCCCGTTCGGGCGGCGCGGCGTCCGACCACGAAGACGTAGACGAGGAACACCGCCTCGGCTGCGACACCGATGGCGATGCGCGCCCATGTGGGCAGGCCGGAGGGGGTGACGAAGCCTTCGATACCCCCGGACACGAAGAGCACGACGGCCAGGCCGATCGCCATGCCGATGGCGGCCCTCCCCTCTTGGGCGAGGGCTGTGCGGCGGGAGCGCGGGCCCGGGTCGATCACGGTCCAGCCGAGGCGCAGGCCCGTGCCGGCGGCGACGAAGACGGCGGTCAGCTCCAGGAGGCCGTGCGGAAGGATCAGGCCGAGGAAGGTGTCGAGCCGTCCTGCCGAGGACATCAGACCGACCCCGACCCCGAGGTTGAGCATGTTCTGGAAGAGGACCCAGAGCACCGGGATGCCGAGGAACGCCCCCAGGACGAGGCAGGTGGCGGCGACCTGGGCGTTGTTCGTCCACACCTGGGCCGCGAAGGCGGCCGCGGCGTGGCTCGAGTAGTACGTCTCGTACTGGCCGCCGGGGCGGGTCATCTCCCGCAGCTCGTCCGGGGCCGCGATGGTCGCCTGCACCTCGGGGTGTGCCGCGATCCACCAGCCGATCACCGCGGTCAGCACGGTCGAGACGACGGCGGTCGTCAGCCACCACCACCGTGTCCTGTAGAGAGCGGCCGGGAAGCCCGCCGTGAGGAAGTGGACGGCATCGCGCCAGCTCGCCTTACGGGCCCCCGTCACCGCGCTGCGCGCCCGAGCCACGAGCTGGGTCAGGCGTCCGGTGAGCTGCGGGTCGGGGGCGCTGGACTGGATCAGGGACAAGTGGGTGGCGGTGCGCTGGTAGAGAGCGACGAGTTCGTCGGCTTCCGCACCCGTCAGGCGGCGCTGACGGCGCAGCAGCTCGTCCAGACGGTCCCACTCGGCTCGGTGGGCGGCGACGAAGACGTCGAGGTCCATATGAGGCTGCTCCTACGGGTGCGGATGCGCACTCAGCTTGGCAGACGGGGGCGCATGGGCGGCAGACTGGTCGTACGGGCGTACGGTCCCGTACGGGTCAGGGGCGGGACGGGCTGGGGCGAGGGAGGACGGCGCACGTGAGCGAGCTGGTGACCGGTGAGGCGGTCGTACTGGGGCTGCGGCCCGCGAAACTGCCGAGCCGCGCCCTGGCGGTCGTCATCGACCTGATCGTGATCTTCTCCGCCTATATCGCGGTGTCGGCCGGACTGGCGGCCGCTACGGGGTCGTTGGACGCGGCTGCGAGCGCGGCGGTGTCGGTGGCCACCTTCGTCCTGGTGCTCGTGGGTGTGCCCATCGCCGTGGAGACCATCAGCCACGGCCGCTCCCTGGGGAAGGCCGCGATCGGGCTGCGCGTGGTGCGGGACGACGGCGGGCCGATCCGGTTCCGGCACGCTCTGGTGCGCGGCGCGATGGGGGTGGTCGAGATCCTGATGACGCTCGGCGTCGTCGCCGTGATCGCCTCTCTGGTGTCGGCGCGAGGTCGCCGCCTGGGGGACGTCTTCGCCGGAACCCTGGTCGTACGGGAGCGCATACCGGCGCCGCGGTCCGTGCGGATGCCGGCGCCGCCGCCGTGGCTGGCCGGGCAGTTGGGGAGGATCGACCTGTCCAGCGTCCCGGACGGGCTGTGGCTCGCCGTACGGCAGTACCTGACGCGGATGGACCAGCTCGATCCGCAGGTCGGGGCGCAGCTCGCGGCGCAGCTCGCGAACGATGTAGCGGCGCGCACGGGGGCGCCGGTGCCGGACGGGGTGCCGCCGGGGGCGTATCTCGCGGCGGTGGCCGGGGAACGGCAGGCGCGGGACGCGCAGCGGGCGTTCGGCGCCTCCGGCAGCGGGCAGGGGCACGGGCCCGCGCAGGCGAACGGGGTTCCGCCCGGCGCGTGGGCGTCCGCGCCGGGTGCTCGGGGTGGATCGGCCGCCCCTGCCGTGTGGTCGGAGACGCCCGCGGCGGTGCAGCCCGGCGCAGGGCCGCAGGCGGGGGCCGGTGGTGAGGTGCTTGCCGGTCCCCCGGCGAGCGCTCCGGCGCCCCCTGACGCGCGTTCCGGTGGGGAGACGTCGGGGCCTGGGGCGGCCGCCGCGGCGCGTGAGCCGGGGACCGCGGAGCCGTCGTCGCGCACGGGCTTCGTACCGCCCGCCTGACACCGCGTCGGCGGCCCGTCAGCCGAAGGTCGTGGGTGGGGATTCGAGGTCTTCGAGTTCGATGCCGGGGGCGGCGAGGACCACGTCCCCGGCGATGTTCAGCGTGTGCTGCTCGCCGGTGTCCATCTCGGTGACCTGGTATTCGTCCACCGCCAGCGGGCCGCTGTCAGTGCCGTGTGTTTCGCTTCCGAGCAGAGCCCAGGACTGGTCGAGCGTGCGCGGGGCGAGCACGGGCTCGGTGAAGGCGACGAGGCGGACGCGGGTGGCGGGGGCGCCGGGGGTGAGGCGCAGCATCCGTGTCATGGCGACGAGGAAGGCGGGGGATGCACCGGTGAAGGCGTGGGCTCTGACATTGCCCTCGGTGGCGTGCTCGCCGGTCGGGTCGGTACGGACCCAGGTGACGCCGTCGAGTGCGGCGCCGCGGACCAGCCAGTCGGCGGCGCGGAGTTCGAGGCGGATGGGGCGGCCGAGTTCGTCGGTGGTGAGGTCGACGGAGCCGGTGACGGCCCGGTCCCCCTCGATATCCCCGCGCCCCGTGCCGGGCGGGGCGGTGATCTGCGAGACGTAGCGCCATCCGGAGGCTCCGGGGGCGCACTGGAAGTGCTCTTCTCCCAGGGGGGTGTGGTCATGGGGGTCATGACGGGAGTAGCGGCCGCGGGGCATGGTGGGGTCCTCGAGGGACCGGGTCCCCGCCCGTGGCGAGGACCCGGTCTCATCGGCTGGGTGCTGTGGTGCCGTCTGCTCTTAGTAGCGGTAGTGGTCCGGCTTGTACGGACCCTCCACCGGTACGCCGATGTAGGCGGCCTGGTCCGCGCGCAGCGTGGTGAGCTTGACGCCCAGCGCGTCGAGGTGCAGTCGGGCGACCTTCTCGTCGAGGTGCTTCGGGAGCACGTAGACGCCGGTCGGGTACGCCTCGGGCTTGGTGAACAGCTCGATCTGCGCGATGGTCTGGTTCGCGAAGGAGTTGGACATCACGAACGACGGGTGACCGGTGGCGTTGCCCAGGTTCAGCAGGCGGCCCTCGGACAGCACGATGATCTTCTTGCCGTCGGAGAAGGTCCAGGTGTGCACCTGGGGCTTGACCTCGTCCTTGACGATCCCGGGGATCTTGGCGAGGCCGGCCATGTCGATCTCGTTGTCGAAGTGGCCGATGTTCCCGACGATGGCCTGGTGCTTCATCCTGGCCATGTCCGAGGCCATGATGATGTCCTTGTTGCCGGTCGTGGTGATGAAGATGTCGGCGGTCTCGACGACGTCCTCGAGGGTCGCGACCTGGTAGCCGTCCATCGCGGCCTGCAGTGCGCAGATCGGGTCGATCTCGGTGACGACGACCCGGGCGCCCTGGCCGCGCAGCGATTCGGCGCAGCCCTTGCCCACGTCGCCGTAGCCGAAGACGACCGCGACCTTGCCGCCGATGAGGACGTCGGTGGCGCGGTTGATGCCGTCGACCAGCGAGTGGCGGCAGCCGTACTTGTTGTCGAACTTCGACTTGGTGACGGCGTCGTTGACGTTGATCGCCGGGAAGAGGAGCGATCCCGCCTGCTGCATCTCGTACAGGCGGTGGACGCCGGTGGTGGTCTCCTCGGTGACACCGCGGATCTCGGAGGCGAGCTGAGTCCACTTCTGGGCGTTCTCGCCGATGGTGCGGGTCAGCACCTCGAGGATGATGCGGTACTCGTCGTTGTCTGCGGTGGACGGGTCCGGCACGGCCCCGGCCTTCTCGAACTCCACACCCTTGTGGACGAGGAGCGTGGCGTCGCCACCGTCGTCGAGAATCATGTTCGGACCGCCGGTGGCGGCGTCCGGCCAGGTCAGCGCCTGCTCGGTGCACCACCAGTACTCCTCCAGCGTCTCGCCCTTCCAGGCGAATACCGGGATGCCCTGGGGGTTCTCCGGAGTTCCGTTCGCACCGACGGCGACGGCGGCGGCCGCGTGGTCCTGGGTGGAGAAGATGTTGCAGGACGCCCAGCGCACCTCGGCGCCGAGGGCGACGAGGGTCTCGATGAGCACGGCGGTCTGCACGGTCATGTGCAGGGAGCCGGTGATACGGGCGCCGGCCAGCGGCGACGCGGCGGCGTACTCCTTGCGGATCGACATCAGGCCGGGCATCTCGTGCTCGGCGAGGGTGATCTCCTTGCGGCCGTAGGCGGCCAGGGACAGGTCGGCGACCTTGAAGTCCTGACCGTTGGCGGCTGTCGTCATACGGGCTGCTCCTCGTGGATTCGAGCGAGAGGTGGACATGACTCGACTGCGGCAGCAGGCACAGGGACCCTCGGCCGCAGCGCAGTCCGTCGGAGGCCCTCTCTCCCTCGGTGGCCCGCAGCGCGGGCACGCCCGACCGCCATCAGCAGCGACGTCTGTCTGTCACGAATCTACACCGATCGGCCCGGCGGACCCCAGCCCGCATCCCTGGGGAGCGATTTCGGCCAAGTCCGGGGGCGGTCGCCCGCGCGACGGGGGCGAGCACGTGGAGGCGGCGCGCGTGGGTGCCGCGCGCCGGGCACGGTCGACGGCGCCGAAGACACCCGGGGGCCGGGTCACGGAGCGGGTGTGACAGAGCTGTCGGGGAGGGGCGGACCCCCTGTGCGGATCCGGTCCGCGGGTATTGCAGGATGCGTGGCGCGCGAGAACACTTGCACGACTCGCGCGCGCACCGGTGTAAGGAGACCCACGTGACCAGTCCGGCTGATCCCCCCAACGCCGCGGGGACGAGCGGGAAACGGCTGAAACTGCTCGCAGTGACCGCCTGTCCCACGGGCATCGCCCACACGTACATGGCTGCGGAGAAGCTGGCTCAGGCCGCGGAATCGCTCGGCCACGGGATGAAGGTGGAGACGCAAGGTTCGATCGGGGCCGAGAACGTCCTCACTGACAACGATGTCAGCGACGCGGACGGCATCATCATCGCCGCCGACAAGGACGTCGACCGCAGTCGCTTCGTCGGCAAACGGGTCCTCGTGGTCGGTGTCGCCGAAGGCATCCACCACCCTGAGCGGTTGATCGAGCGCGTGCAGAGCGCCCCCGTTCACCAGGACGGCGGCACGGGCGACGGATCCGGCGGAGGGGCAGCCGCCGCGACCGGGGCCGGGGCAGGCAAGCAGCGCGGTACGACGTACAAGGCGCTGATGAACGGTGTCTCGTACATGATCCCGTTCGTCGTCGTCGGCGGGCTGCTGATCGCGGTGTCCCTCGCCCTCGGCGGCGACCCGTCGGCCAAGGACGGCCTGGCCATCCCCGAAGGCTCGTTCTGGAAGCACGTCTTCGACATCGGGGTGATCGGCTTCACGCTGATGATCCCGATCCTGTCGGGCTACATCGCCTATGCGATCGGCGACCGGCCCGCGCTCGTACCGGGCATGATCGGCGGGTGGATCGCCAACACCGGTGAGCTGTACGGCTCGGAGGCCGGTGCGGGCTTCATCGGCGCGATCGTCACCGGCTTCCTCGCCGGTTACATCGTGCTGTGGATCAAGAAGGTCAAGGTCCCCAAGTTCGTCCAGCCGATCATGCCGATCATCGTGATCCCGATCGTGGCGACGACCTCGCTCGGCCTCTTCTTCATCTACGTCATCGGCAGGCCGATCGCGTGGATCTTCGAGCACCTCACGAGCTGGCTCGGCGGCCTGACCGGTTCCAGCGCCGCGCTGCTCGGCATCATCCTCGGCCTGATGATCGCGTTCGACATGGGCGGGCCGGTCAACAAGACCGCGTTCCTCTTCGGCGCCGGTCTGGTCTCGAAGAACCCGGAGATCATGGGCATGTGCGCGGCGGCCATTCCGGTGCCGCCGCTCGGGCAGGGCATCGCCACGCTCATCCGCCGCAGGTTCTTCACCGAGCAGGAGCGGGAGACGGGGCTCGCGGCGCTCTTCATGGGTTTCTTCGGCATCACCGAGGGCGCGATCCCGTTCGCGGCCGCCCGGCCGGCCCGGGTCATCCCGGCGAACATGCTCGGCGGCGCCGTCGCCGGTGCCGTTGCGGGTCTGGCCGCGGTCCAGGACAACGTGCCGCACGGCGGACCGATCGTGGCCGTCCTCGGTGCGGTCGGCGGGGTCCCGATGTTCTTCGTCGCGATCGCGATCGGTACGGCCGTGACCGCGCTGACGACCGTGACGCTCATGACGCTGGGCAAGAGCGCGGACACCGCGAAGGGCGCGAAGGGCGTGGAGGGAACGAAGGGGATGCCCGGTGTGCCCTCTCCCCTGGCGCCGGAGCCGGTGCTCGCGGGAGTGGGTGTCGGGTCGGGCAGCGGCGCGGCCAGCGAGTTGGGCACGATGGGCGGAGCCGTCGCAACGGCCGTGGCGCCGTCTGCGCGCCCGGCGGCGGCCGCGGAGACGGTCGGCGCGACGGAGAAGGCCGACACGACGGTGACGCCGGGCGGGACGCGGGCCCACTCCGAGCCGGACTCCGAGGCCGCGTCCGAGACCGGAGCCGAGGCCGGGGCGGACTCGGATGCGGGGGCGGACTCGGAGACCCGGGCAGGCAACGTACTGTCCGGGCACCTCACCGCCGCGACCGTGACGGAACACCTCACCGCGGACACCAAGGACTCCGCGATCCGCGAGCTCGCCGAACTCCTCGCGGAGAGCGGCAAGGTCGCGGACCGGGAGGAGCTGGTACGAGCCGTCTTCGCGCGCGAGGACCAGGGCACCACCGGGCTCGGTGAAGAGATTGCGATCCCGCACGCCAAGACCGACGCGGTCACGGCCCCCGTCGTCGGCTTCGCCCGCTCCGCCGAGGGCATCGAGTGGGGCTCACTCGACGGTACGAAGGCCCGGCTCGTGTTCATGATCGCCGTGCCCGAGGCCGCCGCGGGCGACGAGCACCTCCGGATCCTGGCGCTGCTGTCCCGGAAGTTGATGGACGGCGGGTTCCGGGAGCGGCTCATGGCCGCAGACGGTCGGCAGGAGATCCTGCGGGTGCTCGGCGAGGTCTCCGCGTAGCGCGACCGTTCCCGCATGGGAGCGATGAACGGCGAAGGCCCCCGCATCGGTTGCGGGGGCCTTCGCCGTTCATGCGGTCATCGGGCGGGACGACCGGGCGTCGGGCGGTGAGCGGTCGCGCGGCCGGACGATCGGGCCGGCCGGGCTCTCGCCGGTGTCACGCCGTCCGCGTCAGTGAGCGGCCTCCGGTCCGGGGCCGCCCGGGGTCTTCGCCGGGTCGGGGCCCGAGGCGGCCGCCGTCTCGTCGTAGATGTCCGGCTCGAGGTAGATCACACGCGCCGACGGAACGGCCGTACGGATACGGTCCTCGGCCGCGTTGATGGCCTCCGCCACCTGCTGGGCTGTGAATTCGGGCCGGACCGCGATCTTCGCACCCACGAGGATCTCGTCCGGGCCGAGGTGCTGGGTGCGCATGTGGATCAGGCGGGTGACCGCGTCGCCGTCCACGACGGCCTCGCGGATGGTGTTGTCGGTCTCCGGCCCCGCCGACTCACCGAGCAGCAGCGACTTGGTCTCGGCCGCCAGCACCAGCGCGATCAGGATGAGGAGAACACCGATGCAGAGGGTGCCGATGCCGTCCCAGATGCCGTCACCCGTGGCGATGGCGAGTGCGACGCCCACGAGCGCCAGGATGAGGCCGACCAGCGCGCCGAGGTCCTCGAGGAGGACGACCGGCAGTTCCGGCGCCTTGGCCCGGCGCACGAACTGGGTCCAGGTCTGCTTGCCGCGCAGCGCGTTCGACTCCTGGATCGCCGTACGGAAGGAGAACGTCTCGGCGATGATCGCGAAGACGAGGACTCCGATCGGCCAGTACCAGTCGTCGATCTCGTGCGGGTGCTTGATCTTCTCGTAGCCCTCGTAGAGGGCGAACATGCCACCGACCGAGAACAGCACGATCGAGACGAGGAAGGCGTAGATGTAGCGCTCGCGGCCGTAGCCGAAGGGGTGCTCCGGGGTGGCCTCCCGCCGGGCCTTCTTGCCGCCGACCAACAGCAGCGCCTGGTTGCCGGAGTCCGCGAGCGAGTGCACGCCCTCGGCCAGCATCGACGACGAGCCGCTGAAGGCGAACGCCACGAACTTCGCTGCCGCGATGGCCAAGTTGGCGCCCAGCGCCGCGACGATCGCTTTCGTTCCGCCTGATGCACTCATGAGTGCCTGGTGTCCTTCCGTCGGCTCGTCCCAGGAGCTTTGCTCCCCTTTTACTGACCGGACATTGTTGCAGCCCGGCCGACGGCCGTCGCGCCGGACCCGGATCAAGACCGTACGGGCAGGTCGGGGCAGGTCCGGTCCGCACAGAGGCTCCGTACGGACCGCGTACCGGCCGCGTACGGACCACGACCGGACCACGACCGAGCCGCGTTAAGACCACGCCCGGGCCGCGTACGGACCACGACCGGGCCCGACCCCGCCGCGTACGAGCGACTTCCGCGGCCCGGGCGTCGCCTCCCCGCGCGCCACCGCCCAGGGCCCGACCGGGTTTCGCGTCAGACCGCCACCGTCGCGCGGAAGACCGTACCCTCGCCGGTGAGGGTCGCCTCCTCGCCCGCCGGCAGGAAGGCCGACTCGCCCTGCTCCAGGCGCAGTTCGTCCGTCCCGGAGCGCAGCAGGGCCGACCCGTCGGTGCACAGCAGGATCTGCGGGGTGCCGGACGGGATGCGGCGCCCCTCCCCGGCCGCCGCCAGGACGTAGCGCGACAGCCGGAACTCCTCGACCGGGGTCTCGTACGTCTCCTCGCCCCCCACCGGCTCCGGCCGCAGCACCCCCGGCGCCGTGGACTCGAAGCGCACGATGCGCAGCAGCTCGGGGACGTCGATGTGCTTGGGGGTGAGACCGCAGCGCAGCACGTTGTCGGAGTTGGCCATGATCTCGACTCCGAGCCCGCTGAGGTAAGCGTGCGGGACGCCCGCGCTCAGGAAGAGGGCTTCGCCGGGCTGCAGTGTCACGTGGTTGAGCAGCATCGCCGCGATCACGCCCGGGTCACCGGGGTAGTGGCGCGCGAGGAAGGCGCAGGCGGCGTACGCGTCCTGGTGCGGGCCGTCGACCTCCGCGAGCCGTTCGGCCGCGGCGGCGGCCTGGGTGACCGTCTCGGCCATGGCCGTCCGGTCGGCGGTGAGGACGGCGGTGAGGACTTCGCGGAGCGCGTCGGCCTCGGGCTGGGCGTGGAGGATGTCGACGTACGGCTTGAGGGAGTCCACGTCCAGGCTCGCGAGCAGGTCCGCCGCCTCCCGCTCGGGGCGGAAGCCGCACAGCCCCTCGAAGGGCGTGAGCGCGCAGATCAGTTCGGGCTTGTGGTTGGCGTCCTTGTAGTTGCGGTGCGGGGCATCGATGGGGACGCCGCGGGCCTCCTCGTCGGCGTGGCCCTCGTTGGCCTGCGCGAGGTCGGGGTGCACCTGGAGGGAGAGCGGGGCGCCGGCCGCGAGGATCTTGAACAGGAACGGCAGCCGGGGGCCGAAGCGGTCGGTGACCGCCGTGCCCAAGTGGCCCTCGGGATCGGCGGCGATCGCGTCGGAGAGTGCCAGCGGGCCCGCGCCGCGGTCGACCCGGGAGGGGGCTCCGGGGTGCGCGCCCATCCACAGTTCGGCCTGCGGTTCACCCGTCGGCTCGAAGCCGAGGAGCCGCGGGATGGCGGTGGTCGAGCCCCAGGCGTAGGGGCGCACGGTGTTGGCGAGGCGGTCCATGCGGCGAAGTCCTGACTGTCCGTACGTGTGGTGGCCCGGGTTCCGGGTCTCGGGGTCCCGGAACCGGTCGGGGTACAGGTCCCGG
>NZ_JBEYUP010000001.1:10351-515901 GCF_040643575.1 Streptomyces sp. NPDC047108
GGTCGGAGTCCGGATCCCGGTCGGGGTCCGGATCCCGGTCGGGGTCCGGATCCCGGTCGGAGTCCGGATCCCGGTCGGAGTCCGGATCCCGGTCGGGGTCCGGATCCCGGTCGGGGTCCGGATCCCGGTCGGAGTCCGGATCCCGGTCGGAGTCCGGATCCCGGTCGGAGTCCGGATCCCGGTCGGAGTCCGGATCCCGGTCGGAGTCCCGGGGGTCCTGCGTCCCGGGCGTGGTCCGCTTTCCCGTTCCGGTTCACAGGTCCGGCGTCCCCTGTCCGCGGATCGGCGGATCGCGCCGGATCAACCGTCCCTGCGGGCCGTGCCGTTCCACCTGCGGAGACGGCGACTGCTCATGTTCTCTCTCCCGAGGCGAGCGCCAGGTAAACGGCGGCGAAATCTGTGATGGCGAGAAGTTCGGCGGCCGCTTCGAGTGCGCTGCCGCCCGAGGGTTCGAGCTCGCTCACCGGGGTGTCGTGGCCCAGGGCCAGTTCGCGGGCGGCCGGCGTCGGCGAGTGCCTGCCGAGTTCGGCACTCTCGCGGAGCAGCACCACGCGCGCGTGCAACGCCTGCGGCTCCTCGACCCGGTCGCGGAAGAAGTCGTCGGGGTCGGCCGCCGCGGCGAACGCACCGGCTAGCAGCGTGCCGTGGGCGCTCAGCGCGTCGGGCAACTCGGCGGCGAGGGCGGGGCGCCCGGCGACGACGGCCATGGCGTGGGCGAAGTGGCGGGCGGCGACACCCGCCACCGGACCCTCGCTCCACAGCAGCGGCAGCGCGTCGGCGAGCTCGGCGGCGAGGGTCTTCGCCGGGTTGGTGTACGTGGCGATGGCGGGGCCGCAGCGCTCCGCCGTCTTGTCCAGCCGGTCGGCCACGGACTGGATCGCGGGCTGGTTCGCCGGGAACAGGCCGATCTTGTCCATGAGGACGAGCAGCGGCGTGAGCAGGGCCCACAGCGTCCCGGGAGGTTCGGAACCCGGCGCGGGGCGCAGCCCGGGCTCCGGCAGCGGCTGGTCCTCGGGCACCTCCTCGTACGGTGCGGGGGCCAGCGGCACCACCAGACCGTGCCGGCCGCCCGCGTCCTCCATGAGCGGGGAACGGGGCGGGGTCACGGTCACCACGGCGCAGCCACGGCGGTAGGCCTGCTCGATGAGTGCGGTGAGGCCGGGCTCGGTGCCGTCGGTGGTGAGGACGAGAAGCAGGTCCAGGGGGCCGACCCAGCCGGGCAGCGTCCACAGCAGAGCGCCCGGGTCGGGGAGCGCGCCTACGGGGCGGATCACGCTGACCGGGGTGTTGCCCCCGGCGAGGCCGAACAGCAGGTCGGCGATGCACCCGGTGGTCGGGCCGGAACCGGCCACGAGCAGGGCGCGCGGCCGGCCGTCCGGCTTGAGATCGGCGAGCCCCGACTCGGCGGCGGCGCGGGCGGCCGTACGGACTCGGGCTCCGGATTCGGCCACGCCGCGCAGCAGACCCCGGGTGTCGGAACGGGCCAGCGCCTCGGGGGCGTCGAGCAACGACTCGTCGAGCATCTGGTGAGCCTCCGATCGCCGGTGTGGCGGTGGTTTCCGCGGGCCCGGCGGGTCCCGGCGGATCCCTGCAGGTCCGGTGGTCCTGCTCGGGCCGGTCCCCGCTCGGGCCCGTCCCCGCTGAGGCGGTTCCTCCTGGGACCGGCCGGTCGAGCCGTCCCGGGCGGACGGCCTGCCCAGGTGGATCCCGCGCGGGCGGTGCCTGCTCAGGCCGGGCGGCGGGCCTCGTCGACCAGCAGGACGGGGATCCCGTCACGGATGGGATACGCCAGGCCGCAGTCGGCTCCCGTGCACACCAGCTCGTCCGTGCCGGACTCCGCGTCGGAGGCGGCCTGGGCCTCACGGAGCGGGGCGTGGCACGCCGGGCAGGCGAGGATCTCCAGGAGACCGGCTTCGAGCGGCATGGTTGTCCCTTCGGATGGGCCCTCCCGCCCGGAGGTGAGCGAGGGGTTTCGGCCAGGCCAGCGTACCGCCGGGCCGCAGCGCGGGGGCAGATCGGTCCGGTGGTACGGGCCGGTCGCACGGCTTGGTCGTACGGGCTGGTGGTACGGGCCGGTCGCACGGCTTGGTCGTACGAGCTTTGGTCGTACGAGCTGATGCGCGCACGGCAACCGGGCACCGATGCGGGCGGGGGCCGCCGCCGAGGCGTCGTACGGACGCCGCGGCGACCGCACCGGCGCTCCCGGGCGCGGTGGCGCGCGTACACGCGGTACGCGCACCCCGGGGAGCGCCGCGTTCGGCTAGGGCTGATGCATCGGTGCGCACCCGCACGCGTCAGGCGCGGACGATCGCCAGGACCTCGTCGCGGACCTTCTCCGCCGTGGCCGCGTCCCGCGCCTCGACGTTGAGACGCAGCAGCGGCTCGGTGTTGGAGGGCCGGAGGTTGAACCACCAGTCGGTCGTGGAGACCGTCAGGCCGTCCAGCTCGTCGAGCTCCGCTCCCGGCCGCCCCTCGTACGCGGCCTTCACCGCGGCCGCGCGGCCCGCCTGGTCGTGGACCGTGCTGTTGATCTCGCCGGAGGAGGCGTAACGGTCGTACTGGTCGACCAGCGACGACAGCGGGCCGTCCTGGCCGCCGAGCGCGGCGAGCACGTGCAGGGCGGCCAGCATGCCGGTGTCGGCGTTCCAGAAGTCGCGGAAGTAGTAGTGCGCGGAGTGCTCGCCGCCGAAGATCGCACCGGTCCGGGCCATCTCGGCCTTGATGAACGAGTGCCCCACGCGGGTGCGCACCGGGGTGCCGCCCCGCTCCTTGACCACCTCGGGGACGGACCAGGAGGTGATGCAGTTGTGGATGACCGTGCCGCCGCCGTGCTTGGCCAGTTCGCGCGAGGCGACGAGCGCGGTGATCGCCGAGGGGCTGACCGGGCTGCCGGACTCGTCCACGACGAAGCAGCGGTCGGCGTCGCCGTCGAAGGCGAGCCCGATGTCGGCGCCGGTCTCGCGGACCTTGGCCTGGAGGTCGGTGATGTTCTTCGGATCGAGGGGATTGGCCTCGTGGTTGGGGAAGGTGCCGTCCAGCTCGAAGTACATCGGCACCAGGTCGATCGGCAGCCCTTCGAAGACGGTGGGCACGGTGTGGCCGCCCATCCCGTTGCCCGCGTCCACGACGACCTTCAGGTGCCGGATGGAGGTCAGGTCGACCAGCGAGCGGAGGTGGGCGGCGTAGTCGGTGAGGACGTCCCGCTGGGTGATCGCGCCGGGGGCGGCGGCCGGTTCGGGCGCTCCCGATGCGGCCCAGCCCTCGACGAGGGAACGGATGTCGGCGAGACCGGTGTCCTGGCCCACGGGGGCGGCCCCGGCGCGGCACATCTTGATGCCGTTGTACTGGGCGGGGTTGTGACTTGCCGTGAACATCGCGCCGGGCAGGCCGAGTTGGCCGCTGGCGAAGTACAACTGGTCGGTCGAGCACAGCCCGATCTCGGTCACGTCCACGCCGCGGGCGGCCGCACCTCGCGCGAACGCGTGCGAAAGGCCGGGCGAGGAGGGCCGCATGTCATGGCCGACGACGATCGCGTCGGCGTCGGTCACCTGCGCGAACGCGGCGCCGAACAGCTCGGCGAGCGACTCGTCCCACTGGTCCGGAACCACACCGCGTACGTCGTAAGCCTTTACGATCTGCGACAAGTCGGGCACGGTGCACGCCTCCTGGAGTTCGGTGGGTTCCCGATGTCTGTTTCCCCGGCAGCACAGTACCCGTCGGCGGTGACAGACCGTGGAGGACGGCGTCGCGGTTCGGAACCGTGATCACCGGCCCTGATCGCACCCGTCGCCGGAGCCGCCCGCCGCTCCCGCGACCCAACCGGGATCACAGCCCGTGATCACCAACCCGTGATCACCAGCCCGTGATCACAACGTGATCGCAAACCGCCGCCGCGGCCGTGACCGGAAGCGCCCGACGGCCGTTGACGCGCCAGGACAGCAGAGAAACAGCGGGAAGTGGCCGCGGACTCCGGCGCGTTGAGGCCTACGTGACCCGGTACGGTCGCGGTCGGAGCCTTCGAAACGGCGGCGCCCGATCAGGGCTCGGGCGAGCGCAGCACGCGCAGATGCCCGCGGCGGGCGACCTCCATCGGGTCGGCCTCGCGCGCGCGCCCTCCGCCGCCCGCGCCGGCGGCGCGCTCCTGCGGACGGGCCGCTTCTCGCACGGCGTTGGCGAGTGCTTCGAGGTCGTCGCCCGTCGGGTGGGCAGGTCCCGGATCGACGGCGAGGCGTACGACATCCCACCCACGGGGGGCGGTCAGGCGCTCCGAGTGCTCGGCGCACAGGTCGTAACAGTGCGGCTCCGCATACGTCGCGAGCGGTCCGAGGACCGCTGTCGAGTCCGCGTAGACGTACGTCAGCGTCGCGACGGCGGGGCGGCCGCACGCGGTGCGCGAACAGCGACGTACAGGGCTCACGACGTTGGACGGTACCGCACTCTTGAGCGGGCCGCGACGACTCTCCCGGAGCTCACACCGCCGTGTCGTTCCGCCCTCCGCAACCCGTCTGACCTGCGGACAACCAGGCTGACCTGGGCGGAGCCGAGGCCCCTCACCGGGTCCCGACGATGAATGCGGTCACCACTCGATCCGAAAGGTTCCATTCGTCGTGAGATGACCGGTCAAGAGTGCGCCCAGAACCGGGCGCAACTATGGCTGAAATGTTCATCTACCGACATGGCGCGCACTGCCCCGGCCTGCGTCTCCTCAAGGGGCCCGGACGGTTACCCTCGGAGGTGATGGACAACCGCCTGCCACCCCACCCGCCCGAGCCGCGGCCCCGACGACGTGACCGCCATGGACGCGGTATGCGGGGCCCGGTCGCCCCTCCCCAAGTACCGCTCGCGGTGAGCCGGGCCGAGGCGTTCATCGATCTCGTCCACGACTCGGTCGACCGGCTGGAACGGCGCTGGCCGCAACTCTCCGACGTGGACTTCATCGTCCGCGAGGTGCCCCCGCCCGCCGGTGCCGATCCCGACGGCGAGAGCTCCTGGGAGGCCGGGACGGTGCCGCTCGGGCGGCTGGTCACGGCCCAGGGCGGCCGCAACGCACGCATCGTGATCTACCGGCGCCCCGTCGAGATCCGTACCAAGAGCCGGGACGAGCGGGCCCTGCTCGTCCACGAGGTCGTGGTGGAACAGGTGGCCGAACTGCTGGGCCTGGCACCGGAGTCGGTCGACCCGCGGTACGGGCAGGACTGACACGCGGTACGGGCAGTCCTGACCGCACCGCCCCCTGCCGATGCTCACGGACCGGCCGCCGCCCGGCGGTCGTTCGGGTGCGCCCGGCGGTCGTTCAGGTGGGCCGGGCAGCCGTTCACGTGCGCAGCCGCCCGCCCGCTCCGGTTCCCCGGTGCTCGGCCGATCAGTCGTTCAGCAGCGACAGGTCTTCCGACGTGTGCGGAACGGCGACCGTCCCCCGGTCGTCCGGAAGCGTCTGGACCGTGAACATCGGCACGCCACGCCCCGGGAGTTCCAGCATCCGGGACGCGTGCACGGCACCGCCCGACGTCCGGACGACCGTCACCGCGTAACTGCCCTTGACGCCCGACGGGACCGGCGGCGCGACGGACATGCTGCTGCCGCCCTTGACCCGGTACGTCTTGCTCGCGGCAGTGCCGCCACGGCTCCCCGCCGAGGAGATGACCTTCACCGTCGCCGTCCCGCCCGGCGCCACCAGGGACAGGACCGAGCCCTTGGCGCGGTTGTCGGCCGCCGTGGCGCGCTTCTCGATCGCCGTGGTGGCGGGGATGAAGGCCGTCTCGCGCTTGTCGCCCTTGCCGCGTGTGACGCGCAGCGCCGCGACGAACGGGGCCGCGGAGCTTCCGTCGTTCGGGCTGAGCACAAGTGAGCCCGGCTCCCCCTTCGTGACGTCGCCCAGGTCCACGGACGCCGTCATGCCGCTCTTCACGGTGAGCGTCTCGTGGCCGGCCGGGGTGATCGGCCGGGACGGTGTGGCCAGGCGCACCTTCAGGTCCGCGTCCTCGTCACCCGTCGCCAGCGCCACCAGCTCCACGGACGTGGCGTCCGAGGGGATGCCGGGCAGCACGGCGGAGCCGGACGGATCGGCGGCGGCCGGGAGCCAGTCGCCCCCGAGCTTGTCGTCGGTGGACTGCACGGAGGCACCGACCCGGCCCGCCCGCGCGACCACGTGCAACGCGGCCCCGTCGGTCCGTTCGTCGGTGACGGTGGAGAGCAGGACCGGAACGCTGGACCTGGGCGGGATCCTGATGTCATCCCCCGCCGTGCTCTTCAACGCGCCCTTCTTGCCGTACATCTCGAGGTCCACGACGGCCGCCGTGTCGTCGGGGTTGGTCAGGTGGACGTAGTCCTGGCGCTCCCTGGCGGTGGAGACGCCCGGGAACCAGAAGTCGGAGTCCGGAGCAGTGCAGGCCGCGCCGGACACGGAACGGCCGCTGCCCGAACCGATCACCGTGGTCTGCTGCGTGCTCCAGCCGGGCGCGAGCGATCCGTCGGCCGTGCCGATCAGCGCGGGGGCCTCCGGGTCGGACGTGGTGGCCGTCACCGGCGCACCGGGCTTCTTCAGCGCCACGACCGGCTTCCGCTCACCGCCCTTGCCCTTGCCCTCGTCCTTGCGGTCCTTCGGGTCCTTCTCGTTCGGCTCGCCGTCCGTCGCCTTGTCCGCGGCCAGGAGATCCGCGGCGGCCCGGGCCGAACCGCCGTCCTCCCCCTTCGGCGTGTAGGAGGTGTACGTCGTCTCGGCGAGATCGGACGTTGACGGCGCGGGGCACAGCAGCGCCGACCGCTCGACAGGCAGCCGGGCGGCGCCGGAGCCGGAGCCGTCCGATGGGGCGTCGGGGGCGGTGAGCGCGGCGACACCGGTGACGGCGGCGAGGGCCGTGGCGGCGGAGATCAGGGACACGGTCGTGCGGTTCACTGCTGGTCGCTCCCGTCGCGGCGGGGGCCGGGCTCGGTGCCGTCCCCGTACGTCCTGTCGCCGTACGTCCTGTCGCCGTACGACGGATCGCCGTAGGCCGGATCGCGATAGGCCGGATCGCGGAACTCCGGGCCGCCGTAAGCCGGGTCGCCGTAAGCCGGGTCGCCGTAGCCGGGATCACCGACGCCCGGATCGGCCTGGTACCCATGGACCTGGTTTCCCTGGGCCGGGTCCCCCTGCTGGGGATAGGTGCCGTCCGCGTAGGGCTGCTGGGCGGAGTAGCCGTACGGGTCGGCGTACTGACCGGTGCCGTACTGGCCGTACTGCCCGGCCTGCGGGTCGTACGTCCCGCTCCCGTAGGCGTCGGCAGGGTAGGGCGCGCCCTGGTACTGGTCCTGGTAACCCGCGGGGTACGGCGACGGCGCCTGGCCCGCGTAGCTCTGCGCGTCCCAGTCCCCGTACGGCGGCTGCTGCGGCACGGCGCCATACGGGTCCTGCTGCGGCGCGCTCCCCACCGGCTCCTGAACGGGCTGCTGCGTCGGCTCCTGAACCGGCTTCTGCATCGGCGCCCGCCCGGGAGCGGGCGGCTCGTCCGGCGGAACGGGACCCGCAGGCCGCGGGGGCTCCTGCGGTCGCGCAGCGTCCGGTGACGGAGCGGCGCCGTCGTGGCTCTGCTGTCCGGCGGAGGCGTCCGGTACGGCCCGGGCCGCCGGGTCCGCTTCCGCCGCGGCCCGCAGCCGTCGCGCCCGGCGCCCCTCGCCCTCGGCGGCCTGGGCAGGCACGGCGGCGACCGCCGCCTCCTGGTCGGGCATGTCGTCGTCGACGTCACGCCGCCGGCCGGGCAGGGCGAGCACCAGCACGACGAGCGCGAGGAAGCCCTGCGTCCACACCCACACGGTGCGCGTGAACGGTGTCTCGTACGTCAGGTCCAACCGGCCGCCGGACGCGGGCAGTTCGAAGCCCTGGGCCCAGCCGTCGAGGGTCGCCCCCGTGAGCGGCTTGCCGTCGAGCGTGGCCTGCCAGCCCGGCGCGGCCCGGTCCGCGATCCGCAGGATCCGGCCCTCCGGGCCTTCGGGGATGTCGGTGTGGGCCTCGACGGGCAGCGCCGCGACCGACCGCGGTTCGGCCGTTGGGGTGCTGCCGCCCTCCCGGCCGCCCTTGCCCGGAACGATCGTGATGCGCGCCACCTGCTCGTCCACGCGCCACAGCGCGCTGCCGTCCTGCTGGCTGAGCCGGGTCAGCCCCGGCGTGGAGTCCAGCACCCGGCTCATCTCGCGGGGCGCGCCGTCCCGTACGAGGACGTAACGCACCGCGTAGCCGCCGAGCTGGCGGGTCTGGTCGGCGCCGGAACCGGCGACGAGGTTGGCGACGATGCCGTCGAGGCGGTCGTCACCGCCTCCCGCCTCGGACAGTTCGGCGTCACCGAGGCGGGCGCCGGAACCGCGCACCAGCGCGTACGAGACGTCGGCCGCCTGCTCGCCGCCGATGACAAGGGTGCGGGGCTGGTCGCGAGTCCCGCTCTCCTCCGCCACGAAGGCCGGCACCTGCACCGGCTCGCTCCGCTCGACCGGGCCGTCGGCCCCGCTGAACATCCAGCCGAACGCGGCCAGCAGCGGCGCCGCGGCGGCGGCCAGCGCGATCAGTGCGGCGACCGGCTGCCGCCAGCCGAAGTCCTGGGCGGCGACGCGCTCGCGCGCGCCCTCCGCGCCGACCGTGGCCGCCGTGATGAGCGCGATGCCGTAGACGAGCGTGGCAGGACCGGCCCAGCCGGAGCCGTTGGCGAGCGCCGCGAAGAGCAGACCGGTCAGCGCGACGGCCCAGGCGGTACGGATGGTCCGCTGCCGCTCTCCGCGCAGCAGGGCGGCGAGTCCCGCCAGCACGAGGCCGATGAGCAGCAGCCCGCCCGTGGCCTTCGGGCCTCCGGGGCTGACGGCCAGCAGGTCGAGGGCGGTGGCGGAACCCGCGCCGTAGTCCAGTCCGGCCTCGCGGAGGAACGCCGAGGGGCTGGTGAGCAGGGACAGCGACCAGGGGGCGAGAACGAGCAGCGGGGTCAGCACGGCGGCGGCGAACCGCAGCCCGTACACCGTCAGGTTCTCCTGCTGCCGGGCGCGCAGCACCAGCAGGGCGATGCCGAGGACGACGGCGATCGGCCACACGATCGGGGTGAAGGCGGTGGTCAGGGTGAGCAGCAGTGCGTAGGCCCAGGCCGCGCGCCAGCTCGGGCGCGCGCTCCCGCCGCCCTGGCGGGGCAGCCGCAGCCCGCTCGCGGCGACCGCCGCACGCGCCATGAGCGGCAGCACGACGGCGAGGACCGCGGTGCCCAGCCTGCCGCCCGCGAGCGCGCCGGTGGCGGCGGGGAGGAAGGCGTACGCGACGCTGCCCCAAGCGCGCAGCAGCCGGGAGTCGGTGAGCGGCCGGGACACGAAGTACGCGGTGAGCCCGGCCAGTGGCACCGAGCACACCAGCAGCAGCGTGATCGCGAGGCCGGTGCTGCCGAACAGGACGGTCGCGAACGAGGCGACGACGGCGAGATAGGGCGGTGCGGCCTGGGTGCCGCCGACGCCGACCGCATGCCACCCCGCCACGTACTTCGCCCAGAGTTCGGACGCGTCGGCGGGGGCGGGCAGGAGGGCGCCGCCGGACAGCGCGCCGGGGCCCAGCAGCCCGCGGCAGGCGATGAGGGAGACGAGGAGCAGGACGAGGAAGAGGACCGGGGCGGGTTTGCGGGCGATCCGCTTCAGCCGCGCGAACTGCTCGATCTCCAGGAAGTCGGCGTCGTCGCCGCCGGGCCCGGACTCCACGGCCCCGTGCCGCCCGCCGGAGGCCAGTTCGGGCTCGGACCGGCCGGCGAAGTTCCCCGCGACCGACTCCACGGTGGCCCGCAGGGTCGCTCCGGCGGGCGGGAACAGCGACCGCAGCTCGCCCGGTTCGACCGCGGCGCGGCCGCGCCGTCTGCGGGCTGCGAGCACTCGGCCCGGCCGCAGCAGGACGGAGAGGAGACCGGTGACCTCGTCCACGGCCTGTCCGGGCACCTTGCCGACCAGGTAGGCGAGGGTGCGGAGCAGGGTGCCGAGGACGAGCCGCAGCATCACGTACGGCAGGAGGGCGCCGCGGCTGTTGACGAGCATCGTGTAGACCGCGCCCGCCTTGTCGACGCGGTGCGGGCCGACGACGGAGCGGCCGGCGCAGTCGATGGGGCGGCGCTCGCGCGCGGACGCCTCCGCATGCCGCAGCACGGCGTCGGGCGCGACGAGGACGCGGTGCCCGGCGGCCTGGGCGCGCCAGCACAGGTCGACGTCGTCGCGCATGAGGGGGATCCGCCGGTCGAAGCCGCCGAGCTCCTCCCATACGTCGCGCCGGATGAGCATGCCGGCGGACGAGACGGAGAGCACGGGCCTGACCTGGTCGTGCTGGCCCTGGTCCTGCTCGCGCCGGTCCAGCCCGGTCCAGCGGCGGCCGCTGTTGGCGATGGAGACGCCGACCTCGAGGAGCTGCCTCTTGTCGTACCAGCCGCGGAGCTTGGGTCCGACGATGACGGCGGACGGACTCGCGTCGACGACGCGCAGCAGTTCGGCGAGCGCGTCGGGCTCGGGGGCGCAGTCGTCGTGCAGCAGCCAGAGCCACTGGACCGGCTCGCCGTGCGGCAGCTCCGGCATGTCGTACGTCTCGTCCCGCCAGGTGCGCGTGACGGGGTCCCAGCCGCTGGGCCGCCTCAGATAGGGCAGCTCGTCGGGCGTGAGGACCCCGGCGGTGCGGACCGCTTCCTCGACGGCCGTGCCGAAGCTGCTGCGGCGGGCGAGGTGGAGCACGCGGTCGGGGCCCAGGGACTCGGCGAGCAGGGTCGCCGACGCGTCGGCGCTGCCGGTGTCGGCCGCGATGACGTTCTGGACCGGGCGCTCCTGGCCGAGGAGTCCGGAGAGCGCTCGGGGCAGCCAGCGGGCGCCGTCGTGCGAGACGAGCACGGCGGTGACGACGTGCCGCGGGAACTCGGGAGCGGCGGCCGCGTGGTGGGCCGTCGGATGGCTGTGCACGGACATCGAGGTACGGGCCCCTCCGGCCGGGGTACGGGGTCGCCCCCGGATGACGGCTGTGCTGGCTGCGGTCGACGCGCTCCACCCGCTGGGGTGTTGGCGCGTCTCGGACGGGCCCCCACACTAACGGCTCGTCCGGACCGGCCGACCGCCCCTGTGGACAACCACCCTGTGGACAGCAGTCCGCCTCCCGTGCGGATCGCGCGGGAGGCGGACGGGGTGAATTGCCGTGAATGACGGGACTGCCGGGATGATCCCTCGACCGGGGCCGCCCTTCCCTCGACTTCTTCCCTCAACCGCCCTGCGCCGCACGACGGTTGAGAGGCCCACCGGAGCAGGCACCCGCGACGTGGCGGGAGATCGCCGCCGGGGATCCGCGTACAGCCCCGTGCGGCGCACGCGATCGGGCGGCGACGTGGACGCGGGGCGGCCCGTCGGCATACACGCCTCGGCGGCGGCGTACGCGGCTCGCCGGCCGCTCCGTCAGGCCGCGGGCCTCAGCCGGTTCAGACCGCGGCCTTCTTCAGGCGTCGCCGCTCACGCTCGGACAGGCCGCCCCAGATACCGAACCGCTCGTCGTTGGCGAGGGCGTACTCGAGGCACTCGGACCGGACCTCGCAGGCAAGGCAGACTTTCTTCGCCTCACGCGTAGATCCACCCTTTTCCGGGAAGAACGACTCGGGATCGGTCTGGGCGCACAGTGCGCGCTCCTGCCACCCGAGCTCCTCGTCCGCCTCCTCGACCAGCAGTTGCTGGAACAGCTCGGTCATGTGCGCCCCTCGTCAGTCTTTGCTTCCCCGTGATGCCGCCGTTACCGATGACGGCCGAACGACACGAGTGAAATTACAAGTGCGTGGATCCAGGCCAGTCAAGCCGAGATCTGCTATTGGGGCCCTTATTCACTCTGCGGAACCAAGGCCATGCGGAAAGTGTTCAAATCGGCATAAACCATGACACCACCGCGAGCCCGGCATCCGCGGTCCCGTCCTCTCACAAGAGGACGCAACCTTCTCGGATCGCGTTGCAATCCGATCACGGAAACGAAGCGGATCACGGTGAGGTCACGAGACGACAACGGCGTTTCCCCGTAAGGGTGCTGAGCGGAGGTCGTGCCGTTGATGCGCGACCTCTCCTGCCCAGACTGTGAACAAACCTTTCAGCAGGGAGCGCAACCGGATGAGGTGAAACATTGCCCCCTGATCGGGCATCAAGTTGACACCGGGCGGTCGAACCGCTCCACTAATGGACATGCCAGTGACGCACGCGCCCTTCCGGACGCGGTCTCGCACGTCGTGCGACGCCGCGGTCCGCTGCGCTGTGCGGACTCACTGTCGCTGTTGCAGCTGTTGATGCCCCCGCGCTCCAGCCATCTGTGCCCAAGACCTTCACTCAGGGAAACCTCCGCACAATGAACAGCGACGTCCAGATCGCCGGCGACCCGCTCGCCGTCCCTCATCTCCTGCAGCCCGCCCCGGCCCACCCGGCCACGGTCGCCGACTTCGCCGGGCTCGCCCGCCGAATCGCCGCCGACCGCGCGAGCTGGGCGCATCTCGTCGAGTACGACGCGACCACCCGCTGGTACCACCGGCTGCGCACCGGGCCCGGTTACGAGGTCTGGCTGCTGAGCTGGGTGCCCGGCCAGGGCAGCGGCATGCACGATCACGGCCGCTCCTCCGGTGTACTCACGGTCCTGGAAGGGGAGTTGACCGAGCGCACCGCGCGCGGTGACCGTGCGCTGGGCTCCGGCGCGCAGCGCGTCTTCGCGCCCGGATATGTGCACGAGGTGGTCAACGACGCGCTGACGCCCGCCGTCAGCCTGCACATCTACTTCCCCGGCCTGACCGAGATGACGATGCACACCGCCCAGTGCCGCACCGGCGACGCCCTGGAGGGCGTGCCCGCCTGACGCCTCCGCTGACCGCATCGCGCAGCGGCCGCCCGCGGCGCCGCGACCGCCCGGATACGACCGGCCCGTGGCTGACACACTGTCCCCATGCGCATTGTGGTTCTGGCCGGCGGCATCGGCGGCGCCCGTTTTCTCCGCGGTCTCAAGTCGGCCGCTCCCGAGGCGGACATCACGGTCATCGGCAACACCGGTGACGACATCCATCTGTTCGGCCTCAAGGTCTGCCCCGACCTCGACACGGTGATGTACACGCTCGGCGGCGGCATCCACGAGGAACAGGGCTGGGGCCGGTCCGACGAGACCTTCGCCGTCAAGGAGGAACTGGCCGCCTACGGCGTCGGTCCCGAGTGGTTCGGGCTCGGGGACCGCGACTTCGCCACCCACATCGTCCGGACCCAGATGATCGGCGCGGGCTACCCGCTCAGCGCGGTGACCGAGGCGTTGTGCACGCGCTGGGAGCCGGGCGTTCGGCTGCTGCCGATGACGGACGACCGCGTCGAGACGCACGTCCTCATCGACACCGCGGACCTCGGTGAGGGCGACGGCGGTGAGGGCCGCAAGGCCGTGCACTTCCAGGAGTACTGGGTGCGGCTGCGCGCCTCCGTCCCCGCGCACGCCGTCGTACCGGTCGGGGCCGACCAGGCCAAGCCGGCGCCCGGCGTGCTGGACGCCATCGCCGAGGCGGACGTCGTCCTCTTCCCGCCGTCCAACCCGGTCGTCAGCATCGGAACGATCCTGGCCGTACCGGGAATGCGCGAGGCCATCGCCGACGCCGGTGTGCCGGTCGTCGGCCTCTCCCCCATCGTCGGGGACGCGCCCGTGCGCGGCATGGCCGACAAGGTGCTGGCCGCGGTGGGCGTCGAGTCGACCGCCACCGCCGTCGCCCAGCACTACGGCTCCGGGCTGCTCGACGGCTGGCTCGTCGACACGGTCGACGCGGGGGCGGTGGACGAGGTCGAGGCGGCGGGCATCCGCTGCAAGGCCGTGCCGCTGATGATGACCGACCTCGACGCCACCTCCCGCATGGCCTCCGAGGCGCTCGCGCTGGCCGAGGAGGTACGGGCGTGAGCGGCGGCGCGGCGGAGGTGCCGTCGTACCAAGTGTGGGCGCTGCCCGGCTTCCCCGAGGTGGCGGCCGGCGACGACCTCGCCAAGCTCATCGCCGACGCGGCCACCGTCAAGGGCCTGCCCGGGCTCGCGCACGGCGACGTCCTGCTCGTGACCTCGAAGATCGTCAGCAAGGCGGAGGGGCGGATCGTCGAGGCGCGCGACCGCGAGGCCGCGATCGACGCGGAGTCCGTACGGGTCGTGGCGCGCCGCGGGCCGCTGCGGATCGTGGAGACACGGCACGGCTTCGTCATGGCGGCGGCCGGCGTCGACGCGTCCAACACCCCTGCCGGGACCGTGCTGTTGCTGCCGGAGGAGCCGGACGCCTCGGCCCGCCGCATCCGGGAGGGCGTACGGGACGCGCTCGGCGTCGATGTCGGCGTCGTGGTGACCGACACCTTCGGGCGGCCGTGGCGCGACGGGCTGACGGATGTCGCGATCGGCGCCTCCGGCGTGCGGGTCCTGGACGATCTGCGCGGCGGGACCGACGCCCACGGCAATCCGCTGAGCGCGACGGTCGTCGCGACGGCCGACGAACTGGCCGCGGCCGGGGACCTGGTGAAGGGCAAGGCCGACGGCATGCCGGTCGCCGTCCTGCGCGGGCTGCCGCACCTGGTGGAGGAGGAGCACGGCCAGGGCGCGCGGGCCGTCGTGCGCTCCCCCGCGGACGACATGTTCCGGCTGGGGACGTCGGAGGCCGTACGCGAGGCGGTGACGCTGCGCCGTACGGTCCGGGAGTTCACCTCCGAGCCGGTCGACGGGGCCGCCGTGCGCCGTGCCGTCACGGCCGCGGTGACGGCACCGGCACCGCACCACACGACGCCGTGGCGCTTCGTGCTGCTGGAGTCGGCGGAGGCGCGGGAGCGGCTGCTCGACGCGATGCGGGACGCGTGGATCGCGGACCTGCGCGGGGACGGGTTCTCCGAGGAGAGCATCGCCAAGCGGGTGCGCCGCGGCGACGTGCTGCGCAACGCCCCGTACCTGATCGTGCCGTGCCTCGTCATGGACGGCTCGCACCCCTACCCCGACGACCGCAGGAACGCCGCCGAGCGCGAGATGTTCGTGGTCGCGGCCGGGGCTGCCGTGCAGAACCTGCTGGTGGCCCTGGCGGGAGAGCGGCTGGGCTCGGCCTGGATCTCGTCGACGATGTTCTGCCGCGACGTCGTACGGGAGGTGCTCGGGCTGCCCGGGGACTGGGACCCGATGGGCGCGGTGGCGGTCGGCCACGCCGCGGCACCGCCGAAGGACCGGCCCGCTCGGGACGCGTCGTCGTTCCTGGACGTGCGGTAGCGGGCGGCGGCGGGCTCAGATCGTGCTGATGTCCTTGGGGGCGAAGCGCGGCGCCCGGCGTGGCGGGGTACGGCCCGACAGAAGGATCAGCCGGCACGCGCGGTGACGCTGGCCGTCGCCCTGCTCCCCGTAGGGGGCGAGGAGTTCGAGCATGCGGGCGTCGTCCGTGCCGCGCTCGCCGGTGAGCGCATAGCCGACGATCTTCGGCACGTGCAGGTCGCCGACGGTGATCGCGTCGGCGGCGCCGTTGCTGCGCTGCAGCGTCTCGGCCGCCGTCCAGGGGCCGATGCCGGGGATGAGCTGAAGCCGGTGGAGGGCAGCGGGCAGGTCCATGGACACCGCCTCCTCCAGGCGGCTGGCGACGCGGGCCGCACGGACGATCGTCGCCGAGCGCTTGCCGTCGACGCCCGCGCGGTGGAACTCCCAGGACGGGAGCATCGCCCAGCCCCGCGCGTCCGGCATCACGAACAGGCGGTCCAGGGGGCCAGGGGCGGGCTCCCCATGGCGCTGGAGCAGCAGCCGCCACGCCCGGTACGCCTCGTCGCTGGTGACCTTCTGCTCCAGGACCGCCGGGACGAGGGATTCCAGGACCAGGCCCGTACGCATCAGGCGCAGGCCCGGCCGGCGGCGGTGCATCTCGTGGACCAGACGGTGGCGCGGGACGAACGGCGACGGGTCGTCGTCGTCCCCGAGGAGCGCAGGAAGCCCGTCGAGCAGCCAGTCGGCGCCCGGCCCCCAGCCCTCCGCCTCGACCTCGCCGCCGCGGACGGCCAGGCGCAGCGTGCCCGGCCCCGCGGGCGTACGGACGGCCCGCCAGACCGAGCCGTCCGAGGTCACGCGGAAGGACGGGTCGCCGGGGCCGCGGCGCAGGGGACCGATGGTCAGCCCGAGGTCGAGCGGGCCCCGCGGGGTCCAGCGGCGGGTCGCGGCAGCGGCGGGCTGCCGGGGCGCCGGGACGCGCAGGGCGCCGCCGCGCACGGTGGTGCGGGTGAGCCGCTCGCCGTCGGGTTCCACGGGTCCTTCCTCGGGTCGCTCTACGAGGCGAGCCTAGGGCGTGTCTTCTACTCGTCGGAGGAGAAGCGGATGGCTCGCTCGGGGATCCGGGCGTCGCACCACACGCGGACGCCGTCCCGCAGCTCGTTCTCCGGGCCGACCACCGCGCCGTCGCCGATGACCGCGCCCTCAAGGACCGTACGGGCGCCGATGCGGGAGCGGGCGCCGACCAGCGAGTCGTGGATCTGCGCGCCCGGTTCGACGACCGCGCCCTCCAGCACCGTGGAGCCGTGGATCCGCGCACCCTCGCCGACGACGGCGTCCGTGCCGATCACCGTGCCGCCGGTCAGCTTCGCGTCGGCGGCCACGCGCGCGCCCTCCAGCACCAGCCGCTCGCCGCAGCGCCCGGGGACGGCCGGGGACGGTGCCCGGCCGAGGACGAGGTCGGCCGAGCCGCGGACGAACGCCTGCGGGGTGCCGAGGTCGAGCCAGTAGGTCGAGTCGACCATGCCCTGGAGATGGGCTCCGGCGGCGAGCAGCCCGGGGAAGGTCTCGCGTTCGACGGAGACGGGGCGGTCGGCCGGGATCGAGTCGATCACGGAGCGGTTGAAGACGTACGCGCCCGCGTTGATCTGGTCGGTGACGATCTCCTCGGGGGTCTGCGGCTTCTCCAGGAAGGCCGTGACCCTGCCGCTCGCGTCGGTGGGGACGAGGCCGAACCTGCGCGGGTCCTCGACCCGCGTCAGGTGCAGCGAGACGTCCGCGCCGCATGTGGTGTGCGTGTTCACCAGGGCGGGGATGTCGAGCCCGGTGAGGATGTCGCCGTTGAAGATGAGCACGGGCTCGTCGGGGCCCGACTGCAGGCGCGAGGCCACGTTGCGGATCGCGCCGCCGGTGCCGAGCGGCTCCACCTCGGTGACGTACTCGAGGTGGAGGCCGAGCGCGGAGCCGTCACCGAAGTGGGGCTCGAACACCTCGGCGAGATAGGACGTGGCGAGCACGATGTGCTCCACGCCGGCCGCCCGGGCACGCGCCAACTGGTGGGTGAGGAACGGCACGCCGGCAGCCGGGACCATGGGCTTGGGCGTGTGCACCGTCAGCGGGCGCAGCCTCGTGCCCTTGCCGCCCACCAGGAGGATCGCTTCTGTCACCGTGTCGTCTCTGCTTCCTGCCGGGCCGGTCGGGGTCGATGCGCCAGTGTATGCAGACGGTGAACCGCGGGCGTGGACGGACGCACGTGAGGTACGCCGGAACGGCGACGGCCCGCCGGGGCACCGGGGGTTCCGGTGGGGCCGGCGGGCCGGTTCCGCGTTCCGGGGCGGATCAGCGTCCCTGGAGCTTGGCGGAGGTGGACCGGGTGGTGCCGAGCTTGCCGTAGAGCTTGGCCCCGGGGCACTCGGTGACGAAGCCGTCGCGGTGCCCGGAGATGACGTTCATCGAGACCGCGGCGCCCTTCTTGTACTTGTTGCTGCCGCCCGAGACGAGCGTGACCTTGCCGCGCGGGTTCGCCCCGAACAGGCCGAGCTTCCAGGCGGTGAGCTTGGAGACACCGTTGAGCGCGGCGACGGGCGGGGTGGAACCGGAGTACGTCCCCAGGACGGCGATGCCCATGGTGTTGGTGTTGAAGCCGAGCGTGTGCGCGCCCATGACGGGTCTGGCGACACCGCCGGCGCGCCCCTCGTAGATGGTGCCGCACTTGTCGACGACGAAGTTGTAGCCGAAGTCGCGCCAGCCGCTGCTCTTGACGTGGAAGCGGTAGATGCTGCGCAGGATCGCCGGTACCTGCTTGCACGTGTAGTTGTTGCCGGTCGCGCTGTGGTGGACGAAGGCGGCCTTCACGGTCTTGGTGTAGAGGAACTCGCGCTCGCGGAGCTTCTCGTCGGCGCCCCAGCCCGCGCGGGTGACGATGCCCGGGCGTGGACCGATGTACGGGCGGGCCGCGGCGGAGCCGCTCGCTCCGGTGACCTCGGCCGCCTCCTTCTCCGTCTCGTCCTTGTCCAGCGGAGCGATGTGCGTGGCTCCCATGGGGGCGAACTCGGCATTGACCGCGGAGCTGGCGGACTCCTCGGGCGTCAGGGAGGTGTTGCGCCCCTTGGGTGCCTCCGCGCCGCTCGCCGGCTCCTCGTCCTCCGGGTCGTCACCGGGGTCGACCAGTTCGATGCGCAGCCCGCCGGGGAGGCCGGACCGGCCCGTCGTGCCCTCGCCCAGAGCCCGTACCTGCACGCCGACGGAGTCGCCGACCCACAGCGGGGCGCTGCTGCCCCGGGCGCGGCCGGACGCGCGGTCCGGCGAGCCGTGGTCGGGCATGTCGTCGTTGTGGGTCTGGATGTCCTGCCAGCCCGACCACTTGTGCGTGGCCGCGTCCTGGGTACGCACCTGGGCCCGGCCGTGGAAGACGGACGTGGCGTCGTCCCAGACGATGCCGACGAGCGAGAACGGCTTGACGTCCCGGGCCACCAGCCCCGCCGCGGCGGCACTTTCGGGTACCGAGGCGCGGGCGCGGTCGGAGCTTCCCAGCGGGGAGAGCGGCAGCGACTGGGTGCTGCCGGGCACCCGGGAGGGTTCGGCGGTGTGTTGGGGGTGTGCGGCGGTCGCTCCCGCCGGCAGGGCGAACGGAAGGGCGAGTGCGGCCGTGCAGGCCACGCCGATCGAGGAAGCAAGTAGTGCACGCATAGTTCAGATCGTGTCCATGAACCGACAAATCTGTCTATTCGTAACATGACGGTCAGTCGGCAGAACCAGGGTGCCCGAGGCGTACGGCCGCCCGGCCCAACCGAACCGGTACGCGTACGCTTGCGCGGGTGAACGCCACCGATCGCACCCCTGCCGACCTGCTGCGATCCGCGCTCGCCGCGGACCCGGCCCGCCCGCTGGTCACCTTCTACGACGACGCCACCGGCGAACGCGTCGAACTGTCCGTGGCCACCTTCGCCAATTGGGTGGCGAAGACGGCCAACCTCCTGCAGGACGATCTCGGTGCGGAACCGGGCGACCGGCTGGCGTTGCTGCTGCCCGCTCACTGGCAGGCGGCCGTCTGGGTGATCGCCTGCTCCTCCACCGGCGTCGTCGCGGACGTCGGCGGCGACCCGGCGTCCGCGGATCTGGTGGTCAGCGGACCGGACACGCTGGAGGCGGCCCGCGCCTGTGGTGGCGAGCGTGTGGCGCTCAGCCTGCGCCCGCTCGGCGTGCGCTTCCCCGAGGCGCCGCAGGGGTTCTCCGACTACGCCGTGGAGGTGCCGAGCCAGGGCGACCGCTTCGCCCCGTACGCGCCGGTGGATCCGGACGCGCCGGCGCTGGCGTTCGGAGGCCGCGGCGAACTGACCGGCGCCGAGGTGGTGGAGCGGGCGCGGGGAGACGCGGCGGCCCGCGGCCTCACTCCGGTGTCCCGGCTCCTGTCAGGCCTCCCGTACGACACCTGGGACGGGCTGTCGGCCGGGCTGCTGGCGCCGCTGGCGGCCGGGGGCTCGGTGGTGCTCTGCCGGCACCTCGACGCGCTGGCCGCGGACGCGCTGGAGCAGCGCCGGGAGAGCGAGCGGGTCACGGTCACCGCCGTCTGACGCCCGCGCCGCGAGCGGGCGCCTAGGGCGAACGGGTCACCCTGGCCGCCGCCTGACGGGTCTTCGCCCTGCCGGGGGCGATGATGGGCGGCGTACGTACAACCATTGGCGTACGTACAACCATGCGAGGCGCTCGGCGGTCTCCTCCTGTGACCCGGGGGCCCGTGCGGCATTCATGCCGCCCCAAACGCCATAGAGATGGACGCAGACGTGACCGAGAGCGCTGGCACGCCCGACGGCTCGGAGGGTGAGGGTTCCGGGGGGACCGGCGAGAGGCGCCGACGGCGTCGCCTGCTGCGCTGGGGGGCGCTGGGCGCCTCGGTGATCGTGCTGGCGGCGGCCGGTGCGGGCTGGATGCTCTACCGGAAGCTCGAGGGCAACATCACCACGGACACGGGGACGGCCGCCGAGCTGAAGCGGTACGAACGGGAGCGCCCGGCCCCGAAGGTGCTCGACGCCCAGAACATCCTGCTCATCGGGTCCGACAGCCGCTCGGACAGGAATCAGAAGTACGGCCGCGACAGCGGTACCCAGCGCTCGGACACCACGATCCTGCTGCACCTGGCCGCCGACCGGAAGAGCGCGACGGCCGTCAGCGTCCCGCGCGACCTGATGGTGGACGTGCCGCGCTGCCGCGAACCGGGCGGGAAGGACGGCGAGGGGCGCTTCGACCAGTTCAACTCCGCCTTCGAACGGGGAGGCGCGGCCTGCACGATCCGCACGGTGGAGAACCTCACCGGAATCCGCGTCGACCACCACATGATCGTGGACTTCACCGGCTTCAAGCGGATAGTGGACGCGGTCGACGGCGTCGAGGTCTGCCTGAAGGAGCCGATGGACGACCGGGAGGCGCATCTGAAGCTCCCGGCGGGCCGCCAGAAGCTCAACGGTGAGCAGTCGCTGGGGTACGTACGGGCGCGCTACAGCCTGGGCAACGGCAGCGACACCGAGCGGATGGACCGGCAGCAGCAGTTCCTCGGTGCCCTGGTGAAGAAGGTGCAGAGCAACGGCGTCCTGCTCAACCCCACCCGGCTCTACCCGGTGCTGGACGCGGCGACGTCCTCGCTGACCACCGACTCCGGTCTGGACTCGCTGCGCGAGCTGTACGAGCTGGTGCGCAGCCTGCGCCATGTCCCGACCGAGCAGGTGCAGTTCCTGACGCTGCCGCGGCGGCCGTACTCGCTCAACGCAAATCGGGACGAACTCGTACAGCCCGATGCGGCACAGCTCTTCAATCTGTTGCGGAACGACCTGGACGTGAAAGTGTCCTCCCGGCCGGAGGACGCGCCAGGCCAGGAGCCCGGCGCGTCCGCGGACGAGCCGAGCGGTGAACCCGCCGGGACCGAACCCACGTACAAGGGGACGACAGCCGCGAACGGCATGTGCGGATAAGGGAACCCAAGGCCTCATCAACGACTCGAAAAGATTGCACTGATTGCCCAGTTGTAGGGGAGTGGAATTTGTCACCGGCGTCGCTGAACGCTGAACTGGGCGGATAGTGTGAGCGATCCCGTGGACAGCGACGGAGGATTCAAACAGCCGTGGACGCGCAAGGACGTGGGCGGGCGGGCGACATCGATCCCGCGGACCAGTGGGTGTTGAACCCTGACACCGGCGACTACGAACTGCGACTGAGTCCTCCCGCAGAGCACTCGGCGCCTCCCACGCAGCGCAGAGCCTCGACCCGAGCGGGCTCCCGTTCCGGCGCGCCGGCCACCGAGCCCTCGCGCCGCCGCCGTGACGTTCCTCCGCAGCGCAAGCGGAACGAGCCGCCGCCGAGCCGCCGCAAGCCCAGGCCGAAGGCCGAGGGCAAGAAGAAGGCGCTGTACTGGACGGGTGGCGTGATGGCCTTCGTCCTGGTCGCCGGAGGCGGCGGGGCGCTGTACTTCTACCAGCGCCTCAACAACAACATCAGCAAGATCGACGTGGGCGACGCGGGCAGCGGCAGCGCCACGAGCGACGGCGCGGTGAACATCCTCGTCATCGGCACCGACGTGCGGACCGGCAAGGGCAACGAGGGCTACGGCGACTCCGGCAGCGTCGGCCACGCCGACACCTCGATCCTCTTCCATGTCTCGAAGGACCGCACCAACGCCACGGCGCTGAGCATCCCCCGCGACCTCATCACCGACGTGCCCGCCTGCCCGACCAAGCAGAAGGACGGCTCGACCAAGAACATCCCGGGCACGCCGCAGACGCGCTTCAACAACAGCCTCGGCCAGGAGGGCCGCGACCCGGGCTGCACGATGCGCACGGTCAAGAAGATGACAGGCGTGTCGGTCGACCACTTCATGATGGCCGACTTCAACGCGGTCAAGACCCTGTCGTCGGCGGTGGGCGGCGTGGACGTCTGCCTGGGCAAGGACATAAACGACCCGGACTCGCATCTGAAGCTGTCCAAGGGCCACCACACCGTCGAGGGCGAGCAGGCCCTGGCCTTCGTACGGACCCGCCACTCCGTGGGTCTGGGCGGTGACTTGAGCCGGATCGAGATCCAGCAGCAGTTCCTCAGCTCGATGATCCGCAAGATGAAGTCCAGTGACACCCTGACCGACCCCACGAAGCTGTTCGACCTGGCCGAGGCGGCCACCAAGGCCCTGACCGTCGACACCGGGATAGGCAGCATCGACAAGCTGCGGCAACTCGCCCAGGACGTGGGCCGGGTCAACCCCAAGAACATCTCCTTCGCGACCATCCCGGTGCTCGACAACCCGGCCGAGAAGGTCCCGAGCACCGTCGTGCTCAACGAGAAGCCTTCGGAAGAACTTTTCTCGATGATCCGGAACGATGTCTCGCTCACCGAGGTCAAGAAGAAGGAGAAGGCGAAGGAGGCCGCGAAGCTCAAGGGACCGAAGGCCGATCCCTCCGAGGTTCGCGTCGAGGTGCTGAACGGCGGGGGGCCGTTCGGTGCCGCGCAGGACACCGTCGACTGGCTGCAGAACAGCGAGAACGTCCTGAAGTCCAGCAACGGTGGCAACGCAACGGGACCGAAGCAGAAGAAGACCACGCTGAAGTACGCGCCGAACCAGGCGGACCAGGCACGGCAGCTCGCCGACATGATGGGCCTGCCCGCCTCCGCCCTGAAGCCCGGCACCGAGGACGCCGAGCCGAGGGCGGACATGACCCTGACGCTCGGCGCGGACTTCAAGGGCGCGGGCACACCGCTGACCGGTCCGGCGAAGACGCCGGAAGAGGTCAAGAAGGTGAACGCGGCCAAGCAGGTCTGCGCCAAGTAGCCAGGCCCGCCCGGGCCTGCACCACGACCATTGAACGGGGGATGCCATGCGACAGGACAGCGTTCGCGTTCCGGGACCGCGCAGTGGCCCCGGAGCCGACGAGCTGGGCTGGGACGACAGCCTCTATCAACGGGACGGCGGAGGACGCGATCCTTCGCCACCCGGCAGGGGCCACCGTCGCGGTGGCCCCAAGAGCGGCGGCCCGAAGAAGGGCAAGCGGCGCGTCCTGCGCTGGTTCGCGATCACGGCCTCGCTGCTGATACTCGCGACGGCCGGGGCCGGCTACCTCTACTACGAGCACCTCAACGGCAATCTCGGCAAGGACGACCTCAACCTCGGGGACAGCAAGCTCGACAAGAGCGCGCCGAACGCCGCGGGACAGACCCCGCTCAACATCCTGCTGCTCGGCTCCGACAGCCGCAGCTCCAAGGAGAACGTCCGGCTCGGCGGGGCACGCGCCGAGCGGGGCCGCAAGCCGCTGGCCGATGTGCAGATGCTGTTGCACGTCTCGGCCGACCGCAGCAACATGTCGGTGATCAGCGTGCCGCGTGACACGCGGGTGACCATCCCCAAGTGCACCGACACCGACGACGGCAAGGTCTACCCGAAGACCACCGCGACGATCAACGCCAGCCTCCAGAACGGCGGTCCCGGCTGCACGGTGGCCACGTGGGAGGAGCTGACGGGCGTCCCGGTCGACCACTTCATGATGATCGACTTCTCGGGTGTGGTGGACATGGCCGACGCCGTCGGCGGCGTCCCGGTCTGCGTCGACAACAACGTGTACGACTCCAAGTCCGGACTCCGCCTCAAGAAGGGCGAGTCGGTCGTCAAGGGCGAGCAGGCCCTGCAGTGGCTGCGCACCCGGCACGGCTTCGAGGACGGCAGCGACATCGGCCGGGCCAAGGCCCAGCACATGTACATGAACTCGATGGTCCGGCAGCTCAAGGCGGGCACCAAGCTCACCGACCCCGGCAAGCTCCAGGGCCTCGCCGAGGCGGCCACGAAGGCGCTCACCGTCGACCGCGGGCTCGGCACGGTCAAGAAGCTCTACGACCTCGGCAACGACCTCAAGCGCGTACCGACGGGACGCATCACCATGGCGACCATGCCGTGGGTGCCGGACCCGCAGAACGCCGCGCACATCGTGCCCAAGCCCGACGACGCCGACCAGATCTTCTCCATGCTGCGCGACGACACCGCGCTCGACGGCAAGGACAAGAAGAAGGGCTCGAAGAAGAGCCCCGCCCCCAGCGACCCGGCGGCGCCGAAGGCCGAGATCCCCGTGACCGTCCAGAACGGCACCGGTACGGCCACCCAGGCCGCCGTCACAGGCCGAGCCGCGCTCATCGCCGACCGGCTCTCGCAGCTCGGCTTCACCCAGGCCACGGCGGACTCGACGCCCAAGTCCCGTGCGGACACCACGGTTTCGTACCGCAGCAGCTCGCAGCGCGGTGACGCGCTCGCGGTGGCGAAGGCGCTCGGGCTGCCCGCGGGCGCGGTCCGGCACTCCTCGTCCGTGCCGCAGATCACCGTGGTGCTCGGGGCGGACTGGCGCAGCGGGACGGCCTACCCGAAGTCGAACGGGTCGGGCGGCCGCGACGACAACAAGGCCCCGGAGAGTGCGGACGCGCTCAACGGCGACGACAAGTCGGCGTGCATGAAGGTGAACCCGGCGAACATCACGTAAGCCGTAGCCCGTGGCCCGCTCCCGGCGGGTACGGGGACGTCCGGCGGTGCGCCTCCCGCGAGGGAGGGCACCGCCGGACGTGTTTCCGTACGGATTCCCGCAGGGCGTCAGGCGGAGGTGACGACCGCGGGGCGGCGGCTGGCGATGACCTTCCGCGCCAGCGCGCGCGGGCTGGTGAGGAAGCCCCAGCCCCAGGACATGTGCATCGTGGCCAGGGCGACCGGGATGCGCAGCCGCGCCGCCGGCGACAGGCCGCGGCCGGCCGGGACCGACCCCGCGGCGATCGCCGCGAGATAGCCCGCCGGAACGGCGAGGCCCCACGCCAGGGCCGGAACGCCCGCGGCCGGGCCCACCACGCCCGCGACGCACCCCGCGGCGATGGCGGCCAGCGCGGTCGGCGGGGCGAGGTAGCGGAGGTTGATGGAGCCCTCGTGGTAACGGGCCACCACATGGCGCCAACGGCCGTAGTCCTTGTACTGCTTGGCCAGCGCGCGCACGCTCGGCCGGGGGCGGTACGAGACCTTCAGCTCCGGCGAGAACCAGATCAGGCCGCCCGCCTCACGGATCCGGAAGTTCAGCTCCCAGTCCTGGGCGCGGATGAACTCCTCGTTGTAGCCGCCCTGCTGCTCCAGCGCCTCACGCCGGAAGACGCCCAGGTACACGGTCTCGGCCGGACCCGCCGCGCCGCCCGTGTGGAAGGCCGCGTTCCCCACGCCGACCTTGGAGGTCATGGCGGCGGCGACGGCGCGCTCCCAGTCGTTCTCGCCCTCGGCGTGCATGATCCCGCCGACGTTCTGCGCGCCGGTCTCTTCCAGCAGCCGCACGGCGGTGGCGATGTAGTCCGGCGAGAGCATCCCGTGACCGTCGACCCGCACCACCACCGGGTGCCGGGACGCCTTGATCGCCGCGTTCAGCGCGGCGGGCGTACGGCCCGTGGGGTTGGGCACCGTGTGCACCCGGGGGTCTTCGCGCACCAGCTCGGCGGCGATCTCGTCCGTGCGGTCCGTGGACGGGCCGAGGGCGATCACCACCTCCATCGCACCGGCGTACTCCTGCTCCAGGATGTGGCGCACCGAATTGCGCAGGTGTCGTTCCTCGTTGAGCACCGGCATGATCACGGAGACGGCCGGAGCCTGGGATTCAGGGGATGCGTTCATCGTGCCTCACGTTACCGCGAACGGAGGACACGCCCGTACGCGGCCGAGTGCAGCACGGGCCTCCGGCGGCGTGGGACCTCGGCCGTGCCCACCGCACGGGCCTACCGTGACGCCGGTCACCCCTGCTCCGCCGAGGAGTCCTTCTCTTGACCGCACCGGTTCGCGCGCCCCGGTCGCAGCCCCGCACCCGCACCCGCATCCCCCGCCTCCCCGGGCCCCGCCGTCCCCGCTGGGGGCTGCGGCTGGCCACCGGCCTCTCCGCGCTGCTGCTGGTCGCCGGCGGCTGCGGGCACGCGTTGGTCTCCCGGCTGGACACGGCCATCGGCCGGATCGATCCCTTCGAGGGGCTGAACAACCGGCCCCGCGGCAGCGACGGCCAGAACTTCCTGCTGGTGGGCACCGACGGGCGGGACAAACTGACACAGGAGCAGCGACAGCGGTACCACCTCGGCGGCGCGCCCTGCCACTGCACCGACACGATCATGCTCGTGCATCTCTCCGGCGACCGACGCCGGGTCAGCGTCATCAGCATCCCGCGCGACTCCTACGTCCAGCTCCCCTCGCACACCGACAAGGCGACCGGGGAGCGGGTGCCCGCCCGCCCCGGCAAGATCAACGCGGCGTACGCGCAGGGCGGTCCCCAACTCACCGTCCGCACCGTCGAGGACATGACCAAGCTGCACATCGACCACTACCTCGAGGTCGACTTCACCAGCTTCATGGAGACCGTCGACGTCCTCGGCGGGGTCGAGATCTGCTCGGCGCGCCCGATGCACGACCGCTACTCGGGGCTGGACCTGCCCGTCGGCACCAGCAGACTGAACGGCGGCGAGGCCCTGCAGTACGTACGCTCCCGGCACATCGACGGCGCCGCGGACCTCGGCCGGATGCAGCGGCAGCAGCGCTTCCTCGCCGCGCTGGTGGCGAAGGTGACGGACGGCGGTGTGCTGATGAACCCGGCGAAGTTCCAGGAGGTCGCCGCCACCCTGCTCGGATCGGTCCGCGCGGACCGCGGCTTCGGCACGGACGAGATGGTCGACATCGGCCGGGCGATGCGGCACTTCCGGCCGTCCTCCTCGGAGTTCGTCTCGGTCCCCGTCGCGGATCCGAGCCACCCGGTGCCGGGCCTCGGGTCGACCGTGAAGTGGGACACGGAGAGGGCCGGGAAGATCTTCCGCGCATTGCGCGCCGACCGGCCGCTCGCCGACCGCGCCGCGGGCCGGCCGTCCCCGGCGCTGGTCGACGTGGCGCCCGAGCAGGTCCAGGTCCGGGTCGACAACGGCACCGGGCGCGAGGGCCTGGGTCACCGGGTGACCCGCGCGCTGCGCGCCACCGGCTTCGTGACCTCCGGGACCCCCGGCGACGCGGGCGGATCCACGCGCCGCACCGTCGTCACGTACGACCCGGCGTGGGACCGCTCGGTGCGTACGGTCGCGGCCGCGCTGCCGGGCGCGCGGCTCAGGCCCCGGTACGGGAACGGGCCGGTGATGAAGGTCACGGTCGGCGAGGACTTCCGGCGGGTGCGGACGGTGCGCGCGGAGGATCCGTCACCGCGGACCACGGGTCCGCACGGGGCGGACGTGACGGCGGTCACGGGCGACCAGGTGCTCTGCGACTAGGCCGTGTCTTCTGGATCAGCTCGGGCCCGCGACGCCTGGCACGGCACCTCGCCGCGTTGTCGGAGCATCCGAGTAGGCCCACTACGAGGACGCTCCTCCGCCTTGCGATGCACCGCACCATACGCCGCGGGCTGATCCGAACTGATCCAGAAGACACGCCCTAGCGAACGTCAGTCGCCGATGCCCTCGGCGATGCGCTTCGCGCGCAGCTCCTTGATGGCGCGGCGGCGGGCCAGCCGGTGCGTACGCCGGATCTGCGCCTCCTGGTAGCGGCGCTTGTCCCGTTCGGTCTCGGGGATCACGGCGGGCACGGTCCGGGGCTTGCCGTCGGCGTCGACCGCCGCGAACACCAGATAGGCGCTGCCGACCTGGGTGGCGGGGCTGGACTCGTTCCAGCGCTCGGCCAGGACGCGGACACCGATCTCCATGGAGGACCGGCCGGTCCAGTTGCACTGCGCCTTCACGTGCACGAGGTCGCCGACGTGCACGGGCTCGAGGAAGACCATCTCGTCCATGGAGGCGGTGACCGCGGGCCCGCCCGAGTGCCGGCCGGCCACGGCCCCCGCCACGTCGTCCACGAGTTTCATGATCACGCCGCCGTGGACGGTGCCGAGGAGATTGGCGTCGCCCGCCGTCATGATGTGACTGAGCGTGGTCCGGGAAGCGGAGGTGGGCTTGCCCGGAATCGCGTCTTCCGGGGCCGCTGCCTGTTCAGTCATGTCCACCACCTTAAGCGGCGAAAAACCGTGACCCCGCCTCCGTACCTTTGCATCAGGTCTGCTACAGGGGCGGTGCGATTCGCCACTCACCCTGTATGACAGTCGGCCCGAGAAGGCACACTGCCGGGTATGAACGAGTGGCCTCAGGGTTGGACCGGCGACAGCAGGGACGGTTACGGGCGCGGCAGCGCCGGCCGCCCGGAGTCCGCGCGCACCATGCGCAACGTCCAGGGCGGCGGAGGTGACGGTGGATACGGTGGATACGGCGGATACGGCGGAGGCCAGTACCGGCCTGAGCCGCCGATGCCGCCCGGCATGTCGCCCCACCGTCCGGGCGTCCCGGGCCAGCGCGGGTACGACTACGACGACTACGACGACGGCTACAACACGGGCCAGGTCTACGGCGGTGGCCGCGGCGGACGCGGTGGCGACGACTACGGCCGCCCGGCCCCGAACTGGCGCCGCCGCCTCAAGATAGGCACCCTGACGCTGCTCGTCGTCTTCCTCGGCGTGTCCATCGCCACCTACTTCTGGGCCGACTCCAAGCTCCAGCGCGAGGTGGATCTCAGCAAGGTCATCGAACGGCCGGAGGGCGGCTCGGGCACCAACTACCTGATCGTGGGCTCCGACTCCCGTGAGGGCATGACGGCCGAGGAGAAGAAGAGGCTCCACACCGGCTCCGCCGACGGCAAGCGCACCGACTCGATGATGATCCTGCACGTCGGCGACAACGGCAGCACCATGATCTCGCTGCCGCGCGACTCGGACGTGGAGATCCCCTCCTTCCGCGGCTCGGACTCCGGCAACATCTTCCCGAACGAGGGCCGGCGCACCAAGCTCAACGCGGCCTACGCGGAGGACGGCCCGGAGCTGCTGGTCCGTACCGTCGAGGCCAACACCGGCCTGAAGATCGACCATTACGCGGAGATCGGCTTCGGCGGCTTCGCCAAGATCGTGGACTCGGTCGGCGGCGTCGAGATGGACATCCCGAAGTCCTTCAAGGACGAGAAGTCCGGCGCCGACTTCAAGTCCGGCACGCAGACCCTCAACGGCGAGCAGGCGCTGGCCTTCGTCCGGACCCGTTACGCACTGCCGGGCAGTGACCTGGACCGTACGAAGAACCAGCAGAAGTTCCTCTCGGCCCTGGCCAGCCAGACCGCCACGCCCTCGACCGTGCTCAACCCGTTCAAGCTCTACCCGACCATGGGCGCGGGCCTGGACACCCTGATCGTCGACAAGGACATGGGCCTGTTCGACCTGGCCGAGATGTTCTGGGCCATGAAGGGCGTCACGAGCGGCGAGGGCACGTCCATGAACATGCCGATCTCGGGCAACGCCCCGAACGGCAACCTCCAGTGGGACCGGGCGAAGGTCAAGCAGCTCGTGGAGCAGCTCAAGAACGACGAGAAGGTCACGGTCACCAGCAACCGGTAGACACCGGCCGCACGTTGATACGCGAAGGCCCCGGACCGCGCGGTCCGGGGCCTTCGCCGTGAGCGGCCTGTCGGGGGCGTCCTACTTCGGCAGGTTGCGCGCCATGACGATGCGCTGGACCTGGTTGGTGCCCTCGTAGATCTGCGTGATCTTCGCATCGCGCATCATGCGCTCCAGCGGGTAGTCACGGGTGTAGCCGTAGCCGCCGAGGAGCTGGACCGCGTCGACGGTGACCTCCATCGCGACGTCCGAGGCGAAGCACTTGGCGGCCGCGCCCTGGAAGGTGAGGTCGCTGTCGCCGCGCTCGGACTTGGCGGCGGCCGCGTACGTGAGCTGGCGGGCGGCCTCGATCTTCATCGCCATGTCGGCGAGCATGAACTGGATGCCCTGGAAGTCGGCGATCGCCTTGCCGAACTGCTTGCGCTCCTGGACGTAGACCTTGGCGTAGTCCAGCGCGCCCTGCGCGATGCCCAGCGCCTGCGCGGCGATGGTGATGCGCGTGTGGTCGAGGGTCTTCATCGCGGTGGCGAAGCCGGTGCCCTCGGCGCCGATCATGCGGTCGGCGGGGATGCGGACGTTGTCGAGGTAGACCTCGCGGGTCGGCGAGCCCTTGATGCCGAGCTTCTTCTCCGGGGCTCCGAAGGAGACGCCCTCGTCGCCCTTCTCGACGACGAACGCGGATATGCCCTTGGAGCGCTTCTCCGGGTCGGTCACGGCCATGACCGTGTAGAACTCGCTGACGCCGGCGTTGGTGATCCACCGCTTCACGCCGTTGAGGACGTAGAAGTCGCCGTCGCGCACGGCGCGGGTCTTCATGCCCGCGGCGTCCGAGCCCGCGTCCGGCTCGGAGAGGCAGTACGAGAACATCGCGTCGCCCTTGGCGAGCGGGCCCAGGTACTTCTTCTTCAGCTCCTCGGAACCGGAGAGGACGACCGGGAGGGAGCCCAGCTTGTTGACCGCGGGGATCAGGGAGGAGGAGGCACAGACACGGGCGACCTCCTCGATGACGATCACCGTGGCCAGCGCGTCCGCGCCCGCGCCGCCGTACGACTCGGGTACGTGCACCGCGTGCAGGTCGTTGGTGACCAGCGCGTCGAGCGCCTCCTGCGGGAAGCGGCCCTCCTCGTCCACCTCGGTGGCGAAGGGTGCGATCTTCGCCTCGGCGAGCGAGCGCACCGACTCTCGGAGCATGTCGTGCTCCTCGGACGGCCGGTAGAGGTCGAAATCGGTCGAGCCCGCCAAGGTGTCCTCACTCCCCAGAACTGCTAACTACCGTTAAGTAACCCGATTCTAGGGGCGGGCCCGCGCCGGGCCTACGTGGGCTTCACGTGAGCTTGGTGACAGCTCGCTCCCTCTTACCGGCCACGTGCCCGCCGCCGGGCCCGACTATGCTCGGGCGCGCAGTCCAGCCCGACGCCCCGTGGAGCACGCATGGCCCCGAAGATCACCGTGATCGGCACCGGATACCTCGGTGCGACGCACGCCGCCGCCATGGCGGAGCTGGGCTTCGACGTGCTCGGGGTGGACATCGTCCCGGAGAAGGTCGGCATGCTCTCGTCGGGCCGGGTCCCGATGTACGAGCCGGGGCTGGAGGATCTGCTCGCCAAGCACGTCCAGGGCCTGGAGGGCTCCACGGGACGACTGCGCTTCACCACCTCCTACGAGGAGGCCGGTGCCTTCGGCGACATCCACTTCGTCTGCGTGAACACCCCCCAGAAGCACGGCGAGTACGCCTGCGACATGTCCTACGTCGACGCCGCCTTCGCGTCGCTCGCCCCGCAGCTCACCCGCCCCGCACTCGTCGTCGGCAAGTCCACGGTGCCGGTCGGCAGCGCGGCCCGGCTGGCCCGGCGACTTGCCGAGCTGGCCCCGGTCGGTGAGGAGGCGGAGCTGGCCTGGAACCCGGAGTTCCTGCGCGAGGGCTTCGCCGTGCAGGACACCCTCCACCCCGACCGGATCGTGGCCGGTGTCACGAGCGAGCGCGCGGAGAAGCAGCTGCGCGAGGTCTACGCGAAGCCGATCACCGAAGGCTCGCCGTTCGTCGTCACCGACTTCCCGACCGCCGAGCTGGTGAAGACGTCCGCCAACTCCTTCCTCTCCACCAAGATCTCCTTCATCAACGCCATGGCCGAGGTCTGCGAGGCAGCCGACGGCGACGTGGTGAAGCTCGCCGAGGCCATCGGCTACGACGACCGGATCGGGAAGAAGTTCCTCCGCGCCGGCATCGGCTTCGGCGGCGGCTGCCTGCCCAAGGACATCCGCGCCTTCATGGCACGGGCGGGCGAGCTGGGCGCCGACCAGGCGCTGACCTTCCTGCGCGAGGTCGACTCGATCAACATGCGCAGCCGCGCCCGGATGGTCGAGCTGGCCCGTGAGGTACTGGGCGGCGGCAGCTTCCTGGGCAAGCGGGTGGCGGTGCTCGGCGCGACCTTCAAGCCGGACTCGGACGACGTACGGGACTCCCCCGCGCTGAACGTCGCAGGGCAGATCCACCTCCAGGGCGGGCAGGTCACGGTCTACGACCCCAAGGGCATGGACAACGCCCGCCGCCTCTTCCCCACCCTGGGCTACGCCCCGACCGCGCTGGACGCGGCCCGCGGAGCGGACGTGGTGCTGCACCTCACCGAGTGGCGCGAGTTCCGCGACCTGGACCCGGCGGCGCTGGGCGAGGTCGTCGCGGAGCGGCGGATGCTCGACGGGCGCAACGCGCTGGACCCGGACGTGTGGCGCGAGGCGGGCTGGACGTACCGCGCCCTGGGCCGCCCCCGGGCCTGAACCGCGGGCAGCTCCCTGCCCCGGCCGCTGTCCGCGATCAGCCGTCCAGGCGCCCGATGGTGACGGTCGAGGGTGCCCGGCGGTGCTGGGTGGACCGGGCGGTGAACTCCGCGTCCCGCATCATCCGGAGGGTGTTCTGCCAGGTCAGCTTGGCCAGGTCGGCTTCGCTCCAGCCGCGCTCCAGCAGCTCGGCGATCAGCCGGGGATAGCCGGAGGCGTCGTCGAGACCCGCCGGGTGCGCGCTGCCGCCGGTGTCGTACGAGCCGCCGAGGCCGACGTGGTCCGGGCCGGCGACGGCCTTGATGTGGTCGAGGTGGTCGGCCACGTCGGAGACGGTCGCGGTCCCCGCCCCTTCCCCGCACACGTACTCCGACTCGAAGGTGACCTTGCAGACGCCGCCGCGTGCGGCCATGCGTTCCAGCACGTCGTCCGGGACGTTGGCGGGGTGGTCGCACACGGCGAGGGCCGCGGAACGGGAGAAGACGACCGGGGCCTTGCTGACGGCGATGGCCCGCCGCATGGTGGCGGGCGCGCTGCCGGAGAGGTCGATGAGCATCCCGATCCGGTTCATCTCCCGGACGACCTCCTCACCGAAGAGGGTGAGGCCGCCGGCGCGGGGCTCGTCGGCCGCCGCGTCCGCCCACGGGGTGTTCCGGCCCTCGGCCAGAGCCATCCGGCGTACGCCCAGCTTGTACAGCGACCGCAGCGCGCCCAGTGAGCTGTCGATGCACTGGCCGCCGCCCGCGGCGAGCAGGGAGGCGATACGGCCGCGCTTGCGGGCCTCGATCATGTCGTCCGAGGTGAGGGCGAGCCGGAGGGCGTCGGGGTAGGCCCGGATCAGGGCGTGCACGAACTCGATCTGCTCCAGCGCAACGCTGACCGCGCGGTCGCCGACCACCACGTCGGGCACGCCGACCGACCAGAACTGCGCGGCCACGTGTCCGGCCCGGAGCCGCGGGATGTCGGTACTGACCCCGCCCTCGCCGGTGTCCAGGTCGAAGCGGGTGGGCGTCAGCTCGTGGCCGGACCGCAGCCGCAGCTCCCAGGCGAGCCCGTTGAAGCCGTCCGCCACCGGATGCCGGGCCAGGAACGCCCGCGCCCGCCCCGCCGTATCAGGCGCCCCCGGGTCGGGCCGGGGCTCCACCTCGGCACCGGCCGGGGCGGCCGGTGCGGCTGAGGGTGCGGGCGCGTCCAGGAGGGCAGGGGCGAGGTCGGCCATGGCGCGGACTCCGTGCTCGGCGGTCGAGGTACGTCGTCACCTTCGCACGGAGGTCCTGGCCTTTCGCGGTGGAAGAGGCGTACGGGTGGCGGCGCCGTGACGGCCCCGGCGCGGGCCTCACCCCGCGGGCTGACAACCCCTCAGGTATCGAGCTCCTCGATGGTCGCGTTGGAGGGGGTGCGGCGCGGGTCGTCCTGGATCCCGCGCGCCACCTCCTCGGCGGAGCGCAGCACCCGTACGGCGTTGTGCCAGGTCAGCTTGGCGATGTCGGCCGGGGACCAGCGGCGGCGGAGCAGCTCGGCGACCAGGTTCGGGTAGCCGGAGACGTCGTCCAGGCCCGAGGGCGTGAAGGCCGTGCCGTCGTAGTCGCCGCCGATGCCGACGTGGTCGACGCCCGCGACCTCGCGCATGTGGTCGAGATGGTCGGCCACGGTGGCCGCGGTCGCGACCGGACGGGGATGGGCCTCCTCGTACGCGCGCTGGACCTTGAGGCCGGCCTCCGTCGTGTCGAGCGGGTGCAGGCCGTTGGCCCGCATGTTCGCGTCAGCGCCCTGGGTCCACTCGATGGCGGCGGGGAGGATGAACTTCGGGACGAAGGTGACCATGGCGACACCGCCGTTGCCCGGCAGGCGCTCCAGCACGTCGTCGGGGATGTTGCGCGGGTGGTTGCAGACGGCGCGGGACGAGGAGTGCGAGAAGATCACCGGGGCCTCGGTGATCCGCAGCGCGTCGCGCATGGTGGCGGCCGAGACGTGCGAGAGGTCGACGAGCATCCCGGCCCGGTTCATCTCGGCGACGACCTCCTCGCCGAAGCGGGTGAGGCCGTGCGCCCGCGGCTCGTCGGTCGCCGAGTCCGCCCACGGGATGTTGTCGTTGTGCGTGAGCGTCATGTACCGCACACCGAGGGCGTGGAGCGCGCGGAGCGTGGCCAGCGAGCAGTTGATGCTGTGGCCGCCCTCGGCCCCCATGAGGGAGGCGATCCGGCCTTCACCGCGGGCGGTCTCCAGGTCGTCGGCGGTCAGCGCGCGGCGCAGGTCGGCCGGGTAGCGCTCGATGAGCTGCCCGACGACGTCGATCTGTTCGAGAGTCGCGCTGACGGCGGCGTCCCCGGTCAGGTCCGTGCGGACGTACACCGACCAGAACTGCGCGCCCACGCCGCCCGCTCGCAGCCGCGGGATGTCGGTGTGCAGATGGGCGCTCTGGTCGGTGGCGATGTCGCGCCGGCCGAGGTCGTACCGGACCTGCTCGCGCAGGGCCCAGGGCAGGTCGTTGTGGCCGTCGACGACGGGGTGGGCGGCCAGGAGTTCGCGGGCGAAAGCGGCGTGGTCGGTCATCGTCCCCGCCCTCACTGACCGAAGCCGAAGCCGGCGCTGCCCTCGACCTTGGCGCGCAGGCGCTTGCCCTTCTGTGTCGCCTGCTCGCCGAGCTCCTCCTGGAACTTCCGCATACGGCTCTGCAGTTCGGGATCGTGGGCGGCGAGCATGCGGACCGCGAGAAGGCCCGCGTTCCGGGCGCCGGCGACGGAGACGGTGGCCACAGGGACCCCGGCCGGCATCTGCACGATGGAGAGCAGGCTGTCCATGCCGTCGAGGTACTTCAGCGGCACCGGGACGCCGATCACCGGCAGCGGGGTCACCGAGGCCAGCATGCCGGGCAGGTGGGCGGCGCCGCCCGCGCCGGCGATGACGGCCTTCAGGCCGCGGTCGGCGGCCTGTTCGCCGTAGGCGAGCATCTCGCGCGGCATGCGGTGCGCGGAGACGACGTCGACCTCGAACGGCACCTCGAACTCGTCGAGGGCCTTGGCCGCGGCCTCCATCACCGGCCAGTCCGAGTCGGATCCCATCACGATCCCGATGACGGGGGATGCCCCCCCGCGGTCCAACTCCGTCATTCCAGCAGTGTCCCTCGCAGATAGTCGGCGGCGTGCCGGGCGCGTTCGCGCACGTCGTCCAGATCGTCGCCGTAAGAGTTGACGTGGCCGACCTTACGGCCGGGCTTCACGTCCTTGCCATACATATGGATCTTGAGCTGCGGATCCCGGGCCATGCAGTGGAGGTACGCGGAGTACATGTCGGGGAAGTCGCCGCCGAGGACGTTGGCCATGACCGTCCAGCGCGCGCGGGGGCGCGGGTCGCCGAGCGGGAGGTCGAGCACGGCCCGTACGTGGTTGGCGAACTGCGAGGTGACGGCGCCGTCCTGGGACCAGTGGCCGGAGTTGTGCGGGCGCATCGCCAGCTCGTTGACGGCGATCCCATGGCTGCCGTCCGGCTCCACGGTCTCGAACAGCTCGACCGCCAGGTGCCCGACGACGTCCAGCTCCTTCGCGATCGTCAGCGCCAGCTCCTGCGCCCTGAGCGACAGTTCCTCGGACAGGCCGGGGGCGGGGGCGATCACCGTGTCGCAGACGCCGCCGACCTGGATCGACTCCACGACCGGGTAGGCGACGGCCTGGCCGTGCGGGGACCGTACGACGTTGGCGGCCAGCTCGCGGACGAAGTCGACCTTCTCCTCGGCGAGGACGGGCACTCCGGCCTTGAACGGGTCGCCCGCCTCCTCGGCGCCGTTCACGACCCAGACGCCCTTGCCGTCGTAGCCGCCGCGGACGGTCTTGAGGACGACGGGGAAGCCGTCGCCCTCCTCCGCGAAGCGCACCACGTCGGCCGGGTCCGTCACGATCCGGTGGCGCGGGCACGGGATGCCGATCGCGTCCAGCCGGGACCGCATGACGCCCTTGTCCTGGGCGTGGATCAGGGCCTCGATGCCGGGGCGGATGACGACCCCGTCGGCTTCCAGGGCGCGCAGGTGCTCGGTAGGCACATGCTCGTGATCGAAGGTGATCACATCGCAGCCCTGTGCGAAAGCACGAAGGGTGTCGAGGTCGCGGTAATCACCGACGACGACGTCGCTGACGACCTGCGCCGCAGAGTCCTGCGGACTGTCGCTGAGGAGCTTGAACTTCAGGCCGAGGGGGATGCCCGCCTCGTGGGTCATGCGGGCGAGCTGACCGCCGCCGACCATGCCGACTACCGGGAACGTCACTCACCCAGGGTATCCGCACTCCCGGACTGCCCCGCACGCCGGTTTGGACGATCCTCCAGCCGGGTCCATGTGAAGAAGTCCATATGAGACTCCTGGCCCTTCGCGGGTGTCGGCCGGACGCGGGAGAGGCCCCTGGTTAGCATGAGGAAGCCGGACAGATGCCGAATCCACGCCAACAATGGAGCCATACGATCACTATGAGTGAACGGCGCACAGGTCGTTCGCGGTTGCAGCAGCTCAAGCAGCTCGCCCGCGAACTCGCCAAGTTCGGGACCGTCGGCGCCGTCGGCTTCCTGGTCAATTTCGTGGTGTTCAACCTCTGCATGCACGTCATCGGCCTGGCCGTGGTGCGCTCCGGCGTGATCGCCACCTTCATCGCGATCTGCACGAACTACGTCGGCAACCGCTACTGGACGTACCGCGACACCGACAAGAGCCGCCGCAGCCGCGAACTCACGCTCTTCTTCCTCTTCAGCGGCGTCGGCCTGGTGATCGAGAACGGCGTCCTGGCGATCTCGCACTACGGTCTCGGCTTCACCTCGACCGTCGCGGACAACGTCGCCAAGAACGTGATCGGCCTCGGCATCGCGACGGTCTTCCGCTTCTGGTCGTACCGCACCTGGGTCTTCCGGTCCATGCCCGAACGCGACGCCGTCAGCACCGCCGAATCGTTCCTCGAGCAGGACTCCCTCAACCGGACGAAGTGACCTCGTCCTGGTCCTGCGCGCCCGACTCACGACTCAGGAACAGCGCGAAGACGGGCGGGTGCTGCTGCAGCAGCTCCAGCCGCCCGCCGTCGGCCTCCGCCAGGTCCCGGGCGACCGCCAGGCCGAGCCCGGTCGAGTTCCGACCGCTGACCGTGCGTTCGAAGACCCGGGAGCCCAGGTCCGGCGGGACGCCGCGGCCCTCGTCGGTGACCTCGACGACGACCTGGTTGCCGGTGACGCGGGTGCGGAGGGCGACCGGACCGGCCCCGTGCATCAGTGAGTTCTCGATCAGCGTCGCCAGCACCTGGGCGACCGCCCCCGGGGTGCCGACCGCCCGCATGCCCTTCTTGCCGGAGCGGACGATGATCCGCCCGGCGTTGCGGTAGGCCGGGCGCCACTCCTCGATCTGCTGCTTGACGACCTCGTCGAGGTCGAAGCCGACAGCCGATCCGGTGCGCGGGTCACGGGAGTTGGTCAGCAGCCGCTGGACGACGTCGGTGAGCCGCTCGACCTGCCCGAGGGCGATCGTCGCCTCGTCCTTCACGGTCGCCGGGTCGTCGGTGGCGGTGATCTCCTCCAGGCGCATGGTGAGCGCGGTCAGGGGCGTACGGAGCTGGTGGGACGCGTCGGCCGCCAGCCGCCGCTCGGCCGTCAGCATCCGCCCGATGCGCTCGGCGCTGGAGTCGAGCACGTCCGCGACCCGGTCCAGCTCCGGGACCCCGTACCGCCGGTGGCGCGGCCGCGGGTCACCGGAGCCGAGCCGCTCGGCGGTCTCGGCGAGGTCGGTGAGCGGGGCGGTGAGGCGGCGCGCCTGGCGTACGGCGAGCAGGACGGCGGCGATCACGGCGAGGAGGGCGACCGCGAGGATGATCAGCAGCGTCCGGCCGATCTCGCCGCTGACCGTGGACGCGGGCTCCTGGACGATGACCGTCTCGCCCTCCTCGCCGCGCTCCCTCGCCTCGATGACGTCGCCCGAGGGCCGCTTCCCGACCTCGACGGGCTTCTTGCCGGGCATCTCGATGCGGGCGTATCGGTTGGGCGTGATCTGGTTGCCCAGGACCCGGGCGCTGACCCGCTCGCCGCCCAGCAGGCGGCTGTCGACGATGCTGACCAGCCGTACGGCCTCGGAATCGACGCTCTCCTGGGCGCTGTTCTCGATCGTCCGGGTCTCGACGATCACCAGGGAGATGCCGAAGACGGCGATCACGACGAGCACCACGGCGAGCGTGGAGTTGATCAGTCGGCGGCGCACGGGGCCCTCCGGGCCTGCTGGGAGCGCACTAGCTCTTCTCGAACCGGAAGCCGACGCCGCGCACCGTGGCGATGTAGCGCGGGTTCGCGGCGTCGTCCCCGAGCTTCTTGCGGAGCCAGGAGATGTGCATGTCCAGGGTCTTGGTGGAGGACCACCACGTGGTGTCCCAGACCTCGCGCATCAGCTGGTCGCGGGTGACGACCCGCCCCGCGTCCCGTACGAGGACCCGCAGCAGGTCGAACTCCTTGGCGGTGAGCTGCAGCTCCTCCTCGCCCATCCAGGCCCGGTGCGACTCGACGTCGATCCGCACGCCGTGGGTGGCGGGCGGCTGGGTCTGGGTGTCGGCCGCGCCGCGGCGCAGCAGCGCCCGGACCCGCGCGAGGAGCTCGGCCAGCCGGAAGGGCTTGGTCACGTAGTCGTCGGCGCCGGCGTCCAGGCCGACGACGGTGTCCACCTCATCGGCCCGCGCGGTGAGGACGAGGACGGGGAATCCGTGGCCCTCGTTGCGGAGCCTGCGGCAGACCTCGAGACCGTCCATGCCGGGCAGGCCGAGGTCGAGGACGAGGAGGTCCACTCCCCCCTGCAGACCGGCGTCGAGCGCGGTCGGACCGTCTTCGCGCACCTCGACCTCGTAGCCCTCGCGGCGCAGGGCCCGGGCCAGCGGTTCCGAGATGGACGCGTCATCCTCGGCGAGCAGTACTCGGGTCATGGACCGATGGTAGTCCGCAGGGCCGCCGAGCTGGGCCTGTACGGCGAGGCCCCGGGGCCGGGGAGGCGGGAGGGTGGACTACCGTCGAGTGGGGCGCGTGGGTTCCGCGTTCGGCTGTGACATTGCTCTCAAGCCCTTCCATATGCGCGTATGACGTGACGTAAGGTTTACGCGCGTCCATCAGCACTATCAGGGGACCTTGGGCCGAGTTCGCAAGCCGAAGGTCTCCTTCGTCTGTGTGCAGAACCGCCATTTCCCCCCACACCCGGGCGCTTCACCAGACCGGAGCGTCCCGAACCCACAAGGATCGACCATGGCGTCCAGCCTGACGAAGGGATCAGCGCAGCAGGGGACCCCTGCCGGCGGCAAGACCTTCTTCGGCCACCCACGCGGACTGGCCACGCTCTTCATGACCGAGATGTGGGAGCGTTTCAGCTTCTACGGGATGCGGGCCCTGCTCGTCGTCTATCTGATCGCCGGCGGCCCCGACGCCAAGCCCGGCAGCCAGGGCGGCGGTCTCGGGATGTCCGAGGCCAACGCGGTGGCCATCTACTCCGTCTACCTGGCGATGGTCTACCTGCTGGCCATGCCCGGCGGCTGGTTCGGCGACCGTGTCTGGGGCCCGAGAAGGACGGTCGCGATCGCGAGCGCCGTCATCATCTCCGGTCACGTCGCGCTCGCCCTGCCCGGCCAGGCGGCGTTCTTCGCGGGCCTGGCGCTCGTGGCGCTCGGCTCCGGCCTGCTGAAGGCGAACATCTCCACGATGGTCGGCCACCTCTACGACGGTCCCCAGGACCCGCGTCGTGACGGCGGCTTCACCGTCTTCTACATGGGCATCAACCTCGGCGCCTTCGCCGCCCCGCTGGTCATCGGCACCGTCGGCCAGAAGGTCGGCTGGCACTACGGCTTCGCGCTCGCCGCGGTCGGCATGGGACTGGGTCTGCTGCAGTTCCTCATCGGCTCGCGCCACCTCAGCGAGAAGAGCAGCGTCGTGAACGCCCCGCTCTCGCCCGAGGAGCGCAACTCCACGCTGCGCAAGGGCCTGCTGTGGCTGGGGATCGCCGCCGTCTTCTACGGCGTCGTCTACTTCTCCGGCCGCTTCACCCTCAACTGGGCGCTGGTGCCGATCACTCTGCTCGGACTGATCATTCCGACCGCCGTCCTGGTCCGCATCAAGCGGGACAAGGAGCTGACGGCCACCGAGCAGACCAAGATGAGCGGCTACATCTGGTTCTTCGTCGCCGCGGCCGTCTTCTGGATGATCTACGACCAGGGCGGTTCGACGCTGGCCGCGTTCGCCGAGACCAAGACCTCGGACTCGCTCTTCGGCCTCAACTTCCCCTCGTCGTGGTTCCAGTCGTTGAACCCGCTGTTCATCATGGCGCTGGCCCCGGTCTTCGCCTGGCTGTGGCTGTCGCTGGCGCGGCGTGACCGCGAGCCGAGCACCACGAAGAAGTTCGGCGGCGCACTGGTGCTGGTCGGTGCCTCGTTCTTCGTCTTCGTCCTGCCGATGCTGATGGCCGAGGACGGCGCCAAGGTCAGCCCGATGTGGCTGGTGTCGATCTACATGATCCAGACGATCGGCGAGCTGTGCCTCTCCCCGGTCGGCCTGTCGGTCACCACGAAGATGGCGCCCGCCAAGTACGCCAGCCAGATGATGGGTGTGTGGTTCCTCGCCGTCACCGCGGGCGACTGCATCACCGGCCTCCTCTCGCTGGGCGGCGTCGACCTCAGCGGCTCCAAGGTGGTCGGGGTGGAGGCGGCCCTGGCGGTCATCGCCGGAGTCGCGATCTTCCAGTACCGCAAGAAGGTCGAGGCACTGATGGGCGACGTCCACTGACGTCCGTACCGTCCGCACCGCCTCGCCCGCACGAGGCGTGAAGGGCCCCGGCGCCGTCGAGCGCCGGGGCCCTCCGCCGTCGGCGTCGCCTGTTCACGACCGAGTCGGCGGTGTCGTACGCGGTGCGATTCTCAGCGGGTGCCGCGCAGCCTGCTCCACGGGGTGAACGTGAAGACCGCGCCGCCGAGCAGGATCACCGTGCCGGCGACGAGACCGAGGGCGCGCAGACCGCCGTTGTCGTTCGCGCCCGTCTCGGCGAGGCCGCCGCCCGACGAGGAGCCGCCCGCCGAACCACCCGACGCGCCGCCCGTGCCGGAACCGCCCGTGGACGAGCCGCCGGAGGCGCCGCCCGGCTGTTCGGAGGTGTCGAGTTCGAGCGAGACGCCCGGGTCCTTGGCCGGGGTGCAGGTGGTGGTCGTCCCGAGGGCCTTCACGGTCAGGACGCCCGGGGTGAGCGTGGCCTTGCCCGTGGCACCGGGCTTGTACGTGCCCTTGAGGTCCGGGATCTCGATGGGGTCACCGGACTTGATGGGCTCCTTGTTGGCCGGGCCCTCGACGTGGACGGTCCCCTTGTCGGCGCCGCCCAGCTTCACCTCCATGGACGGCTTGACCGAGTCCGCGGGGATGTCGGCCGGGCTGTCCATGACGGACTTGCTGAACTTCACGTTGAGATCGAAGTCGCCGCCGTTCTTCTTGGCGTCGATCCGCACGGGCGAGGTCGCCTCCTTGTCACCGATGGGGGTCTTGCACTTGTACGGGACCTCGACCTCCTTGCCCGGGTAGTCCGTGCCGTCCGGGTCCCCGCCGCCGCCCGTCGTCCCGCCGGACGTCGTACCGCCGGAGTCCGAACCGCCGTCCGTACCGCCGGAGTCACCGCCTGTGGAGCCCCCGGTCGTACCGCCGGAGTCGCCGCCCGTGGTCCCGCCGGAGTCACCGCCGGTCGAGCCGCCCGATGTGGTGCCGCCCGTCGTACCGCCGCCGTCGGTCACCTTGATCGTGGCGCCCGGCTTCACCTCCTCCTTCGCGGAGCACTTGGTGTCCGTGGAGATGGGCTTGTTGACGTTGATGTTGTAGAAGCCCGGTGCCAGCGTCACCTCACCGGCCTTCTCCAGCTTCAGCGAGCCCTTCATGGCGGACAGCACCATGGGGCTGTTCTTGGGGATCGGCGGGTTCTCCCGCGGCCCCTCGACCGCCAGTTCACCGGTCTGCGCCCCGGCGATCTTGATCTTTCCGGTCGGCTGGACGGTGTTCTTGTCCAGATCGAGGATGTCGGGGTTCTTGGACGCGGCCTTCACGGTCGTCCACACGACCTCGACCGTGTCGCCCACCTTCGCCGTCTCCGGGGCCTTGATGTCCACCGTGGTGGTGCCCTGCACCGGTGGCAGGCCGGAGATCGGGGGCGGGAGACACTCCGTGGCGTAACTGACCTCTGCCGCCTGTGCCGGGCTCGCGGCGATCAGGAGCCCCGCACCGCCGAGCATCAGCGCGACTCCGGCCGCGCTCACCCTCCGTTGCGTCTTCACGAGCTTCCTTTCGACGAGGAACGGTCTTCTGACGGTGCGGAGACTTGCTCCTCCCTGGACGGGAGGGTGTCGGGCGTGAACCAGGGCAGGGCGGCGGCGCCGTCGCCCGCACCGCCCCCGCCGGAGGAGGCGTCGCCCGCCCCCGGGGCGCGGGGGGCGTCCGGAGCGCGGGGGGCGTCCGGGCTGCCTTCCCCGTCGGGCCGGCCGCGGCCCCGCCCCGTACGGCCATGGCTCCCCGTGAGGCGGCCACCGCGCGTACGGGCTCGGGCCCTCGGGCGGGCGCGGCCTCGCGAACGGGCGGGCAGATGCGGGCGGACGCGGTCGACGACGGCCATGCCGGTCCGGAAGACCGCGGCGGGGACGACGACGCAGAGCAGGAGCCAGAACAGCGTGACGCCCCAGGGGCGTTCGACGCCCCAGGGCTGCTCGGTGAGGACCTTGTTCCCGTACTTCAGCGAGACGAGATAGTCGCCGTGCGCCCCCGCGGACAGTTCCACGGGCAGCTCGATCCGGGCCCTCTTCCCCGGCTCGACGGCCCCCCGCCACTGCTGCTGCTCCCACTGCGGGGCGAACACCCCGTGCGCCGTGCCCACGCGGAACACGGGGTTACGGGCGGGTGCCGAGCCGAGGTTGCCGACGGTCAGGACGAGGCGGCGCTGCGGCGGAGCACCGAACCAGGTCAGCAGCCCGCTCGATCCCTCAAGCCGCGCCGAGAGCACGGCGAGCCGCCCGGTGCCCTCCTCCGCGGGGAGCGGGGCGACCGGGTGCCCGGCGACCTTCAGCTCCGCGTCGGCCGACGCGGCCTCGCCCGTGACGGTGGCGACGTGCACGACACAGGGGCAGGGTTTGGGAGGTTCGGCGACCGGGAGCGTACGGCTGAAGCTGCCGTCGCGGCGGGTGGTGACGGCGCGGCCGTCGGCATTGGCGCAGGCGTTGGTGCCGCCGATCATGTTCTGGCCGCAGATGAGGAGGGTCAGCAGGGTGCGGGGGCGCCAGCCCTTGCCGGTGACGGTGATCGTCCCGCCCGCGCCCGCCTCCGCCTTCGAGAGCCGGACGCTCGGTCCGTCGTCGGCACTGCTGCGGGCGGTGGCGGCGGCGCTCGTGGCGGGGAGGAGGACGAGCGCCGCCAGCACGGACAGCACCGACAGCAGTGCGGCCGCGCGCCGTACGGGCACCAGTGCACCGGGCCCGGCGTCCCGCGGCACCGCGCTGCCTCGCGATGTCCCTGCGGCTCGCTGTGCCGCTCGGGCGGCTTGCCGTGCCGCTCCGGCTCGCCTCATCGTGCCGCCCCCGATCCCGCGTCGGCCAACTCCCGTGCGCCCGGCGCCTCGTGCGGCCCCTCGCGCCCCTCTTCGCGCCGCGCGCCGCCGGAGGCGGGCCCGGCTCGTGAGCGGCGCCGGCGCCGCAGGTACCAGCCGCCCGCCCCCGCGGCGAGGAGGCCGAGCAGCGCCGCCGCGGACGCCGCCCAGGGGAACGGGCTGTACGAGGCCGTGGCCGTGGCGCGGGCTCCGCCCGCCGCGGTGGCCGTCAGCGTGACGTCCGCCGTGTCCAGCCGGGGCGCCCCGGGCCACTGCTCGGTCAGCCGGACCCGCGCCCCTGGCAGCAGTTCCACGGGGAGGTCGCGGGCGGCGCGGCGCAGCGTCCCGCCGCCGAACAGGCCGTCGGCGCGGACCGCGAGGCGTGGCGCGAGCGCGGTGTTGCCCCGGTTGACGAGCGCGTAGTGGATCTCGGCCCCGCCCCCGGTGCGTACGACGGACACGTCCTCGACCGACAGGGCGGCCAACGTGGGCCCGGTGACCCGGAGATGGAGCCGTACGCCCGCGTCCCGTCCGCCGCCGGTCGCGACGATCGCGGCGGGGTGGTCGCCCGGTACGGCGTCGGGCGGGACGGTCACGGTGAAGGGGATGTCGGCCCGGGTGCGGGGCGGCACCTTCACCTTCGCGGAGGCGAGGGTGACCCAGGAGCCGGACGCGGTGCTCCGGCCCGGGCCCCGGACGGCGAAGGCCCCCGCGTCGCCGGTGTAGCCGTCGGCGCCGCGCAGCCGGACGATCCGCGCGTGCGGACCGGAGTTGGTGACGGTGACCGTGTCCTCCAGCACGGTGCCGGGCCGTCCCTCCAGGTAGAAGTACGGCCGCCCTCCGGTGCTCGGTCTGCTGCCGCCCCCGGAGGCCGGCGCCGCCGACCAGTCCGGCTTCGCGGCCGCCGGTGCGGATACGGACGCGGGCGGGGGCGCCGCCGGTACGGACACGGGCGCGGGCTCCGCGGGGACGGCCGCCCCGGCCGGGACGGCGGCACAGAGCGCCGCCACGACCGCCGGCACCGACGCGAGCGCCGTCGCTGCCCTGGGGGCCCTGCGTGCCGTGTGTGCCCTGCCGGTCCGGGACTGCATCGGCGGCTCCTCGAGTGCTCGCTCGCGGTCAACGCTGCGGATGGGGACGGGAGTTCGGCGGTACCCGCGGCGGGACTCCGCGGTGTCCGCCGTGTGCGCTGGGCTCGCGGTGTTTCGGGGTGGTCCGCGCCGTGCGCGGCGTACGCCGGGTGTGCCCGGAGCCCTCGGACGCTCTCCGGTGCTGTCGGTGCTCTCCGGTGCTGTCGGTGCTCTCCGGTGCTGTGGGTGCTCTCCGGTGCTCTCCGTGTCGCCGGTTCCCCGCCCGGCCCGGTGCGGCGGCCCGGGCCCGGACCCGGTGGGCGGCGGCCCCGGCGACCAGGGGTGCGGGCCCCGGTCGCGCAGCACCGCGTCGGGGACCTAGGCCGCGGGCCGGCCGCCCCGGCGGGTCAGCCAGAGCACTCCGGCCACCCCGGCGAGGAGAACGGTTCCGCCGAGCGTGCCGAGCGCGACCGCCGCGTCGGCCGGACCGGTCTGCGGCAGTTCGTCGCCACCGGCGTCCTCGCCGCCCGACGGCGCCGATCCCCCGCCGCCCGAGCCCTTCACGTCGAGGGTCAGCGACGGCTTGGGGTCGTTCTTGGGGGTGCAGGTCGTGGTGGTGCCCAGCGCCTTGATCGTCAGGGTCGACGCGGTGAAGGTGACCTTGCCGCTCCCCTTGGGCGTGTAGGTACCGGACAAGTCGGTGATCTTGATGGGGGTGTTGGCGGGGATGGCCTCGCTGTTCGGCGGGCCCGTGACGCGCAGGGTGCCGTTCTCGGCGCCGCCCAGCTTGATCAGCGCGCTCGGGTTCATCGCCCCCTTGCCCAGCTCCACGGGGCTGGAGGAGACACCCTTCTCGAAGGTCATGGTGAGCTTGTAGGAGCTGCCGCTCTTGACGCTCTTGATGTCGATGGGCGAGACCGCGCCCTTGTCTCCGATCGGCGTCTTGCACCGGTAGTCGACGTCCACCACATCGGCGTGGGCCAGGGGGGCGGCCAGCAGCACGGCTCCGGCCGCAACGGCCGTGGCCACTGCGAGCGTTCCCCTGCGAGCGGCCGGCCGGCTCTTCGTTCGGGACACCTCGGGATCCCCTCTCGTCGGTTGTCGCCGCGCGCGATTTACTGACGACACATCAGATTCGCGCGCCGACAGTACGCCGGGGACCTTGGAGAGGGAAGACAAAGAACACGCCGGATCGGCGTGTTCGCAAAGGGAATTGCGGGGCGGGCGGGCGCTAGGCGGGAGCGGCGAGCTCGGCCCACACGGTCTTGCCGACCCCGTCGGTGTTCCGCACGACCCCCCAGTCCAGGCACAGCCGCTGGACGATGAACATGCCGTGGCCACCGGGACGGCCCGCACGGTGCGGCGTACGGGGGGCGGGCGAGCCGGAGCCGAGATCCACGACCTCAAGGCGCAGCACCTTGCCCGCGCAGCCGACGCGCAGCTCCTCGGGACCGTCGGCGTGCAGACACGCGTTGGTGACGAGTTCGGAGACGACGAGCAGTACGTCCTCGGCCGCGGCACGCTGGTCGCCGGTCGCCGCGGGCAGCCAGCCCCAGTCGTAGAGGGCCTGGCGGGTGAAGTCGCGGGCGCTGGGAACGATGCCGCTGGCGCCCTTCAGATCGAGTCTGCGCACCTGACCGGTCGCGGGCACGGCAGGGGAAGCACCGCCCGCCTCCGGGCCACGATCACCCGGCGAGTACGGCCGCGTGGTGCTCATCAGCGCTTCACCTCACCGATTCGCCGATACACAGGTAACGGTTACCTGACAGATTCATCAGATTCAGCAGTCTCCTGCCCGACCTGTCGGCGGGAACACCCACTTCTTCGATACGGAACGTGTGACGCATATAACGCACGCATCACACGACAGAGCGGGCGGGCAGGGAGAGGAGTCAGTCGGCCGGCGAGTCGGCCAGAGCCTCGTCGAGTGTGTCGTGAACGGTGAAGACCGCTTCCGCGCCCGTGATCTCGAACACTCTCGCCACGACCGGGAGCATGCCCACCAGATGAACACCGCCACCCGCGGCCTCGGCCTTGAGCCGGGCACCGAGCAGCACGTTGAGCCCGGTGGAGTCGCAGAACTCGAGCCGTGAGCAGTCCACCACGAGGCGGGGTCGTCCCTGGTCGACGCAGCCCTCCAAGGGCTCGCGCAGCAGCTCGGCCGTGTGGTGATCGAGCTCACCCGCCGGCGTCACGACAGCGCTGGACCCCTGGTGCCGAACCTCGACCTGGAGCCGGCCCCTGCTGGTACTGCCGACCATCCCGCGGTCCATGCGCACCCCTTCTGGTTGCTTGCGACGGCGCACCCCGAACCCTACGCCTTCGATACGCGGTCCGGTAGACGAACATCCCCTCGAAAGGGACATAGCGCACCATCCCGACCTTGCTTTCCCCTGGCCGGACCGGGTAGGGCTAGTACGGACACGTTCGAGAACTGCCGGCTTCGGAGGCGCCGCACACCGCAGGAAGAGACATCGGCACCCGGCAGCCATATGCCGAGAATGATGGAGGAGACCATGTCACCCCGGCTCGACGAGCCGCGCACCGCTGATGATCGCCATGTGCGGCGGTCCGCTACGTCGACAACCTCCCCCACCCTCCGGCGGGAGGAAACCCTGATCGGGCAAAGGAATTCCGAAATCCCCGCGGCCCGCGAGGCCGACGAGGACCAGGACCTCGACGCCCAGGGGCGCGACGACGAGCTCTTCGCGGACCTCCCTGAGATCCCTCCGTACGACGAGGTCGCCCCGCTCGACGCGCGGGCCCTGTCCAAGACCCTCTTCGCGCGGCTGGAGTCGCTCGAGGAAGGCACCCACGAGTTCGCGTACGTACGGAACACGCTGGTCGAGCTCAACCTCGCGCTGGTGAAGTTCGCCGCCTCCCGGTTCCGCTCCCGCAGCGAGCCGATGGAGGACATCGTCCAGGTCGGCACCATCGGTCTGATCAAGGCGATCGACCGCTTCGAACTGAGCCGCGGAGTCGAGTTCCCCACCTTCGCGATGCCGACGATCATCGGTGAGATCAAGCGGTTCTTCCGCGACACGAGCTGGTCCGTGCGGGTCCCGCGGCGCCTCCAGGAGCTGCGGCTCGACCTGGCCAAGGCCGGCGACGAGCTGGCGCAGAAGCTCGACCGCGCCCCGTCGGTGGCCGAACTCGCCGAACGCCTCGGCCTCACCGAGCAGGAGGTCGTCGAGGGCATGGCCGCGAGCAACGCGTACACCGCGAGCTCGCTGGACGCCCAGCCCGAGGAGGACGACACCGAGGGCGCGCTCGCGGACCGCCTCGGCTACGAGGACCACGACCTCGAGGGCATCGAGTACGTGGAGTCGCTGAAGCCGCTGATCGCTCAGTTGCCGCCACGGGACCGCACGATCCTCTCGCTGCGCTTCGTGGCCAACATGACGCAGTCGGAGATCGGCGAGGAGCTCGGCATCTCGCAGATGCACGTCTCCCGTCTGCTGACGCGGACCCTGACCCGGCTCCGCAAGGGTCTGATGATCGAGGAGTGACGCGTCCGGCGCTTCCGGCGGCGCTGACGCACAGAACGACGACGAACGCCCCCGGGACCGGTTCAGCCGGTCCCGGGGGCGTTCGGGCGCGGTACGGCGAGGCTGTAGGCGCCGGCCACCGCCAGGACGCACCCGGCCACCGCCAGCAGCAGCACGGGCGCCCGTACGGCCTCGTGGAGCAGCCACGCGCCGAGCACGCCGCCCGCGAGCATGGCGCCCACCGTCGCCACTCTGCGGACCGTGTGCGCGGCGCCCGTGGGGATCCTCGTGTCGAGTCCGAGGAGGGAGCCGCCGAGGAGCGCGGTCATGGACCGGGTGAGGACGGTCGTCGACATATCGGGGACCGGCGCGCGCAGCATCGTCACGTTCCGCATCCCCATCGCCACGGACACGAAGGCGATCACCGCGTAGTGCCGGCCGGTGAGGGGCGTACCGAGGGGTTCCAGCTCCCAGGCCACCAGACCCGCCACCGCGAGCAGCACGGCCTCTGCGACGAGGGAGAGCACGTACCAGCGCCTCCCGCGCACATCCATGACGGACTCCAGGCGGGCCGCGATCACCGCGCCCGCGGCGAAGCCGCAGAGCGAGGCGACCGGCGGCCCGACGGTCATGCCGGGGGTCCCGCCGAGAGCGAAGGCCAGGAAGAGCGTGTTGCCGGTCTGGACGGCCGTGAACGCCGGGCCGAGGGCGATGAAGCTGACGGCCTCGATCACGCCGGTGGTCAGCGTGAGCGCGATCATGGCCACGGTCCTGGCGGGCTCGCGCTGGAGCGGCACGGGCGCGGCCCCGATCAGACCAGGTCGGTGACGAGGTCGCCGCGGCGCCAGACGGCCGCCGCGAGGGGCACACCGGGGCGGTAGGCGAGATGGACGTGCGAGGGGGCGTCCAGCAGCACCAGGTCGGCGCGGGCCCCGGGCGCGATGCGGCCCACGTCGCTGCGGCGCAGGGCCGCCGCTCCGCCCGCGGTCGCCGACCACACCGCCTCGTCCGGCGTCATCCCCATCTCCCGTACGGCGACGGCGACGCAGAACGCCATGGAGCTGGTGAAGGACGAGCCGGGGTTGCAGTCGGGGGAGAGCGCGACGGTGGCGCCCGCGGACAACAGGCGGCGCGCGTCGGGGTATTGGGCGCGGGTGGAGAACTCGCAGCCGGGCAGCAGGGTCGCGACGGTGTCGCTGTTCGCGAGGGCGTCGACGTCGGCGTCGGTGAGGTGGGTGCAGTGGTCGGCGGAGGCCGCGCCGAGTTCGACGGCGAGCTGGACGCCCGGGCCGTACGAGAGCTGGTTGGCGTGCACGCGCGGGATCAGGCCGCGGGCGGCGCCCGCGGTGAGGACGGCGCGGGCCTGGTCGCCGTCGAACGCGCCCTTCTCGCAGAAGACGTCGACCCAGCGGGCGTGCGGGGCGCAGGCGTCGAGCATGGGGCCGGTGACGAGGTCGACGTAGCCGGCCGGGTCGTCGGCGAACTCGGGCGCGACGATGTGCGCGCCGAGATAGGTGACCTCGTCGGTGTGGGCGGCGGCGATGGCCAGGGTGCGGGCCTCGTCCTCGACCGTGAGCCCGTAGCCGGACTTGATCTCCATCGTGGTGGTGCCCTGGCGCAGCGCCTCGTGTACGTAGCGGCCCGCGTTTGCGTGCAGCACGTTGCCGGAGGCGGCGCGGGTGGCGGCGACGGTGGTGCGGATGCCGCCCGCGGTGTACTGGCGGCCCGACATCCGGGCGTTGAACTCCTCGGTGCGGTCGCCCGCGAAGACGAGGTGGGAGTGGGAGTCGACGAAGCCGGGGATCACCGCCCGGCCCGCGGCGTCGATCCGGTTGTCGGTGGCGGGTGCTTGGCTGGTCTCACCGACCCAGGCGATGCGGTCGTCCTCGATGACGACGGCGGCGTCCTGGATCAGGCCGAGGGGGCCGGCGCCGGGGGCGCCGACGGCGGAGGCGAGGGAGGGGTCGTTGGTGACCAGGTTGGCGATGTGGGTGATGGCGGTGGCGGTGGCCATGGTGGCGCTCTTCTCCAGCCGTTGGGTGGGCGTCGGGGCGGCGGCGTCGGCGGGGGCCGCGGCGCGTGCCGGATCGGCGGCGCGCGCCGGGTCCGCGGCGGGCACGAGGACCGCCGCGGGGGTGAGGGCCGCAGTGGTTCCGTCCGCGCGGGTCGCCGCGCGGGTCGTGGCGTCGGGGCGGTGCGGTGGACCCGTCAGACCCTCAGGGCGTCGATCGCCTCGGCGAGCGACGCCGGGACGTGGGGCACGAGTTGGTGGACCCCGTCGCGGACGATGTGGCGCCCTCCGACCACGGTGTGCCGGACGTCCGCGTTGGTCGCGGCGAATATGGCGGTCTCGGTGGCCAGCCGGGGCAGTGTCCCCGCGGTGCGGACGGAGTCCAGCGCGATTGTCGTGAAGTCGGCGAGCGCGCCGCTCTCGATGCGGCCCGCGTCGTGCCAGCCGAGGGCGGCGTGCCCGTCGGCGGTCGCCGCGCGCATGAGCTGCGAGGCCGTCCAGTGTCCGCGGGTGCGCGTGCGGAGCCGTTCGTCGAGCTCCAGCGCGCGGGCCTCCTCGAGCAGGTCGATGACGGCGTGGCTGTCACTGCCGAGGCTCAGCGTGCTGCCCCGGTCGTTGAGCTGCTTGGCCGGGCCGATGCCGTCCGCGAGGTCCCGTTCGGTCGTGGGGCACATGCACACGCCGGTGGACGAGCCGCCGAGGAGGGCGATGTCCCCCGCGATGAGGTGGGTGGCGTGGACGGCGGTGGTACGCGGACCGAGGACCCCGTGGTCGGCGAGCAGCCGGGTGGGCGTGCAGCCGTGGGCCCGCCGGCAGGCGTCGTTCTCGGCGGTCTGCTCGGAGAGGTGGATGTGGAGAGGGGTCTCGTTGTCGTCGGCCCAGGCGACCACGGTCCCCAACTCCGCGGCGGGGACGGCGCGTACGGAGTGGATGGCGGCGCCGAGCCGCGCATGCGTGCCCAGCGCGTCCCGGGGGAAGGCCGAGACGCGCTCCGCCCACGCCTCGGCGGTGCCGTCGCTGAAGCGCAGCTGGTGGCGGTCCGGCGGGGCTCCGCTGCGGCCCGTCCCGAAGCCGGAGGCCAGGTAGCAGGTGTCGAGGAGGGTGATGCGGATGCCGGCGGCCGCCGCGGCCGCGACGAGGGCCTCGCCCATGGCGTTGGGGGCGGCGTAGCGCTCGCCCTCCGGGGCGTGGTGGAGATAGTGGAACTCGCCGACGGCGGTGATCCCGGCCAGGGCCATCTCCGCGTACACGCCCTTGGCCAGGTCGAAGTACGTCTCAGGGGTGAGCTTGGCGGCGAACTGGTACATGATCTCGCGCCAGGTCCAGAAGGTGCCGGAGCCGACCTGGACCGTGCCGCGGAGGGCGCGGTGGAAGGCGTGCGAGTGGGCGTTGGCCAGGCCGGGGACGGTCAGGCCGGGCAGGGCGACCGAGCCGGGCGGTGCGGTGGAGGTGTCCGCGCGCACCGTCGTGATCCGCCCGTCGGATCCTGTCTCGATCAGCACCTGCTGCTCGACCGTGCCGTTCAGCCATGCGTGTTCGGCCCAGTAGGTCTGCGGTGTCAGCGACACGCGAGCCCCTCCAGTACGTCGGCGAGTGCGGTGACACCGGCGACGCAGTCGTCCTCGGCGGCGCTCTCGGCAGGCGAGTGCGAGACGCCGGTGGGATTCCGTACGAACAGCATGGCGGTGGGCACCGAGGCCGACAAAATACCGGCATCGTGGCCCGCACCGGTGGGCAGCACGGGGACGGGCGCGCCGTCCGTCCCCAGCAGAGCGGCGAGTTTGTCACGCAGCCCGTGCTCGAATTCCACCACGGGGGTGAAGGACTCCCTGGTGACGCTCACCTCGACGCCGTCGCGCGCGGCCTGTCCGGCCGCCGCGCGTTCGATCTCGCCGACGACGGTGGCGAGCGTGTGCTCGTCGGCCGCGCGGGAGTCGAGCCAGCCGCGGACGAGGGAGGCGATGGCGTTGACGCCGTTCGGCTCCACGCCGACCTTGCCGAAGGTGGCCAGCGCACCGGCGCGCGCCGCCTTCTCCCGGGCGGCGAGCACGGTGGCCGCGTAGGTGAGCATCGGGTCGCGACGGTCCTCGATCCGCGTGGTCCCGGCGTGGTTGGCCTCACCGCGGAAGTCGAACCGCCACCGCCCGTGCGGCCAGATGGCGGACGCGACACCGACGGCGTGACCCGTACGGTCCAGGGCGCGGCCCTGCTCGACGTGCAGTTCGACGAACGCGCCGATGCGGGCGAGGCGTTCGGGGTCGGGCCCGATCGCCTCCGGGTCGTACCCGGCGCGTTCCATCGCCTGCGCGAGGGTCACGCCGTCGGCGTCGCGCAGGGCGTGCGCCTGCTCGGCGGTGAGCTGCCCGGCGGCCAGGCGGGATCCGACGCAGGCGAGGCCGAAGCGGGCGCCCTCCTCGTCACCGAAGTTGACGATCGCCAGCGGGCGGTCCGGCGCGGCCCCCCGCGCCCGCAGCGTGTCGAGGGCGGCGAAGGAGGACACGACACCGAGCGGGCCGTCGAACGCGCCGCCGTCCGGTACGGAGTCGAGGTGCGATCCGGTGACGACGGCGTCCCCGGCCTCCGGGTCGCCGTACCAGGCCCACTGGTTGCCGTTGCGGTCCAGCTCGTAGGTCAGGCCGCGGGACTCGGCCTGCGCCTGGAACCAGGCGCGGCAGTCGGCGTCGGCGGCGGTCCAGGCGTAGCGGCGGTAGCCGCCGGTGTCCGCGTGGCGGCCGATCGGCAGCAGGTCGGCCCACATCGTGTGGAACGAGGGCGGCGCCGGTGCCTCCCGGCGCCCGCCTTCCGTGCCGGTCATTCGCCCTCCCGCATGGGGATACGGACGCCGCGGTCCCGCGCGACGGCGTCGGCCGGTTCGTAGCCCGCGTCGACATGGCGGATCACGCCCATGCCCGGGTCGTTGGTGAGCACGCGGCGGATCTTCTCGCCGCTGAGGGGCGTGCCGTCGGCGACCGTCACCTGGCCGGCGTGGATCGAGCGGCCCATGCCCACGCCACCGCCGTGGTGGAGGGAGACCCAGGACGCGCCGGAGGCGACGTTGACCATGGCGTTGAGGAGCGGCCAGTCGGCGATCGCGTCGGAGCCGTCGAGCATCGCCTCGGTCTCGCGGTACGGGGAGGCGACCGAGCCGCAGTCGAGGTGGTCGCGGCCGATGGCCAGCGGCGCGCTCAGTTCGCCCGAGGCCACCATGTCGTTGAAGCGCTCTCCCGCGCGGTCCCGCTCGCCGTAGCCGAGCCAGCAGATACGGGCGGGGAGGCCCTGGAAGTGCACGCGCTCGCCGGCCATCCGGATCCAGCGGGCCAGGGACTCGTTCTCCGGGAAGAGGTCGAGGATCGCCCTGTCGGTCGCGGCGATGTCCTTGGGGTCGCCGGAGAGCGCGGCCCAGCGGAAGGGGCCCTTGCCCTCGCAGAACAGCGGGCGGATGTAGGCGGGGACGAAACCGGGGAACGCGAACGCCCGATCGTACCCGGCGAGTTGGGCCTCGCCGCGGATCGAGTTGCCGTAGTCGAAGACCTCGGCACCGGCGTCCATGAAGCCGACCATCGCCTCGACGTGCTGGGCCATGGACTCGCGGGCGCGCTGGGTGAAGTCGGCGGGCTTCTCGGCCGCGTAGGAGGCCATGTCGTCGAAGTCCACGCCGATCGGCAGATACGCGAGCGGGTCGTGCGCGGAGGTCTGGTCGGTGACGATGTCGATGGGGGCGTTCATCGCGAGCAGCTGCGGGAGGAGTTCGGCCGCGTTGCCCAGCACACCGATCGACAGAGGCTTGCGCTGGTCGCGCGCCTCGACGGCCAGCCGCAGCGCGTGGTCGAGCGAGTCGGCCTTCACGTCCAGGAAGCGGTGCTCGATCCGGCGGTCGATGGCGCGCGGGTCGCAGTCGATGCACAGGACGACGCCGTCGTTCATCGTGACCGCGAGCGGCTGCGCGCCGCCCATGCCGCCGAGACCGGCGGTGAGGGTGATGGTCCCGGCGAGCGTGCCGCCGAACCGCTTCTCGGCGACGGCGGCGAAGGTCTCGTAGGTGCCCTGGAGGATGCCCTGGGTGCCGATGTAGATCCATGAACCGGCCGTCATCTGGCCGTACATGGTGAGGCCCAGGGCCTCCAGGCGCCGGAACTCCTCCCAGTTGGCCCAGTCGCCGACGAGGTTGGAGTTGGCGATGAGCACGCGCGGCGCCCACTCGTGGGTCTGCATGACGCCGACCGGCCGGCCGGACTGGACGAGCATCGTCTCGTCCTGCTTCAGCGTCTGCAGGGTGCGGACCATGGCGTCGAAGGAGCGCCAGTCGCGGGCCGCCTTGCCCGTGCCGCCGTAGACGACGAGCTGGTCCGGATGCTCGGCGACCTCGGGGTCGAGGTTGTTCTGCAGCATCCGCAGGGCGGCTTCCTGCTGCCATCCCCGAGCGCTCAGTTCCGTACCACGCGGTGCTCGCACGGGTCGCGGTCCTGACATGAGCCCAGCCTCCCAGCCGTCGATTGGATTGAGCTATTCACATACTCCCGAGATGAATAGACGTAGTCAACAGGGCGCAGGGGCAGGACGGCGGCCGCCGGCCGGGCCGCGGTCTCCCCCGGAGGCCGCGGGCCGGACGTCCGGGCTACAGCGTGAACCCGGCGGGGAACGGGTCCCGCGGGTCGAGCAGGTACTGGCCCATGCCCGTGATCCATGCCCGCCCCGTCACCGTGGGCACGACCGCGTCCCGCTCCCCCACCCGCGCGGTCCCGGTCAGGCGCCCGGTGAACCGCGTCCCGATGAGGGACTCGTTGACGAAGTCCCGGCCGACCTGCAGCTCGCCGCGCGCATGGAGCTGCGCCATACGGGCGCTGGTGCCCGTGCCGCAGGGGGAACGGTCGAACCACCCGGGGTGGATCACCATCGCGTTGCGCGCGTCCGAGGCGGGCCCGCCGTCCGGCGCCGGGGCGCCGGGGGCAGTGAACTGGACATGGCGGCAGCCGGTGATCCCCGGGTCCTCCGGGTGGACCGGCGGCCGCTGCCGATCGATCTCGTCCATGATCGCCAGACCGGCGGCCATGATCCGGTCCTTGTGGTCGCGGGAGAACGGGATGCCGAGCCGGTCGAGCGGCGTGATCGCGTAGAAGTTGCCCCCGTACGCCATGTCGTAGCGGATCTCCCCGAGGCCCGGCACCTGCACCACGGCGTCGAGTTCATGGGCGTACGACGCCACGTTCCGCAGCGTGACGGCCTCCGCGCGGCCGTCGCGTACGGCGACCCGCGCCTCGACCAGGCCGGCCGGGGTGTCCAGCCGTACGGCCGTCTCCGGCTCGGTCACCTCGACCATGCCGGTCTCGACGAGGACCGTGGCCACCCCGATCGTGCCGTGCCCGCACATCGGCAGACAGCCGGAGACCTCGATGAACAGCACGCCCCAGTCGGCGTCCGGCCGGGTCGGCGGCTGGAGGATGGCCCCGCTCATGGCGGCGTGGCCGCGCGGCTCGTTCACCAGCAGGCGACGGACGGGGTCGAGGTGCCGGGCGAAGTGGAGGCGCCGCTCGGCCATGGTCGCGCCGGGGACGGGGCCGATGCCCCCGGTGACGACGCGCGTGGGCATGCCCTCGGTGTGGGAGTCGACGGCGTGGAAGCAGCGGGCGGCTCTCATCGGGCGGCCTCGTGCGCCGTGTGGTGCGGGTCGGTGTGGTGCGGGGCGGCGTCGCGCCGGCCCGCCTCGGGCAGGGTGGACGGCCCGCCGGCCGCCTCCAGGGCCTGCGTGGCGCGCTTCATGTCCGCGTCCACCTCGGCCAGTTGACCGGGCGAGAGGGGACCGCGCGGCGGCCGGCACGGACCGCCGTAGCGGCCCACCAGGTCCATGGCGCGCTTGATCGCCTGTACGAACTCGGTGCGGGAGTCCCACCGGAAGGCGGCGACCAGCGGCTCGTACAGCTCCCGCGCCTCGGCCAGACGGCCCGCGCGGGCCAGGGCGAAGAGGCGGGCGGACTCGGCCGGGAAGACGTTCGGGAACCCGGCGAACCAGCCCGTGGCGCCCATGAGCAGGGCCTCCAGGACGAGGTCGTCCGCACCGGCGACCACCGCGAGGTCCGGCGCCTGCTCCCGGAGGTGGAGCACGCGCCGCACGTCGCCGGAGAACTCCTTGACCGCCACGACGTTGTCGATGGCCGCGATCTCGCGGACGATCTCCGGGGTCAGGTCGACCTTGGTGTCGAGCGGGTTGTTGTACGCCATGACCGGCAGGCCCGCCTTCGCGACCTCCTCGAAGTGGTGCACGATCTCGGCGGTGTTGGCGCGGTAGAGGGTGGGCGGCAGGCAGAGCACGCCGTCGGCGCCGTCCTCGGCGGCGATCTCGGCGTGACGGCGCGCCTGGTGCGCACCGGCGCCGTGCACCCCGACGACGACGAGACCGTCCGGGCCGACCGCGTCGACGGCCGTACGGGCCACGGCGCGGCGCTCGGCGTCGGTGAGCGAGGAGTACTCGCCGAGCGAGCCGTTGGGGCCTACGCCGTCGCAGCCGTTGTCGATCAGCCAGCGGCAGTGGTCGGCGTAGGCGTCGAGGTCGGGGCGGAGACCCGCGGGGGCGTCGGGGTCCTCGGCGTAGGGCAGGGCGGTGGCGACGATGACCCCGGTGAGGCGGGCGGCGTGGGACTTGGGACCGGGCTGGGCGGGGGGCTGGGGCATGGAGTCCTCCAAGGGGTCGGGCGTCTACGGCAGTTGACGGTTCTCGCGCTCACGGGGCTGTGCGGACGGGTGGGGGCCTACGGGTCTGCCGTCACGGGCGGCTCACGGGCTCTGCGCTCACTCCGGGCCCGGACGGTCACGGCACCCCGGCGGGACCACGTCGTCCACATCGCCCAGGTCATCCGGCTCGCCCTGCTCGGACAGGTCACCGAAGCCGCCCGCCTCGCCCAGGTCGCCCAGCCGCACCGGCTGGGCGATCGGTCTGCGGTGGGACTCCGGGACGCCCGCCAGCTCGGCCGCGGCACGCCCGCAGACGCGCCCCTGGCAGGCGCCCAGCCCCGCGCGGCTGGTGAGTTTGAGGGCCCGCATCCCGTCCGCGCCGCGGTCCTCGACCGCCGCCCGCAGCTCCCCGTAGGAGACCTCCTCGCAGCGGCAGACGAGCGTGTCGTCCGTCAGCCAGCTCCGCCAGCCCGGACGGACCGGGTGGGCCGCGGCGAGCGCGGCGGCGAAGCGGCGTCCCGAACTGACGCGGGCCGCGGCACGGCGCGCGGATCGTCCGGGCGAGGCGGCGGGCGCCCCGACGGCGAGGCCGTGAGCCGCGGCCGCGCCCGCCACCTCCCCCTCCGCGGCGGCGAGTTCGGCTCCGCCGATGCCGGTGATCTCGCCCGCCGCGTACACCCCCGGTACGGAGGTGGCCTGGTGCGCGTCGACCGCCACGAACCCGCCGTCCCCCACGACGCATCCGGCGGCCACGGCCAGTTCGAGCTGGGGTGTGAAGCCGTAGCCGACGCAGACCGTGTCCGCCGCGACCCGGCGGCTGCCGCGGACGGTCCAGTCCGGGCCGAGGCGGGCGAGGGTCACCGACTCGACGCGGTCCCGGCCGTGGGCGGCGACGACGGCGGTGCGCACGCGGTACGGGACGCGGTGGCGGGCCAGCCGGGCGGTGTGGGCGGCCAGTTCGGGCAGCTTGGAGCGGCCGTCGCGGAGCGCGGTGAGCGGGCTGCGCAGCCAGCCGGTGGGCGATCCCGCCTCGTACACCCCGGCGACATCCGCCCCGGCGGACAGCAGGGCGGAGGCCACGGGCAGCAGGAACGGGCCCGTGCCCGAGAGGAGGGTCCGGCCGCCCGGCGTGATCCCCTGCCCCTTGACGAGGGCCTGCGCCGCACCCGCCGTGACCACCCCGGGCAGATCCCAGCCGGGGAACGGGAGAGCACGGTTGTACGCGCCGGTGCACAGGATCAGCGCGGACGCCCGGAGCGTCCGTACGGGGCGGGCGGCGTCGGCGGGTCCCTGCTGGACGTGGACCAGCATGCCGTCCGGGCCGCCCGGTTCGAGCGCCCACACGGACGTGCGGGGCCGGTGGTCGATCCGGGGATGGGCGTCGAGGGCCTCCTCGCGGCGGGAGATCCGGCGCCGGCCGGTGAGGGCCTGACGGTCGTACTGGCCGCCGGCGCGGGGGGCGTTGTCCAGCAGGACGACGGGGGCCCCGGCGTCCGCGGCGGCGAGTGCGGCCGCCGTCCCCGCGGGCCCGGCGCCCACGACGATCACCGCCCCGCCACCCGTCACCGCCCCTCCCCAGGTCACCGCTCCTCCTCGTCGTCGGGCGTCGTGCCGGTGCGGATGGCGTCGCCCGGGGCGGCCTCGCGCAGGCACGCGCGCACATTCGCGAGGCCGTTGACGGTGACGAGGCAGTCGTGGCAGATCCCGATGCCGCAGAACACACCGCGCGGCCTGCCGCCGTGGCGGGTGCTGCGCCAGGAGCGGCGGCCCGCGGCGAGGAGGATCGCCGCGACGGTGCTGCCGGGCACGTAGGCGTGCGCCTCGCCGTCGACGGTCACGTCCGGCATGGGTCCTCCTCGGTCGACAGGCCCGGCCGGTCCACCCGGAACGGCTCGGGGGCCAGGTGCGGGGGCTGTCCCGCGTACAGCTCGGCCAGCAACTCGCCCGTGGCGGCGGCCAGTCCGATCCCCGCGCCCTCGTGTCCTCCCGCGTGCCACAGTCCGGGACGGCGCGGGTCCTCGCCGATGACGGGCAGATGGTCCGGGGTGTACGGGCGGAAGCCGCCGTACGCGCGCAGGGCGTGGACGTCCCGCAGGGCGGGGAAGAGGGCCGCGGCCTTGCGGGCGAGTTCGCGCAGCACTCGCAGGCGTACGCGCTCGTCGAAACCCACGCGCTCCCGGCTCGACCCGATGAGCACGGTCCCGGCCCGGGTCGCCTCGACGACCGTCGAGGTCTGCAGGTCGGCGTGGCCGCTGCCGACCGCGGCGGCGTAGTCGGCGTCGTAGACCTTGTGCCGCACGGTGCCGGGCGGCAGAGGCGCGGTGACCAGGACCAGGCCGCGGCGGGGCAGGACGGGCAGCGGCGCGCCCGCCGCCTCCGCGAACGAACCGGCCCACGGGCCGCAGGCGTTGACCACCGCGCCGCACGGGACGGGCCCCTCGTCGGTGAGCAGGGCGCGCACCCGCCCGTCCGCGCCGTGGTGGACCCCCGTCGCGCGGACGCCCGTACGGACCCGGCCTCCGCGGGCGCGGACGGCGGCGAGCAGGGCGGTGGCGGCGAGGACGGGCTGGAGCTGGGCGTCCTCCGGATAGAACGCGGCGGCGCGGGCCCTGCGCGTCACCCCCGGCTCGTAGGCCGGGACGTCGGCCGCGGAGAGGTCGCGCACCTCGACCCCGGCGGCGCGCTGGGCGGCGGCGAAGGCGCGCAGCCCGGGCACGTCGCGCTCGCCGAGGGCGACGACGAGGCCGCCCTTGGGTTCGTACTCGCAGGCGGCCTTCCGCGGCCCCAGCTCCTCGGCCAGCTCCGCGAGCAGGGCGGGCCAGCGGCGCAAGGATGCCTGGGCGAGGGCGAGTTCGGGGCCTGGGGCCTTGTCGGAGACGAGGAGGTTGCCCTCGCCGCACGCGGTGGTGCCGGAGGCCAGCGGCCCGCGGTCGAGGACCGTGACGCGCACGCCGCGCCGGGTGAGGGACTCGGCGCAGGCGGCACCGGTGATGCCGCTGCCGACGACGACCACGTCGGGGTGTTGCCGGAGGACGTGCATGCACGGCACCGCCGTTCCCTGGCTCGGGAATCGTTCTCTTCAGAGAACGGTGACGACGCTAATGAGGCGGGCCTGCGGGGTCAATACCCGCGCCGTCCGGGTACTCCAGCAACAGCACGGACGTCACCGGGACTTCGCCCGCGGTCTCGTAGATGTGGGGACGGGATCCGGGCAGGCAGACGTAGTCGCCGGGGCCCAGCTCGTACGGTTCGTCGGGCGGTCCGACCCGCAGCACACCCTTGGTGACCACGACATGTTCGAGCCCGGGGTGGCCGTCGGAGGTCTGCCGCTCGCCCGGCCGCACGCGCTGGTCGTAGACCTCCAGCACCCCGCCGCGGGGCTCGACGCGGCGCAGCAGGCGCAGATCCACGGCCTCGCTGCTGAGGACGTCGAGGCCGGCGCCGCGGACGAGCAGCACGTCCGGCTCGGTCCGCTCGACGAGCAGATCGGACACCGGGACCCGCAGAGCGTTCGACAGAGAGAACACCGTCTGGATGGTCGGGTTGCCGTGTCCGGCCTCGAGCTGCGAGAGGGCGCTCTTGGCGACGCCGGACCTGCGGGAGACCTCGGAGAGCGAGAGGCCGCGCTCGGTGCGCAGCGCGCGGAGGTTGGCCCCCAGCATGCGCCCCGCCTGTCCCTGTGCCCCGTTCACGGCTCCTCCTCGCTCGGCGGGCGCCACTGTAACCAGCCGCACGCCCGGAAACGATGGGCAGGTCCCGCCCTGGGGTGGTGGAGTGGGCCCATGAGCACCGAGGATTCCGCAGGAGCCCACGCGCACGACGAGCCGGGCGGCGCCCCGGAGGGCCGGGGCGGGGACGGGCCCGTCGCCCGCCGGGACCGTGCCGTGCGCGCGGCCGTCGAGCAGGGACTGATCACCGAGGCGTCACCGGTCGCCGGGCTGCTGGACGTGACCGGGATCCGCGCGTCCGCCGCCGCGCTGCGCGCCGCGTTCGACGAGGTCACCGCGCCCGGCACGGACGTCCTCCACGCGTTCGCCGTCAAGGCCGCGTCGCTGGTGCCGGTTCTGCGCCTGCTGGCCGACGAGGGGCTCGGCGCCGAGGTCGCGAGCCCCGGGGAGCTGGCGCTGGCTCGGGCGGCGGGCGTGCCCGCGTCCCGTACGGTGCTGGACTCGCCCGCCAAGACGGACGGTGAACTGCGCGAGGCCCTGGACCTCGGGATCGCCCTGAACGCCGACAACTGGGAGGAGCTGGCCCGTCTCGACGCGCTGGCCGCGCCGGGTCCGGACGGGCTGCCGCCACTGGGCCTGCGGATCAATCCGCAGATCGGGGGCGGCGCCATCGACGCGCTGTCCACCGCCACGGCCACCTCGAAGTTCGGGGTGCCGCTGCGCGACGACGGGCCGGACGGAGGGACGCCCGAGGAGGTGCGGGCCCGCGTCGTCCGCGCCTTCCTCGACCGGCCCTGGCTGACCCAGGTGCACGTCCACGCCGGCTCCCAGGGCATGGAGCCCGCGGCGATGGCCGCGGGCACGCGCGCCGCTTACGAACTCGCCGAGGAGATCAACGCGGAGGCCGGGCGGCGCCAGGTCACCACCCTCGACATCGGCGGCGGCCTGCCGGTCGACTTCGCCTCCGACACCCCACCGGACTTCGCCGGCCACGCCCGTCTGCTGGCCGCCACCGTGCCCGGGCTGCTCGACGGCCGGTACGGCCTGGTCACCGAGTTCGGCCGCTCGCTGCTCGCCAAGAACGGGCTGGTGCTGGCCCGTGTCGAGTACGCCAAGTCGGCGGGCGGGCGGCCGATCGCGGTCACCCACGCGGGTGCCCAGCTCGCCACCCGTACGGCCTTCGCCCCGCAGTCCTGGCCCCTGCGCGTACGGGCCTACGACGCCAAGGGGCTGCCCAAGGGCGGTCCTCCGGTGGCGCAGGACGTGGCGGGCCCCTGCTGCTTCGCCGGGGACCTGGTGGCGGAGAACCGGCCGCTGCCGCTGCTCGCCGCGGGCGATCTGGCCGCGCTGCTCGACACCGGCGCGTACTACTTCTCCAACCACTTCGCGTACAACAGCCTGCCGAGGCCCGCGGTGTACGGGTTCGCGGACGACCCGTCAGCGCCGGGGGGCGTGCGCTTCGCGCTCGCGCGCCCGCAGCAGACCGTGGAGGAGATCGTCGCCGAGAGCGGCGCGGCCCAGCGCGACGCGCTGACCGGCGGGCTTCTCCGCGACTGACGTCGAAGAACCGCGCGCGGCCGGCGCTCCGCGCCTCCCATACGAGGGGTGCGGGGCATCCTGACGTGATGTGAGGTGCGCCACGGGGTAGCCGCACTTCCATGACCGCCGACACCTCCTCCACCGAGAGCAGCGCGCCGGACGACGGCACCCCGCTCAAGCGCGCCATCGGCCCGAAGTTGCTGATCCTCTTCGTCATCGGCGACATCCTGGGCACGGGCATCTACGCGACCACCGGCTCGGTCGCCGGAAAGGTCGGCGGCGCCCTGTGGCTGCCGTTCGCGATCGGCTTCGTCGTCGCGCTGCTGACGGCCGCGTCGTACGTGGAGCTGGTCGGCAAGTACCCGAAGGCCGCGGGAGCCGCGCTCTACACCCAGAAGGCGTTCAAGGTTCCCTTCCTGACCTTCATCATCGCGTTCATGGTGATGTGCTCCGGGCTGTCGTCCGCGAGCGCCGCCGCCCGCGCCTTCAGCGGCGACTATCTCCAGGAGTTCGTGGACGTCTCGCCGACGCTCATCTCCATCCTCTTCGTGCTCGCCCTGGCGTCCCTGGCACTGCGCGGCGTATCGGAGTCGGTGAAGACGAACGTGGTGCTGACCCTCGTCGAGCTGACCGGGTTGGTGATCATCCTCGCGATCGGGGCGTGGGCCGTGATCACGGGCGAGGGGGAGCCGTCGCGGCTCGGCGACATCGAGACGTCCGGGACGGGCTACGCGCTGTTCACCGGGGTGCTCGGCGCGACGGCGCTGGCGTTCTTCGCGTTCGTCGGCTTCGAGGACTCGGTCAACATGGCCGAGGAGACACAGAACCCGGCGCGCACCTTCCCCCGCGCCATCTTCCTGGGCGTCGCGGTGACCGGCACGATCTACGTCCTGGTCGGCCTCGTCTCCTCACTGCTCGTCGACTACAAGGTGCTGGAAGGCTCTTCGGGCCCGCTGCTCGAAGTCGTCAAGGCGGGCGGGGTCGACTTCCCGCCGAAGCTGTTCGCCCTCATCGCGCTGTTCGCGGTCACCAACTCGGCGCTGATCAACATCATGATGGCCTCCCGCCTCTGCTACGGGATGGCGAACGAGCGCATCCTCCCGCGCGGCATGGCCCGCGTCCTCCCCAACCGCAGGACGCCCATCGCCGGGATCGTGTTCGTCACGGCCATCGCGATCGGGCTGGTGTCGACGGGCGAGATCGAAGGGCTCGGCGACACGACGTCGTTCCTGCTGCTGTGCGTCTTCGCCGTGGTCAACATCGCGGTGCTGGTCCTGCGCCGGGACCCGGTGCCGCACGCGCACTTCCGTACTCCCACGGCCCTGCCCGTCCTCGGCGCCGTGACCGCGATCGTCCTGGCCAGCCCGATGGCGGACCGGGCGGCGGACGTCTACATCCGGGCCGGTGTACTGCTGGCGATCGGCATCGCGCTGTGGGTGGTCAACAAGCTGGTGCTGCGGGCGCGGGGCGAGTGACGGCGGTCCCTGATCCCGTCCTCCTCCTCTCCCCGGCCGTCGAACGTTCCTGTCACTCCACGAACAGCCCGCGGGCCGTCGCCTGCGCGTCGAAGTCCTCCAGGCGGGCCTGGGCGTCGGGCAGCGCGTCGCACATCGATTCCAGCAGGGCCCGGCCCAGCATCATCGGCGCGCAGGCCGTGTCGAAGGCGAGCCCGGTGCCGACGGCCGCGGGCAGCAGCACATCGCTGAGCGCCGCGACCGGGGCGAACGCGCTGTCGGCGACGGTCACCACGCTCAGCCCCGCCTCGCGCGCATGGCCGAGCGCCTCGACGACCTCGCGCGGGTGGCGCGGCAGCGCGAAGCACAACAGGGCGGTCGCGCCCGCGCGCCGGGCGGCGTCGAGGCGGTCGGCGAGCATCGTGCCGCCCTCGTCCAGCAGCCGTACGTCCGGGTGGACCTTGGCCGCGAAGTACGCGAAGCCGCGGGCCTGGGCGGAGGCGGCGCGCAGTCCGAGCACGGGCATCGGGCGGGACGCGGCGAGCAGCCGGCCGGCCCGCTCGACCGGCCGGGGGTCGGCGAGCGCGGCGGCCAGGTGCCGCAGGTTCTCGATCTCGGCCTGCACCGCCTGCTGGTACTCGTTGTACGCGTCGGCGCCCTCCGCCCGCTCCTGGGGCGCCACCTCGCGCAGATGCTTGCGCAGCGCCGGATAGCCGTCGAACCCGAGGGCGACGGCGAAGCGGGTCACCGACGGCTGGCTGACTCCGGCCAGTTCGGCCAGTTCGACGCTGGAGAGGAAGGGCGCGTCCCCGGCCCGCCGCACCATGCAGTGCGCGATGCGCCGCTGCGTCGGCGTCAGCCGGTGGCCCTCGAAGAGCTTCTGCAGCCGGGCGGACGCACCGGCCGTACCGGCGTCCCCGCCGCCTCCGCTCTCGTCCCCGTTGCCCATCGCGTCGCCCTCCCGCCGGTCGCCGCCCTGCCGCGCTGCTCCGACAGCTATTCACTCACCACAAACTCTGCATGACCATATACAAGCCGGGCAAGGGCGTGCCGCTGCGCACCGGACACCGGTCGGGCACGGACCGGGACACCGCACCGGCCGGACCGGGACACCTCACGGGCCCGCTCAGGTGAGAGACCGCCGTCCCCTCCGCCGGCGCGGCAGGATGGAGGGGACGAAAGGGACGAACACCGCATCGGGGATGTGAGAGGGGACGTGCGATGCCCAGGGCTGTCCGGTTCGACGAGTACGGCGGGATCGACGTGCTGCGGGTCGATGAGGTGGAACGCCCCTCCCCCGGCCCCGGGCAGGTGCTCGTCGAGGTCAGGGCCGCGGGCATCAACCCCGGCGAGGCCTCCGTCCGCGAAGGCCGACTGCACGACTACTTCCCCGCGACCTTCCCCTCCGGCCAGGGCAGCGATCTCGCCGGGGTCGTCGCGGAGACGGGCCCGGGCGTCGGCGGGTTCGCGGCGGGCGACGAGGTGCTCGGCTTCACCGAGCAGCGGGCCAGCCACGCCGACTTCGTCCTCGTCGAGGCGGGCGATCTGGTCCTGCGGCCCCCGGGGGTCCCGTGGGAGGTGGCGGGCTCGCTGTTCGTCGTGGGCGCGACCGCGTACGCCGCCGTACGAGCCGTGGCGCCCGGGCCCGGCGACACAGTCGTCGTCTCGGGAGCCGCCGGCGGCGTCGGCTCGCTCGCGGTGCAGCTGGCCCGGCACACCGGCGCCACCGTCGTCGGCCTGGCGAGCGAGGCGAACCACGCCTGGCTCACCGACCACGGGGTGATCCCGGTGACGTACGGAGAGGGGGTCGCCGACCGTGTCCGCGCCGCGTCCGGCGGGACGGTGGACGCGTTCATCGACACCTTCGGCTCCGGCTACGTCGACCTGGCCGTCGACCTCGGCGTCGCCCCGGACCGCATCGACACCATCATCGACTTCGCCGCGGCCGGGAAGTACGGGACGAAGACGGACGGCAACGCGTCCGGCGCGGACTCCGACGTGCTCGCCGAACTCGCCGGGCTGATCGACCAGGGCACGCTGGAGGTGCCCATCGCCAGGACCTACCCCCTGGACCAGGTGCGAGAGGCGTTCCGGGAGCTGGAGCGGCGCCACACCCGCGGGAAGATCGTGCTGAGGCCCTGAAGGCCCCGGCCACGCCCCCACACGCCCCGCTCTCACGGTCCGCGCCCGCGCCTGACGTCCGCGTCAGAGCGGCGGCAGCAGCTTCTTCTGCGGCTTGCCCATCGCGTTGCGCGGCAGGGCGTCGAGGAAGACGACGCGGCGGGGCCGCTTGTGGACCGAGAGGTGGGCCGCCACATGGTCCGTCAGCGCCCGCTCGGTGATGCCGTCGGCCACGACGTAGGCGACGATCTGCTGGCCCAGGTCCTCGTGCGGGGCGCCCACGACCGCCGCCTCCCGGACCGCGGGATGGTCGAGCAGCGCGTTCTCGACCTCGCCCGCGCCGATGCGGTAGCCGCCGGACTTGATGAGGTCGGTGGAGGCACGTCCCACGATCCGGTGGAAGCCGTCGGGCTCGACGGCCGCGATGTCACCCGTACGGAACCAGCCGTCGTCGGTGAAGGAGTCCGCGGTCGCCTCGGGCCGGCCGAGGTAGCCGGTGAACAGCGTCTCCCCGGTGACCTGGAGTTCACCGATCTCCGCACCGTCCTCCGCCACCACACGGGTACGGACGCCTGGCACCGGCAGGCCCACGTGGCCCGGCCGGCGCTCACCGCCCGCCCGCGCGGAGACCGTGATGAGCGTCTCCGTCATGCCGTAGCGCTCCACGGGCCGGTGGCCGGTCAGCGCCTCCAGGTCGCGGAAGACGGGCGCGGGCAGCGGAGCGCTGCCCGAGACCAGGACGCGCGCGTCCGACAGCGCGCGGGCCGAGGCGGGGTCCTGGACGACACGCCCCCACACGGTCGGCACGCCGAAGTACAGGCTGCCGCCCGCCGCCGCGTACGCCTCGGGCGTCGGCCGTCCGGTGTGCACCAGGCGGCTGCCCACCCGCAGCGCGCCGAGCACGCCCAGCACCAGGCCGTGCACATGGAACAGCGGCAGGCCGTGGGCCAGGGTGTCCTCCGGCGTCCACTCCCACACCTCGGCGAGGGCGTCGAGATCGGCGGCCAGCGCACCCCGGGGCAGCAGCGCGCCCTTCGGGGCACCGGTCGTGCCGGAGGTGTAGAGGATCAGGGCGGTCGAGCCGGGTTCCGGCTCCGGCCCGGTCCACGCGGCGCGCTCGGCGACGTCGACGGGCAGGGGCCGGACGCCGGGCGGCAGGGGCGCGTTCTCCTCGGCGGCGTCCGCGCCGCGCAGCAGCAACTCGGCGCCGGAGTCCCGCAGGATGTGGTCCCGCTCCGCCGGTCCCGAGTCGGGCGGCACGGGCACCACCGGCACACCGGCCAGCAGCCCGCCGACGACCGCCGCGACCGTCTCCAGCGACGCGTCGGCCCGTACGGCGACCGCCGGCGCCCCGGCGATGCGGGCCGCGACCGCTCCGGCGGCACCCGCCAGGTCCTCGCGCGAACAGGGCCGTCCGGCCACGGTGATCGCGTCCGGACGGTCGGGACCACCGGATCCGGAGGCGGAACCGTGGGAGGTGTACGCCCCGGTCAGCGACGGCAGCAGGACCTCGGACACGCACGCTCCTTCTCTCCCGGGGACCGGCCCCCCATCATCCCGGGGCGCCGATTCCGGGGGCTACCCCTACAGACACCCACCCTTCGGTGACCGTAACGTGCCGGCCATGGAAGCCCGCGACAACGAGCTGAAGAAGGACCTCGACGCCACCGTGCACGCGCGCAAGGAGCTGGGCCCGGAGTACGAGGCGGAACTCATCGAGTCGTTCCTGGAGAAGGTCGAGCAGCGGCTCGACGGGACGCTCGACCAGCGCATGCGCCGCCGCCTCGCCGAGCACCAGATGGTCGTCGCGCGCGGCGCGGCGCCGGCCCCGGCGCGCGGGCCCGGCGGCGGCAGCACCTTCGGGGAACGGTTCGGCTTCGGCATCGTCTCGCTCGTCCTGGCCGTACCGCTGTCGGCGATCGGCGCGGTGAACGCGGGCCTGCCGGGGCTGCTCGTCACCTGGGCGGGCATCGTCGGGGTGAACGCGGTGCACGGGGCGGGCCGGCTGCCGTGGCAACAGCGCCGCGAGAAGCCGGACGGCGACTGGGACTGAGCGGGCCGCCCCGGCCCATCGGCCCTGGCCCTATCGGGCCCGGCGGCCCCGGACAGCCGAACGGCCCGTGGTCATGGATCACGGGCCGCTCGGCTGTGGGGGGTTGGCGGGGACCGCCGCACCCCGGCACGAGCCGGGGGCGGGACGACGGCGGTCCCCGCGGTGGACGCGGGCCGGGTCAGGGCCGGTTCCTCCACGTCCGCGGCGACCTGGAGGTCCGGGAGCCGCTCCGGAGGGTTCCATGGCGCCGTTCGGGGGCCGGCGCGGGGCACCGCGGTACGGGAGGGGATGCGGTGGGTTCGCACCCCGTCCGCCCCGTGGGGCTCCTGCCGACGTCCTCCAATGTGCCGGACCCGTGTTAAGCGCGTGCTGCGCGCACATGACGCACGCGTACCAGTTGCGTGGCCCGCACGGCGTGGCACGAACGCGGCGGCGCGGACCGGCACTTGGCTGTGCCGGTCCGCGCCGCCGCGACGGTTCGCCGTACCGCTACTTGGTGGCCTTCGCGAGGAACGCCAGCAGGTCCTGACGGCTGACCACGCCCTTCGGCTTGCCCTCGACGAGGACGATCGCCGCGTCGGCGCCCTCCAGCACCGCCATCAGGTCCTCGACCTGCTCGCCCGAGCCGACCTGGGGCAGCGGCGCGGACATGTGCTTCTCCAGCGGGTCGCCGAGTGACGCGCGTTGCGTGAACAGCGCGTCCAGCAGCTCGCGTTCGACGACCGAGCCGATGACCTCGGCGGCCATGACGTCCGGGTGGCCCGCGCCCGGCTTCACGATCGGCATCTGCGAGACGCCGTACTCCCGCAGCACCTCGATGGCCTCGCCCACCGTCTCGTCCGGGTGCATGTGGACGAGCGAGGGCAGCGCGCCCTCCTTGTACGCCAGCACGTCGGCGACGCGGGCGCTCGGCTCGCCCTCCTCCAGGAAGCCGTAGTCCGCCATCCACTCGTCGTTGAAGATCTTCGAGAGGTAGCCGCGGCCGCTGTCGGGCAGCAGGACGACGACCACGTCGTCCGGACCGAGATTCTCGGCCACCTTCAGGGCGCCCACGACCGCCATGCCGCAGGAGCCGCCGACGAGCAGGCCCTCCTCCTTGGCGAGCCGCCGCGTCATCTGGAAGGCGTCCTTGTCGGACACCGCAACGATCTCGTCGGTGACCTTCGGGTCGTACGCGGTCGGCCAGAAGTCCTCACCGACGCCCTCGATCAGATACGGGCGCCCGGAGCCGCCCGAGTAGACCGAGCCCTCGGGGTCGGCGCCCACGATCCGGACCCGGCCCTCGGAGATCTCCTTCAGATAGCGGCCGGTGCCGGTGATGGTGCCGCCCGTGCCGACGCCCGCCACGAAGTGCGTGATCTTCCCCTCGGTCTGCTCCCACAGCTCGGGGCCGGTCGTCTCGTAGTGCGACCGCGGGTTGTTGGGGTTGCTGTACTGGTCGGGCTTCCAGGCGTTCGGCGTCTCCCGGACGAGCCGGTCGGAGACGTTGTAGTACGAGTCCGGGTGCTCCGGGTCGACGGCGGTCGGGCAGACGACGACCTCGGCGCCGTACGCCCGCAGCACGTTGATCTTGTCCGTGGACACCTTGTCCGGGCACACGAAGATGCAGCGGTAGCCCTTCTGCTGGGCCACGATCGCCAGTCCCACACCGGTGTTGCCCGAGGTCGGCTCGACGATGGTGCCGCCCGGCTGCAGCGCCCCGGACTCCTCGGCGGCCTCGATCATGCGCACGGCGATGCGGTCCTTCACGGAGCCGCCGGGGTTGAAGTACTCGACCTTGGCCAGGACCGTTGCCTGGATCCCCTCGGTCACGCTGTTGAGCTTCACCAGCGGGGTGTTGCCGACGAGCTCAATCATCGAATCGTGATAATGCACGACGTTCTCCAGGTCAGGCGGGGTCACCGCGGGTCAAGTGGCAGCCGCACGCGTACGGCCCGTGCGGCCAGCCTATTCCGCCGGGGCGCACCGCAGCAGTGCCACCTGGATGTGGCCCGTACCCGCCGTACGGGGGCGTTGCACGGAGCGCCACAGCGGGCAACCAGCAAGTAGCGGGGCGTACTGCGGCTCTGCTGCGGCATACGTACGGGCAGGGCGTTCAGGCGCGGGACGCGGGAGGGAGGCGGTCGGCAGATGTCGATGTCGAGGGCGAGGGTGGCCCGGAGGATCGCGGCCGCGGCGGCGTACGGCGGTGGCGGGATCGGGCTGCTGGGCGGGGCGGCGATCGGGCTCGTGCTGACCGAGGTGCAGCTGGCGCGGCGCTCCGTGGGCGGCTCGGGCGACGTGCCGCCGACCGCGGACGGCCGGTACGGGGCGGTGTTCGCGCACCACGCGAACCAGCGGCCGCTGCGGCTGGCCCTCGCCGGTGACTCGACCGCGGCCGGCCAGGGGGTGCACCGCCCGCGCCAGACGCCGGGGGCGCTGCTCGCCTCGGGCCTCGCGGCGGTCGCCGAACGGCCCGTGGACCTGCGGACGGTGGCGCTGCCGGGCGCGCAGTCCGACGACCTGGAGCGTCAGGTCACGGTGCTGCTGGGGGACAGCAGTCTGATCCCCGACGTCTGCGTGATCATGATCGGCGCCAACGATGTCACGCACCGCATGCCACCGGCCCGTTCGGTGCGGCTGCTCGCGGACGCGGTACGGCGGCTGCGGGAGAAGAACTGCCAGGTGGTGGTCGGCACGTGCCCGGATCTCGGCACGATCGAGCCGGTCTACCAGCCTCTGCGCTGGCTGGCCCGGCGGATGAGCCGCCAGCTCGCGGCTGCGCAGACGATCGGCGTGGTCGAGCAGGGCGGCCGTACGGTCTCGCTGGGCGACCTGCTCGGCCCGGAGTTCGAGGCGAACCCGCGGGAGCTGTTCGGCCCGGACAACTACCACCCGTCGGCGGAGGGTTACGCGACGGCCGCGATGGCCGTGCTGCCGACGCTGTGCGCGGTGCTGGGCCTGTGGCCCGAGGCGGAGCGGCCGGAGGCGGCGCGCCGTGAGGGCATCCTGCCGGTGGCCGAGGCTGCGGCGCAGGCGGCGTCCGAGAGCGGCACCGAGGTGGCCGCGGCGGCACCGGTGGGGATCCGCGGCCCCTGGGTGCTGCTCAAGCACCGCCGCCGCCGGCGCCTCCCGGCAGCCGACGCCGCCACGAAGGCCGCGACGTCTCCGGACACCCCGGCCACGCTCCGCTCGCCGGAGGCGTAGGAGGGCTGGGCCGGGCGCGGCGGGACGGGCAAGCCCCGGAGCCGCCCGACCGGCGCGAGGACGCGGCGACGCGGCGACGCGGCGACGCGAGCAAGCCGGACGCGTAGGCGCGGGCGCACCGGGTCCGGCCGGCCCTGCGCCCCGCACACGTGCGGGCAGGGCCCGGTGGGTGAGGGGCGGAGGGCGCAACCCGAGCCCGGCGAGTCCGCGAGAGGGGCACACCGGGCGTGGCCCGCCTTGCGCCCTCCCGCCTTGCGTCCTCCCGCCCTGCGCCCTCCCGCAGCGCGCCGGGCCTTGCGCCCTCCGCGCAGGGCGCCGAGGCGCACCCGTGCGCTCGCGCGGTGCGCGTGCGGGCCACCGGGCCCCGCCCGGTTCCCCGTGCCCTGCCCGCCGCAGGCGACCCGGTGGCACACTGGGGTGAGCAAGCGCTTAGAAAAGAGGCCCGCGTCACAGCACACAGGCCGTGACCTCCGCCGTACGTGCAGGTAACTTCCCAGACAGTCCTGCCGAATCCCCGCCCTCAGGGAGCCGTGATGCCCGAAGCCGTGATCGTCTCTGCCGCCCGTTCACCGATCGGCCGGGCCTTCAAGGGCTCGCTGAAGGAGGTCCGTCCGGACGACCTGACCGCCGAGATCATCCAGGCCGCCCTCGCAAAGGTCCCCGAGCTGGACCCGCGCGACATCGACGACCTCATGCTCGGCTGCGGCCTCCCCGGTGGCGAGCAGGGCCACAACCTCGGCCGGATCGTCGCCGTGCAGATGGGCATGGACCATCTGCCGGGCTGCACCATCACCCGCTACTGCTCCTCGTCCCTGCAGACCTCCCGGATGGCGCTGCACGCCATCAAGGCGGGCGAGGGTGACGTGTTCATCTCCGCGGGCGTCGAGACGGTCTCGCGGAGCGTGAAGGGCAGCTCCGACGGTCTGCCCGACACCCACAACCCGCTGTTCGCCGACGCCGAGGCCCGTACGGCCGCCCGCGCCGAGCAGGAGGGGACCGACTGGCACGACCCGCGCGAGGACGGCGCCGTCCCGGACGCTTACATCGCCATGGGCCAGACCGCCGAGAACCTGGCCCGCCTCAAGGGCGTCACGCGCCAGGACATGGACGAGTTCGGCGTCCGGTCCCAGAACCTCGCCGAGGAAGCCATCAAGAAGGGCTTCTGGGAGCGGGAGATCACCCCGGTCACCACCCCCGACGGCACGGTCGTCTCCAAGGACGACGGCCCGCGCGCGGGCGTGACCCTGGAGGGTGTGCAGGGCCTGAAGCCCGTCTTCCGCCCCGACGGTCTCGTCACGGCGGGCAACTGCTGTCCGCTCAACGACGGCGCCGCCGCGCTGGTCATCATGTCCGACACCAAGGCGCGCGAGCTGGGCCTGACGCCACTGGCGCGGATCGTCTCCACCGGCGTCTCCGGACTGTCCCCCGAGATCATGGGCTACGGCCCGGTCGAGGCGTCCAAGCAGGCGCTGTCCCGAGCGGGCCTGACGATCGACGACATCGATCTGGCCGAGATCAACGAGGCGTTCGCAGCGCAGGTCATCCCCTCCTACCGCGACCTGGGCATCGACATCGACAAGCTCAACGTCAACGGCGGCGCGATCGCGGTCGGCCACCCCTTCGGCATGACCGGCGCCCGCATCACGGGCACGCTGATCAACTCCCTCCAGTTCCACGACAAGCAGTTCGGTCTGGAGACCATGTGCGTCGGCGGCGGCCAGGGCATGGCGATGGTCATCGAGCGCCTGAGCTGACCACCGGGCCGAACACCAGGTGGAGCGAGACGACCTGAGGGGCGCCGGGCCGGCCCCACGCGCCCCACACGTCACCACCACCACATCGTCGTGACCGAATCTCCCTCAGGATGTGATGTATGTCCTGGGGGAGATTCGTTTTTGCAGGTCAGAGCGGTCGGGTGGACACACGTACGAGCTGTGCTCCCGACCGATTCATGATGTTATGCACTGACAGCGGGCCACAGCCCGCGCGAACCTGAGGTAGGAATTCGGGGGACCTCATCCAGATCCGGGAGTACGCCAGTGAGCGCCATGTCCGTTGCCCTGCTGGTGGCGGCTGCCACGGCCACGGCCGTCGGCGCCGCCGCCCTGCACGCCACCCGGGGGCTGCGTCGGCAGCTCACGGAGCTGCGCGCCGAGCTCGCCGAACGGCCGGCGCAGGCCGGAACCGCCTCCGTACCGGCGCCTCGTGCGACCCCCGCGGAGGAGATACGCGCCGCGGTCGCCGATGCGCTCGCCGAGGAGCGGGAGAGGGAACTGGCGGAGGCCCGGGCGTTCTGGGCGGCCCAGGAGGCGCGTGACGCCGCGGACTCGCCCCCGATGCTCGGCAGCCCGGGCGCGCTGGGCGACGAGACGCCGGTCTATCTGCCGCGCCAGGCCGACTTCGCGGGCCTGGAGCCGTTCCTGGGGGCCGAACTCGCCGAGGTGGCCGAGGTCCTGGAGAGCATCGAGGCCGTGGACGCCTCGATCGAGGCGTACGAGCAGGGCGCCACGACGGCCGGCCCCGCCGCCGACAGCGGCCACGCCGAGACCGAGTCGCCCGAGCTGGCGGCCGCCCGCCGCCGCCACCCCTCGAACCCGGACAACCACCGCGAGCCGGGCTCGCCCGCGGCGACCTTCGCCGACCACGACCGCACGATGAACCGGCTTGAGCAACTCGCCACCGACGCGACTCCGCTGACCGACGTACGCCCCGGACCGCTGGGCACGCTGGATGTCTACGTCTTCGCGGACGGCACGACGATCTGCATGACCCCGGGCCACCGCGAGACCGCCGAGCGGCTCGCGCAGGCGCTGCGCGAGGGCAAGGCCCCCGTCCTGCTCGGCGGGTCGGGCATTTCGGGCGCCTATGCGCTGACGTTCGCGTACGGCGACGACGAAGAAGAAACCGTGTACATCCTCGCGGACCGCGTCATCGCCTCTCTCTGACACGGACCGGGCAGCCGCTTCCCTGCGCCCCTTGCCGGGGTCACCCGTCGCACAGAGGATCCCACCCGGCCCTGGCCGACCCTCCGGGCCCGGCCCTGAATCACGCGGCGGCCCCATCGCCACGGAGCGACCGGCGGACCCGCCGTCACGCCCGCTCCGGCCCCGGGATCTAGACGTGCCCTGTCGCCTTCTCCACGAGCGCGAGGGCCTCCGCGAGTTCCTCGGCCGAGGCCGTCCGCAGGGCTTCGGCGAGATCGTGGCCGGCCACGGCGACCTGGTCGGCCACCGCGAACATCCCCGCGTCCGGCATCGGCCAGGGGTCCTCACCGGGGAACTCCAGCCGGTGGGCCCGGGCCGCCAACTCCCGCGCCAGGGCAAGCCCTTCCGCCGCGGCGCCGCGTTGCAGCCTGCTCTGCGGCGCGGCCCGCAGCCGGTCGGCGAGATGATCCACGGCAGTCACGAGAGGCATCACATCGAGCACGGCGCGAGCCTATGCGCCTCCCCCTGCCTGTTGCCAACAGGCGAACACTCAGGCACGGTGTCGTGAAGGACCACACCTGGCCAGGCTCATGACCCGGCAATGGACGCGTCCGGAGGCGCCGATGTCCCAAGTCTTCTCCGAAGAGACCCACCGGAACCTGCTCTCCCGTATTCCTCAGTGCACCGGCCGTGAAGTCTCCGACTGGCTTCGCACCGTCGACGAAGGCCCCGCCCTCTTCCGTTTCGAAGAAAAGGTCAACTGGCTGCGTGGCGCGCACAACCTCGCCTACGGCCACGCCAAAGCGATCATCCACGAGTACGACCTGCGGCGCGCCGCGCGGAAGCTGCTCTAGCACCGGCCGCGGACCCCGCCACGAGCGAGAAAGACGAAAGGGCCCGGAGGCAACGCCTCCGGGCCCTTCGACGTGTCCGGCAGGCCCCCTTCAGGGCCCGCCGGACCGCGGTCAGTCGCCGCGCAGGATCGAGATCAGGCGCAGCAGCTCCAGGTAGATCCACACCAGGGTCATGGTGAGGCCGAAGGCGGCCAGCCAGGACTCCTCGCGGGGAGCGCCGTACGCGATGCCGTCCTCGACCTGCTTGAAGTCCAGGGCAAGGAAGCAGGCGCCGAGCAGGACGCCCACGACACCGAAGAGGATGCCGAGTCCGCCGCTGCGGAAGCCCAGCCCGTCACCGCCGCCGAAGGCCATGAAGAGCAGGTTCACCGACGTCAGCAGAAGGAAGCCGATCGCGGCGCCCACCACGTAGCGGACGAAGCGGCGGTTGACCCGGATCAGCCGGGTCTTGTACGCGATCAGCACACCGACGAACACAGCCATCGTGCCGAGCACGGCCTGCATCGGGGCGCCTTCGAACCGCTCGTTGATGGCACCGCTCAGCGCGCCCAGGAACAGGCCCTCGAAGGCGGCGTACGCCAGGATCAGCGGCGGCGAGGCCTTGCGCTTGAACGCCTGCACCAGGCCCAGGACCATCGCGACGAGACCGCAGCCGATGGCGAGCCCGAGCGGCAGCTCCATGATCCATGCGGCGGCCGCGCCGACCACGACCGTGCCGAGCGTGATGCCCGTCCGCATGACGACGTCGTCCATCGTCATCCGGCCGGTCTGCGGCGGTGCTACCGGAGGCGCACCCTGCACGCTGCCGTCCGGCTGGGCATAGGGGTTGCCGGCCTGCGGGGCGTACGGATTGCCCGAAGTGTAAGGATTTCCGGTGGCGTACGGGTTGCCCTGCTGAGCTGCGGCGGGGCCCCCGGCCTGCTGCGCCGCGTTGAAGCTCGCGAAACCGTTGTCGCGGCTGAATCCCCGTCGCGAGAAGACCGGGTTGCTGCTCCTCATCTCACTCCTCCATGGCCGCCGGGCGCGACCTTGCCACAAGAGTAATGGGTGGGCAAAGAATGCACCCTAGTACCCGAGGAGGATCTTTGAGCAGGGAACCCTGAAACCGGGCCGCCACCCGGCGTGCGGCCGGGGGATTTGCGGGTGCCCGGAGCCGGACTTGAACCGGCACGGCCCTATAGGGCCAGTGAGGTTTAAGCTCACCGTGTCTGCATTCCACCATCCGGGCAGGGTCCCGGACTCTGACGGTCCCCCCAGGGCGCACGCAGAGCCTATCCGGCTTCATCCCCCGAACTCCGGCCGGGCAGTGCGAGGTTGTCTGATTTTATTGGCAGCTGAGGGAGCGTCAGACCCCGGTACCTGCGGTAGGCACATGCCCGGGCGGGGTACACGGCTCCACCCCCATGCCTCGGGATTGACGAAAAGTCGTCGCCCTTCTCAGGGGGACTCTCGGGGGAGACGGTCATCCCCAAGGAGGACACCGGGGCCTCCGGGTACCTCCCTGGGCTGCCCCCGGAACCAGAACGTGGACTGATCCTGACGGGCTTTCCGGCCGGGACGATGGAATCCGCCCATCAGCTCCCAGGCTCGACAGGAGACCGTTCCCGTGACCACCACCCCGTACGGCGTCCAGACCGCCGCCCGCACCACCGCCGTGGCCGCCCGCGCCACGGATCTGTCGAAGGTGTACGGCCAGGGCGAGACCCAGGTGGTCGCCCTGGACCACGTGTCCGTCGAGTTCCGGCAGGCCGAGTTCACCGCGATCATGGGGCCCTCGGGCTCCGGCAAGTCCACGCTCATGCACTGCGTCGCGGGCCTGGACACGGTCTCGTCCGGCTCGGCGCGCATCGGTGAGGTGGAGCTGACGTCCCTGAAGGACAAGCAGCTCACCCGTCTGCGCCGGGACAAGGTCGGCTTCATCTTCCAGGCGTTCAACCTGCTGCCCACGCTCAACGCGCTGGAGAACATCACGCTGCCCATGGACATCGCCGGCTGCAAGCCCGACCGGCAGTGGCTGGACCAGGTCATCGAGACCGTCGGTCTGTCCGGGCGCCTCAAGCACCGCCCGACGGAGCTGTCGGGCGGTCAGCAGCAGCGCGTCGCCGTGGCGCGCGCCCTGGCGAGCAAGCCCGAGATCATCTTCGCGGACGAGCCGACCGGCAACCTCGACTCGCGCTCCGGCGCCGAGGTCCTGGGCTTCCTCCGCAACTCCGTACGGGCGCTGGGCCAGACCATCGTGATGGTCACGCACGACCCGGTCGCCGCCGCGTACGCCGACCGTGTCATCTTCCTGGCCGACGGCCGGATCGTCGACGAACTGCACGAGCCGACGGCCGACTCCGTCCTGGACCGCATGCTGCGCATCTCCGGCGGGACCGCCGGCGCCCCCGCGTCCAAGCCCCGGAGCCACTGACCGCGCACGACCGCCCGCCACCGGCCCGACCCCAGGACTTGAGAACCATGTTCCGTACCGCCGTGCGCAACGTGCTCGCGCACAAAGCCAGGCTGATGATGACCGTGCTCGCCGTCATGCTCGGCGTCGCGTTCGTCTCCGGCACCCTCATCTTCACCGACTCCGTCGGCACCGCCTTCAAGAACCGCTCCGCGAAGAGCTTCGAGAACGTCGCGGTCGCCGTGCGCTCCGACGGTCCGCCCGCAGGCTCCGGCTCCGAAGTCGGAGGCGACGAGGGCAAGAAGGACCCCGTCCTCACCCAGCGGCTGCTGAAGAGGATCGGGAACCTGCCGGGCGCGCTGTCCGCCACCGGCTCCGTCACCGGATTCACCGCCCTCGCCGACAAGGACGGCAAGCTCGTCGGCGAAGGCTGGGGCAGCAACGGCGCCAACTACTTCCCCGGCCCCGACGGTGAGGACGACCGCTACACCTTCACCGACGGCCGTGCCCCTAAGGCGCGGGACGAGATCGCCATCGACAGCCGCACCGCGGACCGCACCGGATTCAGGACCGGTGACACCGCCCGCGTGTCCACCGACGGCCCGGTGATGAAGCAGCGGATCACCGGTGTCTTCGACACCGACGACGGCAGCGTGGGCGCGGGCGGCAGCCTCGTCCTCTTCGACAACACCACGGCCATGAAGGTCCTCGACACCGGCGGGGAGTACGACGAGATCACCGTCCGCGCCGAGCAGGGCGCCTCCGACGCCGCGCTCAAGCGTGCCGTCGAGAAGGTCGTGCCGGGGGACACCGAGGTCACCACCGGCAAGGTCCTGGCGGACGAGCAGGCCGAGTTCATCGCCGAGGACACCAAGCAGATGAGCCAGGTGCTCCTCTACTTCGCCGGCATCGCGCTGTTCGTCGGGATCTTCCTCATCGCCAACACCTTCACCATGCTGGTCGCCCAGCGCACCAAGGAGCTGGCACTGCTGCGCGCCATCGGCGCGACGCGCCGTCAGGTGACCCGCTCGGTCCTCCTGGAGGCACTCCTCATCGGCCTGGTCGCCTCCGTGAGCGGCTTCCTGCTCGGCAGCGGCGTCGCCGTCGGCATGCGCGCCGGTGTGAACGCCATGGGCGCCGCGCTGCCCGACGGCCCGCTCGTCATCGCCCCGACCACCGCCCTGTACGCGCTGCTGGTCGGCGTCGTGATCACCATGCTGGCCGCCTGGCTGCCCGGCCGCCGGGCCGCGAAGATCCCGCCGGTCGCGGCGATGAACAGCGTGCACGCCGCGCCCACCACCCGCGGTCTCGTCGTGCGCAACTCCATCGGCTCCGCCATCACCGCGCTCGGCACGGCCATGCTGTTCATGGGCACGCAGGGCTCCTCCACCGGTGTCCTCTTCGGCGGCGCCGGCCTCGTGCTCGTCGGCGTCATCGTGCTCACCCCGCTGCTGTCCCGGCCGGTCATCGCGGCTGCGGCCCCGCTGCTCGCCCGCTTCGGGGTCTCCGGCACCCTCGCCCGGCGGAACGCGGTGCGCAACCCGCGCCGTACGGCCGCCACCGCCTCGGCCCTGATGATCGGTCTGACCCTCATCACCGGCATGACCGTCATCGCCACCTCCATGCAGACGGCGATCGACAAGATGGCCGTGGACTCCCTGAAGTCCGACTACTCGGTCACCATGGCCAACTTCAACGGGCTGAACCCCGACGTCCGTTCGAAGCTGGACAAGCTCCCGGAGGTCGAGGCGAGCAGCCCGCTGCGGACCGCGTACGGAGAGGCGGGCGACACGTTCACGCGGATGACCGGCCTCGACCCGCGCTCCGCGCCCGAGCTGCTCAACCTCGACTTCACCAGCGGCTCGTTCACCGGACTGGGCGCGAAGAAGGCGTTGATCGACCAGGACCTGGCCGACGACCTGCACGTCAAGGTGGGCGACACCGTCCGGTACACGTTCGACGACGACAAGACCGTGGCGGTCCGGGTGGGCGGGATCTACGAGGGCAACGAGATGTTCCAGGGGCTGTACGTCCCGACCTCCGTGGTGAACCCGCACCTGGACAAGGTCGCCGACGACCAGGTGCTGGTGAAGATGAAGGACGGCGCCTCGGACGCCGCCGAGGCCACCATCGTCGACGCGCTCGGCAAGAACCCGGCCATCTCCGTCAAGGACAAGCAGGCCATCAGCGACGACTTCGCGCAGGCGATCAACCTGCTGCTCAAGATGCTCTACGGGCTGCTGGCCATGGCGATCCTCATCGCCGTGCTCGGCGTGGTCAACACGCTGGCCATGTCGGTCTTCGAGCGGAAGCACGAGATCGGGATGTTGCGGGCGATCGGTCTGGACCGCTCGCGGGTCAAGCGGATGGTCCGTCTGGAAGCCGTGGTGATCTCGCTGTTCGGCGCGATCCTCGGCATCGGCCTCGGCCTCTTCATCGCCTGGGCCGCCGGCACCTCCATCGCCGGCACGGTGACCACCTACACCATGCAGATCCCGTTCCTCGAGATCGGCGTCTTCCTGGGCATGGCCGCGCTCGTCGGCGTCCTGGCCGCGCTGTGGCCGGCGCGCCGGGCGGCGAAGCTCAACGCCCTGGAGGCCATCAAGGCGGAGTAGCCGCACCCCGCACACACTGCCGGCCCGGACGGATCCTGTCCGGGCCGGCGGCGTTCGCCGTACGACGTCAGGCGCGCCAGTCCCGCGTCCTGAGGGGAAGGCCGGACGCGCCGGAGCCGGGCGTACGGACCGCGAGAACCTGGTTGACGCCGATCCGGTTGCGCTCGAACGACACCGCCGAGGCAGCCATGTAGAGCTTCCACACGCGGGCCCGCCCGGGGGAGGTGAGACGTACGGCCTCGGCCCAGTGCGCCTCCAGGTTCTCCACCCAGCGGCGCAGCGTCAGCGCGTAGTGCTCGCGCAGCGCTTCCACGTCGCGCACCTCGAGCCCGGCCTCCTCCATGAGCGAGACGGTCCGGCCGACGGGCGCCAGCTCCCCGTCCGGGAAGACGTACCGGTCGATGAACGGGTCGACGCGGTAGAACTCCTCGTTCACCACCGGGGGGCGCCCGATCTGGTGGTTGAGCAGCCGGCCGCCCGGCCTCAGCAGGGAGTGAAGGGTCCGCGCGTACTCCAGGTAGCGGGTGGAGCCGACGTGCTCGGCCATGCCGATGGAGGAGATCGCGTCGTAGGGACCGTCGTCCACCCTGCGGTAGTCCTGGACGCGGATCTCGACCCGGTCGGTCAGGCCCTCGTCGGCGACGCGCTTGCGGGCGTACGCCGCCTGCTCCGCGGAGAGGGTGATGCCCGTGGCCCGGACGCCGTACTCGCGCGCCGCGTGCAGCACCATCGAGCCCCAGCCGCAGCCGACGTCGAGCAGCCGGTCCTCCGGGCCGAGGCCGAGCTTGCGGCAGACCAGGTCGAGCTTGGCGCGCTGGGCCTCCTCCAGGGTCGAGCCCTCCTCCCAGTAGGCGCAGGAGTAGACCATGGACGGGCCGAGCACCCGCTCGTAGAAGTCGTTGCCGACGTCGTAGTGGTGGCTGATGGCGGCCTTGTCGCGGCGCAGGCTGTGCAGCACGCCGCTGCGGCGGCGCACCTCCTCGCGCGGCGGGACGGGCGGCAGGCCGGGCCCGGCGAGCGCGATCAGGTCCTGGGCGGCTGCGCGCAGGGCGGGGTCGCGGAGGGCGGTGACGGCGGCGAGGGCACGGCCCTTGCCCGCGGCGGGACTTCGCTCCCAGAGCAGCCCGGCGAGCAGGTCCAGCGTCTCGTACACGTCGCCGTCGATGGCGAGTTCACCGGCGACCCAGGCCCGTACGAGCCCCAGTTCGCCCGGCTGCCACAGCAGCCGGCGCAGGGCACGGCGGTGGCGTACGACAAGGGTGGGGGCGCCGGGCGGGCCCGCCTCGGTGCCGTCCCAGGTGCGGATACGGACGGGGAGCGGGGCTCCCAGGAGTTCCTCGGCAAGAGCGGTGAGCCGCGGCGCGGCATCGGCCATGTCGTACACCTCCATGCGGCGGGACCGGCGGGAGTACACCTTCACCTACGTCAACCGAACGGACACCCTTCGCAGTCCTGTTGTCACGTAAGCGAACAGTAAAAACCCGCCGATATCCATATGCCGCCGGGTATCGGGCGCCGCGCCCGAACGCCGAAAACACCCGAAAGGGCGCCCGCACCACGGATGGCGGGCGCCCTGTCAGGCGTGGAGGGGGACGGCGGCCGGTGCGGCCGCCGTCGTGGATCAGCCGGCCTTGGCCTTCTCCGGACCGGCACCGGCCTGCTCGGCCTCGACGGCCGGCACCGCGGCGGCGACGGGACGGGCGGCCTCGTAGAACTCGTCGCGCGGGTTCTCCATGGCACCGAGCGAGACGACCTCGCGCTTGAGGAACATGGCCAGCGCCCAGTCGGCGAAGACCCGGATCTTCCGGTTCCAGGTCGGCACGGCCAGGCCGTGGTAGCCACGGTGCATGTACCAGGCCAGGCGGCCGCGGAGCTTGATCTTCACCTTGCCGATGACGATCATCGCGACGCCCTTGTGGAGCCCGAGCCCGGCGACCGCACCCTTGTTGGCGTGCTTGTAGTCCTGCTGCGGGAAGCCCCGCATGCCGGAGATCACGTTGTCGCCGAGGACCTTGGCCTGGCGCAGCGCGTGCTGGGCGTTCGGGGGGCACCACTTGCCCTCGCCGGCGGCGAGGTCGGGCACCTGGGCGTTGTCGCCCGCGGCCCAGATGTAGTCCGTGCCCTTCACCTGCAGGGAGGGCGCGGTGTCCACGTGGCCGCGCGGGCCCAGCGGCAGACCGAAGCGGGAGAGCGCCGGGTTGGGCTTGACGCCCGCGGTCCACACGATGGTGTTGGAGTCGACCTCGAGCCCGTTGGCCAGCACCACATGGCCGTCGATGCAGGAGTTCATGGAGGTGTTGAGGTAGACCTCGACACCCCGCTTCTGGAGGTGCTCCAGACCCCAGCGGCCGAGCTCGGGCCCGACCTCGGGGAGGATCTTGTCGGCGGCGTCGACGAGGACGAAGCGCATGTCCTCGCGCGTGACGTTCGTGTAGTACTTCGCCGCGTCGCGCGCCATGTCCTCGACCTCGCCGATGGTCTCCGCGCCGGCGAAGCCGCCGCCCACGAAGACGAACGTCAGGGCCTTGCGGCGGACGTTCTCATCGGTCGTCGAGTCGGCCTTGTCGAGCTGCTCGAGGACGTGGTTGCGGAGGCCGATGGCCTCCTCCACACCCTTCATGCCAATGCCCTGCTCGGCGAGGCCGGGGATCGGGAAGGTGCGGGAGACCGCGCCGAGCGCGACGACCAGGTAGTCGAACGGCAGCTCGTAGGCCTCGCCGACGATCGGCGCGATCGCGGCGACCTTGCGGTCCTGGTCGATGGTGGTGACGCGGCCGGTGAGGACCTCCGCCCCCGGGAGCACGCGCCTCAGGGGGACGACGACGTGACGGGGGGAGATGCTGCCGGCGGCAGCTTCGGGGAGGAAGGGCTGGTACGTCATGTACGAGCGCGGGTCGACGACCGTGACGGTCGCCTCGCCGTACCGCATCTTCTTCATGATGCGGCGCGCTGCGTACAGGCCTACGTACCCACCGCCTACAACGAGGATCCTGGGACGCTCCGTGGTGCTCATGTTTCGAGTATCCAGCACCCCCATGGGGGGTGCTCGTGAGCCCCTTCACAAGCACCCTCGCACCTTCTGCTACACTGCCCCGCCGCAGTGACCGAGGTCATGACGCCGGCACGGAACTCCTTGCGGGACAAGGCCGTTGAGGCCGCCCCTGAGCTGGACTTGTGCACAGCCGTACGACTCCGGCAGGGCCCCGGCCACCGGGCCGCAACGCCACGGACACAGCATGCCTGAGCGGAACCACGCTCGAGTGGGCCCCTTATCCGGCTCTTACGCGGCCCGCCGGGATCCTACGCGGCACTTTTTCATGTGAAGAGTTTCACGAACTTTCTTGGGCGGAGGTCCGCGCCTGGGCTCCACGGGCCTGTTTCCGGGTCGGAACGCCCTCGATCCGCCCCCTCTGCGGCGCCCTTCCCGACGCCCCGCGGGGGGCCGCAGGCGGCCGCTGAGCATCATGGGATGTCCACCTCTATCGTGAAAAGCACTGAACAGCACGGAATCCCCCACGTTCAGAGGCGGTCGACATGGACGACAACGACGCCGAGAACACCGAGGAAGAGGACGAGTTCGCCCCGGACGCGTACGACGACGAGGGCGGCGAGCCCTCCTACGGCGAGGACGCGGGCGGGCCCTCCACCGCGGTGTCCTCCGAGCCGGACGTCCTCCTCGACGTGCCGGAGGTCAAGGTCGACGAGATCTCCCTGGACGTCGAGGACCTGCGCGCCCGGGTGTCCCTGCGGGCGGACGTGCTCGATCTGCTCAAGCTCAGGGTGGGTGCGGACGTGACGCTGGGCGGCGTCCACCTGGACATCAAGGGCGTGGAGGCCCAGGCACTGCTGAAGGTTCGGCTCCAGCACGTCGCGGCGATCATCGGCCGGGTGCTGGCGACGGTCGACCGCAATCCGCAGATCCTGGAGCAGCTCGTCTCGAGTCTCGGTACCGGGGTGGAGCAGCTGGGAAGCGGGGCGGGCCAGGCCGCCGGCGAGCTGGGACGCGGCGCGGGAAAGGCCGTCGAGGACGTCGGCGACCACGCGGGAGAGGCGGTCGAAGAGCTCGGGAAGGGCGCGGCCGGAGCCGTCGAAGGCGTCGGGGAGAGCGCGGGCGAAGCCGTCGAGGACGTCGGGGAGACCGCAGAGGACGCCGGGAAGCGGGCCGGCAGGACGGCCGAGGACGCGGGGAAGCGCGCGGCCCGGACCGCCGAGGACACCGGGAAACGCGCCGGCAGGTCGGCGGAGAAGGCGACCGGCGAGGCGTCGGAAGGGGTACGGAGGACCACCCGCGGCAGCGCCGAACGCGGCAGCGGTAAGACCCGCCGCCCGGTCCGCAGGCGGGAGGGGGAACGCAGGTCCGGCGGCCGGCCGCCCTGAAGCGCGGAGTCCGCGGGACCCGCCACTGGTCCCCCGGACCTGGAGATCGACGCGGTCGCGACGGCGGACCGGCTGCGTTTCCGGGCCGTACCGCGCACGGACGTCCGGTTCACCGGCGAGAACGGCCGGGAGGGCGTGTCCCGCACCCGCCGCACCAACCTCCCCGCGCGCGTGAGCACCACGGAGGTCTACGAGAAGGTGCGCGTCGCGTACGTCCTGGCCCACCGGCTCGGCGCCACGGACGACGACGCGGCGGACGCGTGACACCGGATGCCCGACGGCCGTACGCGCGACGCCCCGGTGTCCGTCGGGACGGGCTGCGGGCGATCCGTCAGGCCGACTCCAGGCGATGCCGTCGAGGATGGCTCACGAACGCGACTCTCACACCTGGCGTTGCGTACACGGGAATGCGTACACTGAGTTCATGACCGAAAACACCGCGACCGTCAGGGAAGCACGCGCGCATCTCGCGGAACACATCAACCAGGCCGAGGCAGGCACTCCCACCGTTATCACGCGCAACGGTGCCCCGGTTGCCGCAGTCGTGCCGATCACTGACTTCGAAGCACTGGAAGAGGCGGCCGACGTGATGCTGGCCCGCGAGGCGGAAGCAGCTCTGGCCGACGGCGAGCCCACCGTTTCGATGGCCGAGCTGCTGGCGGATCTGTTCAGCGAGCGCGGTGAAGGCGCCGCGTGAAGTACGCGTTCCGGTTCACAGCGGCAGCACAGCGGCAGCTCCAGGCCATCAGCCGACTCGATGCCATGCGCATCCTGACCGCATTGACCGCGCTCGGCGACGATCCGTACCGCGAGGACGCCGACGTCAAGAAGCTCACCAGTTCCGCGGGGCTCTACCGGCTCCGAGTCGGCAACTACAGAGTCGCGTACCAGATCAACGACAGTGAACTCATCATCCTTGTCGTCAAGGTGGGCAGCCGGCGGGACGTCTGCCGCAATCCGTAGTGACCCCGCCCCCTGCTGCGCGTCGAGTGCCGTATGGAACGCGATGCTGTGCAGGATCGCCTCTTATCGCGACTCGGGTACCAAAGACCAGGCGATCCCGTCCAGAATGTCGTGTTCGCTGACCACGACCTCCCGCGCCCCGGTCCGCTCCATGATCGCGAGGAGCGCCAGGGCTCCGGAGGCGATCACGTCCACCCGCCCCGGATGCATCACGGGGATCGCCGCCCGCTCCTCGTGCGTCGACGACAGCAGGGTGGCGGTGATCTCCCGGACCCGGTCGACGGGGATGCGCGCGTGGTGGATCGCGTCCGAGTCGTACGCCGGCAGGCCGAGGGCGATGCCCGCGACCGTGGTGACGGATCCCGCGAGCCCCACGAGCGTCCGGGCCTCGGTCAGCGGCACGGTCTGCTCGACGAGGTCCAGCGCCGCCTCGACGTCGGTCCTGACGGCGTCGATCCGGCCGGGCTCCGGAGGGTCGGTGACGTGACCGTCCCGGACGAGGTGACGCTCCGTCATCCGGACGCAGCCGATGTCGACGGAGCGTGCCGCCCGCACGGAAACGTCGCCGACGACGAACTCCGTCGAGCCGCCGCCGATGTCGACGACGAGATACGGCTTCTCGACGTGGTCCAGGCCCGCCAGCTCCTTGGTGGCGCCGGTGAAGGAGAACTCCGCCTCCTGGTCCCCGGTGATCACCTCGGGCTCCACACCCAGGATGTCCACCACACCGCGCACGAACTCCTCGCGGTTCTCGGCGTCGCGCGAGGCCGAGGTGGCGACGAACCGCGTGCGCCGGGCGCCGAGTTCGCGGATCACCCCGGCGTACTGACGGCAGGCGGCGAAGGTGCGCTCGAGGGCCTCGGGCGCCAGCCGGCCCGTACGGTCCACGCCCTGGCCGAGGCGGACGATCGTCATCCGGCGGTCGAGCTGCTTCAGCTCACCCGTGGCCGGGTCGGCGTCGGCGACCAGCAGGCGGATGGAGTTCGTGCCGCAGTCGACGGCGGCGACCCGGGTCATGCGCCGTCCCCCTGCCGCTCCGTCGCCTGCCCCGCCTCGCCCAGCACGCCGTCGTCCTGCACGCCGTCGTCCCGCGCGTCATCGCCCTGGGCGCCCGAAGGGCAGGAGACGCAGGGCCCCTTGCGCCACCACTCCGGCAGCATCGCGATCGCCTCGTCGCCGAGCGGGTTCACGCCCGGGCCCGCGGCCAGCGAGTGACCGACGAGGACGTGCAGGCACTTCACCCGGTCCGGCATGCCGCCCGCGCTGGGGAAGCCCTGCAGCACCTCGACGGCGTCACGCCGCCGGATGTAGTCCTCGTGCGCGGCGCGGTAGGCGGCGGCCAGCTCCTGGTCCTCCTGGAGCCGGGCGCTCATGTCCTTCATCACGCCGTCCGCCTCCAGCGTGCCGATGGCGGAGGCGGCGCGCGGGCAGGTCAGGTAGTAGAGCGTCGGGAAGGGCGTGCCGTCCTCCAGGCGCGGCGCGGTCTCCACCACGTCGGGCAGTCCGCACGGGCAGCGGTGCGCGACGGCACGCAGCCCGCGCGGCACACGGCCCAGCTGCTCGCCGATCGCCGTGATGTCGGCGTCGGTCGGCGGGGTGGGATCGGTCTGGGGAGGGGGCGTGTCCATGCCTGCGCAGATCTCTTCGGTTCTCGTCGGTCGGATCGGGAAATCGGGTGCGGTCGAGGGGACTTCGGGGGCCGGTCAGCCGCGGGCGTCGACGCGGTCGACGCCTTCCCAGAGGTTGGTGTACCAGGCGCGGTCGGCCATCCCCTCGCCCTGCGGCGGCCTGCTGTCGTACGAGCCGCCGCCGACCACGGTGTAGCCGGTCTCGCCCGGCCGGAGGAAGTGCAGATGCTCGCGGGCCTGCCGCTCCACGTACGCCGGGTCCTGCCAGCGGGCCTTCTCGTCGCGCAGCTTCTCCACGGCCCGGCGCGCCTGCTCGGCCTGGCGCTGCTGCTCGGCGATCTCCGAACGCTGGGAGACCCACTGCCGCATCGGGTACGCCAGGGCGACGACGAGCGAGCAGACGACCAGCGCGAGCAGCGCGGCACGGCCGGTGAGCCGGCTGCGCCGGGGCGCCTTGCGGGCCTGGGCCCGGTAGACCCGGGCGGCGGCCTGCTCGCCGAGCGCCTTGAGTCTGGTCGCGGTGGAGAACCGCTCCCGGTCCGCGCCCACATCGCCTCCCTGCAGTCGGATACGGACGTCCCCGGCCACGGTACGGGACCGCGGCCGGGGACGTACGAAGGCCGGAGCGAACGCCCGTGGGCTTCCTGCGGCCCCGCGGCGCTCCCCTGGGTCAGCCCTTGAAGCGCGGGAAGGCGCTGCGGCCGGCGTACACCGCGGCGTCGTCGAGGATCTCCTCGATGCGCAGGAGCTGGTTGTACTTGGCGACGCGCTCGGAGCGGGCCGGGGCGCCGGTCTTGATCTGGCCGCAGTTGGTGGCGACGGCCAGGTCGGCGATGGTGACGTCCTCGGTCTCGCCGGAGCGGTGGGACATCATGCACTTGAAGCCGTTGCGCTGGGCCAGCTCGACGGCGTCGAGGGTCTCGGTCAGGGAACCGATCTGGTTGACCTTGACCAGCAGCGCGTTGGCGGTGTTGTTCTCGATGCCGCGGGCCAGACGCTCCGGGTTGGTGACGAACAGGTCGTCGCCGACGAGCTGGACCTTGTCACCGAGCCGCTCGGTGATGGTCTTCCAGCCGTCCCAGTCCTCCTCGTTCAGCGGGTCCTCGATGGAGACCAGCGGGTACGCGTCGACCAGCTCGGCGTAGTACGAGGTCATCTCGGCCGCCGTGCGGGTCTTGCCCTCGAAGGCGTAGACGCCGTCCTTGTAGAACTCGGTGGCGGCGACGTCCAGGGCGAGCGCGATGTCCTGGCCGGGCTGGTAGCCGGCCTTCTTGATGGCCTCGACGATCAGGTCGAGGGCCTCGCGGTTGGAGTCGAGGTTCGGCGCGAAGCCGCCCTCGTCGCCGAGGCCGGTGGACAGGCCCCGCTCCTTCAGGACGGACTTCAGGGTGTGGTAGACCTCGGCGCCCCAGCGCAGCGCCTCGGAGAAGGACTCGGCGCCGATCGGCGCGATCATGAACTCCTGGATGTCCACGTTGGAGTCGGCGTGCGAGCCGCCGTTGAGGATGTTCATCATCGGGACCGGCAGCAGGTGCGCGTTCGGTCCGCCGAGGTAGCGGAAGAGCGGCAGGTCGGAGGCCTCGGAGGCGGCGTGCGCGACGGCGAGGGAGACACCGAGGATCGCGTTGGCGCCGAGCGAGGACTTGTCCGGGGTGGCGTCCAGGTCGAACATCGCCTGGTCGATCAGGCGCTGCTCGGTGGCGTCGTAGCCGACCAGCTCCGGGCCGATCTGCTCGATCACGGCGAGCACGGCCTTCTCCACGCCCTTGCCGCCGTAGCGGCTCTTGTCGCCGTCGCGGAGCTCGAGGGCCTCGAACGCTCCGGTGGAGGCACCGGAGGGAACGGCGGCACGGCCGGTGCTGCCGTCGTCGAGGCCGACCTCGACCTCGACCGTGGGGTTGCCTCGCGAGTCGAGGATCTCGCGGGCTACGACGACGTCGATGGACGGCACGAGCATCTCCTTCTGGGATCTGACGCTGGGACGCAGGGACTGCGTGAATCCCTGTCTGCGGCATGAGCCTAACCGGCCCCGGATCCTCGGCCGTCCTCTGCCCGCCCCCCGAGACGAAAAGGCCCCCAAAGGCCCGTAAAGGGGATCTTTGGGGGCTCATGATCCGCGCGGCCGGCGGGCGGGCCCGGCACCCGAGCCGGGGCGGGCCGGCACGGCGGACGGGGCGGGCCCGGCCCGTGGCGCCGGGCCCGCGACCGGGTCAGCTCAGGTGGAGACGCTGGCCGGGGTAGATCAGGTCGGCGCGGTCGACGATCTTCTTGTTCCGCTCGTAGAGCTTCTTCCAGCCCCCCTCGACGCGCTCGGCGTCGGCGATGCTGCCGAGGGTGTCACCGGGCTTGACCTCGTACTCGCCGTCGCCCTTCTTCACCGGGCCGCTCTTGGGCGCGGCCCGCCCCGACGTACCCGGGCCGTCGCCGCGGTCGCTGCGGTCGGCGCGGGCCTCGGCGCCCCCGGCCGAGGAGCGGGCGGTGTCCACGTCCGCGTCCGGGCCGCCGGCGGTCAGGCCGCCCGCGCCGGCGCAGGACCAGGCACCCGGCCCCTGTATGTCGAGCAGCTTCTCGGCGGTGGCGATCTGCTGCTCCTTGCTGGCCAGATCGGCGCGGGGCGCGTACTGGGTGCCGCCCGCCGCGGCCCAGCTCGACTTCGAGAACTGCAGCCCGCCGTAGTAGCCGTTGCCGGTGTTGATGTGCCAGTCGCCGCCGGACTCGCACTGGGCGACCTTCTCCCAGGTTCCGACGGAGGCGGCGTTCGCCGATGTGGCGCCCATGAGCGGTACGGCGACCGCGGTGCCGGCGACACCGGCGAGCGCTGCGATGCGGGCCATGGCCGATGGGCGGCGGTGCGCGCCCCGGGTACCCTTGTTGCCGGAAAGCAGCATGGAACATCTCCTCACCGACGCCTGCGAGGTGAGCTGTCGGGTTCGGGCTGTGAGCGGCCCGGCCCGGTGCTCGCGCACCGGTCTTCACCCCTAGCCGTCCGTTCCGCTGCCGCGGTCCGTCCGGCACTTACCTTGGGTCCCCCGCTCCTGCCTACGGCGCTGACGCGTCGACTGTCCTCCGGCCACCGGCAGGATTCGGCGTGATGGCCGTCGGCGCCCACCGTGTGGCGAGCGGCTTCGACGGTAAGCACACAAGTCCCACCGGTTCAAAAACCGACATCCAGCACCAGGAGCCCCTGAATTTCCCGCTGTTGTCTTTATCTGTGCAGGTCGGGGCAGGTACGGGCGGATCGGGCAGGCGGAAGGTGCCCGTTGGGCCGATGAGATGCTTCTCTCAGTCGCTCCGGAGCGATGAACCCGGCCGCGAACTAGCGCCGGGACGCACCGAGATCGAGCTTCTGACCAGGGAGAATCAGGTCGGGGTCGCCGCCGACGACCGACTCGTTGGCCTCGTAGAGCGCGGGCCAACCACCCGCGAGCGAGTGCTCTTCGGCGATTGCCGACAGACTGTCACCCGGTCGGACGGTGTAGTCCCCGTCCTTCCCTGCGCGGCCGGAGTCGCCGCCGCGGGAAGCGTGACGGCCGTTCTCGCGCCCGTCGCCCCCGCCCTTGCTCTCGCCCGCCTTGCGGTCCGAACCGGCCGCGCCGTCCCCGGCGTCCTCGTCCGCGGGCGCACCGCGGTGCTTGCCGGAGCCGGCCTCCTCGGACGGAGCGGGCGATTCCGAGCCGCCGCGCTCCTGGTCGTGGTCGCCGGACGGTGCGCCGGACTCCTCGCGGTCCTCCTGGCCGCCGTCGCGCGGGTCGGATGCGGACGAACCGGAGTCGCCGTAGTCCTCGCCGGGCGCGGGGGACTCGCCGGGGAGGAGCGTCTCGGCCGGACGTGACAGGTCGATGCCCGGGTCCACGTCCGGGGCCTCGCCGTCGTCGGTGAGGCCGGAGTCCAGCGCGCAGTTCGGCCACGCCTGGGGCCCCTTGGCGGCGAGGATCTTCTCGGCGACGGATATCTGCTGGGAGCGGCTGGCGAGATCGGCGCGGGGCGCGTAGTCGCGGCCGCCGTACTCCTCCCAGGTGTCCTGGGTGAGCTGGAGTCCTCCGAAGTAGCCGTTGCCGGTGTCCGCGCTCCACAGGCCGCCGCTCTCGCACTGGGCGACCCGGTCCCAGGTCTCGGTGTCGGCTGCCTGCGCGCCACCGGCCGCGAGCAGCGGCAGCGCGATCGCCGAACCCGCCACGCCGGCCGTGACGAAGATGGCCGGTGCTTGACGAGGGCGGCGGTGCCGACCGGTCCCGGAACGCATGCGGGGCGCCTTTCGAGAGACGGCTGAAGCGAGGGTGTGCGCGCACGAAAGTAGCTCCGTCGCACCGCAGTCACAAGACGATGTAGTGGAGATCACGCGAAGATCACATAGTTGAAACCTGCTCAATTTTAGAGGGGGTGAACTCGACCGGAAGCGTGCGCAATCCACGCATGATGAGCCCTCCACGCCACCGCAAATCGTCAGGTTCCGCCGCGAGTCGTACGTCGGGAAGACGCCGGAAAAGTGCGGCGAGTGCGGTCTGCGCCTCCAGCCGGGCCAGCGGTGCGCCCAGGCAGTAGTGGATCCCGTGGCCGTACCCGAGGTGCTGGTTGTCGCGGCGCGCGAGGTCGAGCGTGCCCGGGTCGTCGAAGCGTGCGGGGTCGCGGTCGGCGGCGGCGAGGACGACGAGAACGGGATCGCCGGTGGCGACGGACTGCCCGCCGATGGTGACCGGTTCGGTGGCAAACCGCCAGGTGGCGAGCTCCACCGGCCCGTCGTAGCGCAGCAGTTCCTCGACGCCGTTCGCCAGCAGCGCCTCGTCGCCCTCCGCGAGGGCCCGGTGGAGGCGTTCGCGCTGACCGGGATTGCGCAGCAGCGCGTACGTGCCGTTCCCGATCAGGTTGACGGTCGTCTCGAACCCGGCGAAGAGCAGGATGAAGGCCATCGCCGCGGCCTCTCCCTCGGTGAGGTGCTCGCCGTGGTCACTGGCCCGGATCAGGCCCGAGATGAGGTCGTCGCCCGGGTCGGCGCGCTTACGGTGGATCAACTCGGCCAGATAGCGGCGCATTTTCTTCACCGACCGGGCCACCCCGCCGCGCGGTCCGCCGCCGTGCCGGATCATCATCCCGGCCCAGTCGCGGAAGTCGTCCTGGTCCTCCGCCGGCACGCCCAGCATGTCGCAGATCGCGTAGATCGGGAGCGGGAAGGCGAATTCATGGATGAGGTCGGCTTCGCCCCGTTCCGCGAAGCCGTCGATGAGCCGGTCGGTCAGCTCGCTCACGCGCGGGGCGAACGCGGCGACCCGGCGCGGGGTGAACGCCTTGGAGACGAGGCGGCGCAGGCGGGTGTGGTCGGGCGGATCGATGTTGAGCAGATGCGTCATCAACTCGGCGCTCCGCTCGCCCGGAATGCCCACCTTCCCCTTGGCGTGCGCCGATCGGCCCGCCGTGCCGTCGGCGCCACCGGCGGAGACACGCTCCTGGTGCCGGGCGGGGTTCTTCGACAGCCGCGGATCGGCGAGCGCCTGCTTGGCGTCCGCGTACCGGGTGACGAGCCACGCGTCCACTCCGCTGGGCAGCCTGGTCCAGTGCACCGGGGAGTGTTCGCGCAGCCAGGCGTACGCGGGGTACGGGTCGGCTGCGAACTCCCAGGTGAAGAGCGTGGGCGGGGTCGGGGCGGGGTTCTCCTCGTGCACGTGTCGACCGTATCCCGGGCCTCGTGCGGGCCTTCCGCGGAGCCTTCTGTCCCCATTCGGCGTAATGCGGCGTGACTTGCCGCGCTCCCCATCGGTTGTCGCGGATGCCAAAGCCGCCAAGGGGGCGGAATGGTTCCCTTCTGCAGAGGAGAGAATGCAATGTCACGGATGATCAGGACGCTTGCCGTCACGGCCGCCGCGGGCGCCGTGGTGGCCGGTGCCGCCGGCACCGCCGCTGCCGACGCCGACGCCAAGGGTGCGGCCGTCCGCTCCCCGGGTGTCATCTCCGGCAACGTGGTCCAGATCCCGGTCCACATCCCGGTCAACCTGTGCGGGAACACCGTCGACGGTGGTGGCCTGCTGAACGCCGCGGTCGGCAACACCTGCATCAACGACTCGGGCGACGAGCACAAGGTCGTCAAGAAGCACAAGAAGCACGCGAAGAAGAAGCACCACTGATCCACACTCCGCGCAGGTGGTGAGCCAAGGCTCGGCCCTCCCTCCCCGCCCACCACCCCTGCACCGGAAATCCGTTGGCCTCCCGCGACGACGCGGGGGGCCTTCGGTCCGTCCGGGGACGGAAACCCCGGCGGTCACGCGGTGACGGCGCGCTCCGCTTCGGTCCGCTCCAGCCAGCCGGACGTGATGAGGTACTGGCCGAGGAGGTAGCCGGCCATGATGAGGACCTCGTGCGCCTGGCGCGAGGGCAGTTCGTAGCCCGCTGCCTGAAGACCGATCAGCAGGTCCGAGGCGAGGAACGAACCGGCGCCCGCGGCGACCTTGCCGCCGACGCCGAGGGCGGTGGCCCCCATGATCGTCAGCGCGAGGCTGTACCCGGCGACGGGCAGGCGGAGCTGCTCATCCAGGCGCGGGGCCAGCAGCGCGTTGATCGCGGCCCAGCCGCCCAGGCAGGCAAGGGCCGGCCACGGCTTCCTGACGATGCCGCGGAGCGCGCCGAGCCGGGTGTAGCCGGCGGTGTAGCTGACCTGCGTGCCCAGGAAGGCCGCCATACCGACGAGGAAGGCGGACTCGTGGTGGTCGAAGAGGAGCGCGGTGTCGCCCGCGGCGGCGAAGGCGAGTCCGGCGACGAGCGCCTTGGGCACGGGCTCCGAGGCATCCTCGCGGCGGCGCAGTACGTGCCCCGCGAGCGCGGGCATCAGCAACGGCTTCCCGGCCCTGCCCGGTCCGCGCGGGTTGCGGGCCACGGCGGCCACGTCGGCGGCGGCCAGGGCCCCGAAGGCGGCGAGTGGGCCGCGCCCGTGCCCGTCCGGCCGTGCCAGCCGTGACACGGCCGCGCCCGCCGCCTCGAGCATGCGCTTCCTGCGGTATCCGCTGCGCTGTCCGGTGATCACCATGCCCGGCAGTCTTCCGAGGCCGGTGACACCCCGTCAACGCCCCCGGCCTGTGACCTCCCGCTCCCCCGCCCTCGCCCGACGGCCGGCGGACCTCGGAGGCAGGTGGCTTTCGGCGGCGTCAGCCCGTGCCGTGCCCGCTGCCTCCGCGGTCCCACTTGCGGCTCTCGGGCTCGCCTTCGTCGGCGGCCGACTCCGAGGGGGTGTTGTCGAACTCGTACGGCATGTGGCGCACCCCGTTGTGCGGGACGTCGTGCGGCCTGCGGCGCTCGTGGAAGTCCGTCCGCGGGCGGACTTCGTCCTGGTGGCCCGGCCCGTGGTTCGGGGGCGCGTTGCCGGACTCGTGCTCCTCGTGCGTACCCCACGCGCCGCCTCGCGGCTGCGGGTCCTTGGGCGGCTCCGGCTCGCGGGAGCGCACCCGCAGGCCGAGGATCACCGCTCCGACGAGCAGGAGCACAACGAAGATCCCGACGACCAGAGGCCCGATCCCGACCAGGTAGTCACGCCGGGCGGCGAATTCCATGGTCAGCTCGAACATGGCCGACGAGTACCCGGGTCGGGGGAAGTCAGTCGGCCCCTTCGGCCGTACGGATGGCGTCGCGGTAGGCGCGGGCCGCGGCCCGCAGGGCGGACTCGGGGTCGGTGCCGTCGGCCTCGGCCCGCACGGCAAGGGCCAGGAGCCGTTCGCCGAGGTCGCCGTCGCCCGGGGACGCGGGCAGGCCGACCTCCAGGCCCGCCGTCCGCACCCGGGCGGCGAGCTTGGCGGCCAGCGCCAGCGCGGGCTGGCCCAGCGGAATGCCGTCGGTGACGGACTCGCGGCGCTTCTCGACGGCCTTCGTGCGCAGCCAGTGCGCCTTCACGTCCTCCGGGGTCTCGGCGGTCTCGCTGCCGAAGACGTGCGGGTGGCGGTGGATGAGCTTCTCGACGATCGTGCCCGCCACGTCGTCGATCGAGAACGGCTCGTCCGGGTCCTCCTCGGCGATGCGGGCGTGGAAGACGACCTGCAGCAGCACGTCCCCCAGCTCCTCCCGCAGCTCCTGCCGGTCCCCGGCCTCGATGGCCTCGACCAGCTCGTACGCCTCCTCGATCCCGTACTTGGCCAGGCCCTCGTGGGTCTGGGTGCTGCTCCACGGGCATGCGGCGCGGATGGTGTCCATGACCTGGACGAGGTCCAGCAGGCGCGCGCCGGGCAGGTCGTACGAGGCCGGCAGCAGCTCCAGGTCCGGCATCCGCTCCCGTCCGGAACCGGCCATCCTGGCCAGACCGTCCGTGAGCTCCCGGTCGCCCTCGCCGGAAGGGATGACGACCACCGTGCGGCCGCCCCGGCAGTCCTCGACGAGGCCGCGCGCGGAGGGGGTCACGTGCTCGATGTCCAGACCCGCCTCGTGCAGATACGGGAGCTGAGGGTGGTCCGGGTCCGGGCACACGATGCGGTCGGCACCGCGCAACGCCTGCCAGGCGGGCCAGGACAGCAGGCCCGGGGCGACCCGGTGGCTGGTGGTGAGCAGGACGATGCGGCCGGCGGACTCCGCGGGTTCGCCGTCGCCGTTCACGGGTGGGGTGACGTTCACGCGTCGAACGTAACTCACGCCGCTCAGGCGCCCTGGAGCGACCTGATGTCGTCGATGTGGTCCTCGACCCAGCTCCGTACATGGCCCAGCGGCACGGCGACGCTGCGCCCCAGATCGGTCAGGCCGTACTCGACGTGCAGGGGTACGGCGGGGAAGACCGTGCGGTCGACGAAGCCGTGGTCCTCCAGGCGGCGCAGGGTGCGGGTGAGCACCTTGGGGCTGATGCCCTGCAGCTGCCGCTGGAGCACCCCGAACCGCTGCGGTCCGTCCTCCATCGCGCCGATGGCCAGCGCCGCCCACTTGTTGGAAAGCAGGTCGAGCACGAACCGGCAAGGGCATGCGTCGGCGTAGACGTCGTGGACGTCGTGGCGGCCCGTGGTGCAGTCGGTGGTCATGGCGGCTCCGCGCCTCCGTTCGGGATTTCCTGTCCTGAAACCTACGTAGTACTTCCCAAAGGATAGTAGCCGCCCTTGCGGGTAACTAGGCCCCTGCGGATACGTTCCTCGCCGTACCGGCCGGACACCCCGTCCACGGCCGTCGACCACCCCCCTTGATCAGGAGATGCGTGATGAGCAACGCCCAGACGTCCCCGGCCATGCGCGCGGTCGTCCAGGACACCCTCGGCGGCCCGGAGGTCCTGCGCGTGACCGAGGTGCCGCGGCCGGAGCCGCTGCCGACCGAGGTGCTGGTGCGCGTCCACGCGGCCGGGGTCAACCCCGTCGACTGGAAGACGCGGCAGGGCGGCGGGATGGCCGGGGTGCTGGGCGAGCCCCCGTACATCCTGGGCTGGGACGTCTCCGGCGTCGTGGAGCGCGTCGGCTTCGGCGTGCACACCCTGAAGGAGGGCGACGAGGTCTACGGCATGCCGTGGTTCCCGCGCCAGGCCGGCGGATACGCCGAGTATGTGACCGCGCCCTCACGGCAGTTCGCCCGCAAGCCCGCCTCGCTCGGCCACCCCGAGGCCGCCGCCGTGCCGCTCGCCGCACTCACCGCCTGGCAGGCGCTCGTCGACACCGCGAGGCTGGAGAAGGGGCAGCGCGTGCTGATCCACGCGGCCGCGGGCGGCGTCGGCCACTTCGCCGTCCAGTTCGCCAAGCACCTCGGCGCCCACGTCATCGGGACGGCGCGCGAGGCCAAGCACGACTGGCTGCGCACGCTCGGCGCCGACGAACTGGTCGACTACACCGCCGTCCGCTTCGAGGACGAGGTGCGCGACGCCGACGTCGTCCTCGACCTGATCGGCGACGACACGGACCGTACGAGCACCCGCTCGCTGCAGACGCTGCGGCCGGGCGGCCTCCTCGTGGCCGTCCCCTCCGGCGTCTCGCCGGAGCTGGCCGAGGCGGCCCAGGCGCGCGGCGTACGGGCGAGCGCCTACCTCGTGGAGCCCGACGGCCCGGCGCTGGAGCGGATCGGCGAGCTGATCGACGCCGGTGCGGTGAGCGTGGAGGTCGAGGACGTGCTGCCGCTGGAGCGGGCCGCCGAGGCCCACCGGCGCGGTGAGGAAGGCCGTACGCGCGGCAAGCTCGTGCTCGACGTCACCTCCTGATCGACACGCCACGGGCCGGGCCGCGCCCCTCGAGTACGAGGACACGGCCCGGCCCGTGGTGACGACGCCGGATTCCTGGCGGCCTTACGCCGCTACGCCGGGCTCTTCTCCTTCGGAGCGGCCCGCAGCCACGGCGTCTTCACCTCGCCGAGCTGCACCTTCTTGTTGTTCCACGCGCCGAACCGCGGATTCACCTCGACCCCCAGCTCCCCGGAGGCCGTGCTCAGCGCGGTCACCAGCTTCTGGACGCCCTGCGGGCTGTTGCGGTCGGCACCGAGCGCCAGCGCGAGCTTGTCCATGGTCACCTGGTTGTGGATCGCCTCGTCGACCTGGCCCGGCGCGATGGCGTACTGCGAGAGCCACTGCGCGTTGAGCCGGTCCTCGCTGCCCGCCTGCTTCACCATGGCGCTCCGCGCCTTCTGCACGTCACCGCGGCTGACCGTCACGCCCGCGTCCTCAGCGGCCCGGTTCAGCACCCGGTTGAAGATCATGCTGCCGAGGGTGGCGCGGGTGAGCTGGCCGCTGTTCTGGATCAGCTGGGCCGGCTGGGCGGAGCCGCGCTGCGCCTCCCGGACGTCCTCCACCTGTGCCTGGAGCTGGGAGACGGTGATCCGGTCGCCGTCGACCACGGCCGCCGAGCCCGGATGGGGGGCACTCCCGCACGCGGCGAGCAGGGGCGACGCGGAGAGCAGCGCGACGGCGGAGACGGAGAGCGCGGTCCTGCGGCGGATCAGGCGGATCAAGTGAGCCTCCCGGCATGGAACGTGCGAGCGTACGACGGCTGTGGCGGTGACCTGGCGGTGATCGACGTGCTGATCGATCGTAGGGAGTCCGCGGGGCGCGGGCCACTGATTCGGACAACGATTCGTACCCGACTTCGGATACGCGGTCATCTCGCGGTAAAGCGGGCGGGCGCCTCCGTCGGGTTGCCGCCGGTGGGCAGACGCTGTTCGGGGCAGCCCGCCAGGACGCGCCGCATCGCGTTCCGTTCCGCGCGGGTCACCCACAGCCCGTACTTCTTCTTCACCGCGATCTGCCCGGAGACATAGGTGCAGCGGAAGCTCTTGTCCGGCGGCAGCCAGGTCGCCGTGTCGCCGTCGCCCTTGCTGCGGTTGGTGCCCGCGTCGACGGCGAGGAGGTTGAGCGGGTCGTTGGCGAACGCGATGCGCTTGCGCGGCTCCCACCGGGCGGCGCCCTTCTGCCAGGCGTCGGACAGCGCGACGAGATGATCGACGTCCACCTCGCTGCCGCCGCCCCGCCGGAACTCCACGCGCCGCCCGGTGTACGGGTCCTCGGCCAGCGTCCCCGACGTCACCGCGCACGTCGCGGCGCGGCGCTTCACATCGGTCAGGTCGCGCCCGAGGATGTCGTCGCGCGTCGGGCACTTGTTGCTGTCGGTGTCGGCCCAGGGCGAGCCGAACCGCTCCCGCCCGTAACCGGTCCTCGGCGCACGGCCCTTGACCGTCAGGGCGTCGACGGCGGACAGCGCGGGCCCGCCCTTCCCGGCCGGTTCCTTCCCGCCGCCGCCCGCCTCCTTCCCGTCCTCGGGCATGCATCCGCCGGCGGCCAGGAGGGCGGCGGTGAGTGCGGCGGCCAGGGCGGCACGAGGGGCGAAGGTCCGTATCACGGTGGTGGGTCCCGTCGGGAGTGGGGAGCGGCCGGGCGGGCCGGTGCGTACTGACGGATACCCACGGCCCGGCACCGCATCCCGGAACCGGGCCCGGCTCCTCCGTTCGGCCTCCCCGCCGTCCCGCTCCGGCTCAGCCGCCGAGCACCGTGGTGAGGAACTCCCCCGTCCACGCGAGCAGTTCGCGGCCCACCAGCGGCTTCCCGCCGATACGGGCCGTCGCCGGGCGCGGCACCAGCACCTGCTTCGTCGCCGGCTTGACGATCGCGCGCGGGTGGAGACGCCCCAGACGCAGCTCCTGCGACTCGCGCAACTCCACCGGCGAGAAGCGGATGTTGGAGCCCTGCAGGGTGATGTCGGAGACGCCGCAGGCGCGGGCGAGCATCCGCAGCCCCGCGACCAGCAGCAGATTCTCCACGGGCTCGGGCAGCTTGCCGTACCGGTCGACCAGCTCCTCCCGCACCGCGGTGATGTCCTCCTCGGAACTCGCCGAGGCGATGGCCCGGTACGCTTGGAGACGCAGCCGCTCGCCCGGCGCGTAGTCGTGCGGGACATGCGCGTCGACGGGCAGCTCGATCTTGACCTCGAGCGGGGGCTCCTCCTCGACACCGCCCTCCAGCGAGGCGCGGTAGTCAGCGACGGCCTCGCCCACCATCCGTACGTACAGGTCGAATCCGACGCCCGCGATGTGGCCGGACTGCTCGCCGCCGAGCAGATTGCCCGCGCCGCGGATCTCCAGGTCCTTCATCGCCACATACATGCCCGCGCCCATCTCCGTGTGCTGCGCGATGGTCGCCAGGCGCTCATGGGCGGTCTCGGTCAGCGGCTTCTCCGGCGGGTACAGGAAGTACGCGTAGCCGCGCTCGCGGCCCCGGCCGACGCGGCCGCGGAGCTGATGGAGCTGGGAGAGGCCGAAGTTGTCGCCGCGCTCCACGATCAGGGTGTTGGCGTTGGAGATGTCGATGCCGGACTCGACGATCGTCGTGGAGACCAGCACGTCGAACTTCTTCTCCCAGAAGTCGACCACGACCTGCTCGAGCGCCGTCTCCGACATCTGCCCGTGGGCCGTGGCGATCCGGGCCTCCGGCACGATCTCGCGCAGCCGCGCCGCGGCACGGTCGATGGACTCCACACGGTTGTGGATGTAGAAGACCTGGCCCTCGCGCAGCAGTTCACGGCGGAGGGCCGCGCCGATCTGCTTCTCCTCGTACGGCCCGACGAAGGTGAGCACCGGGTGGCGCTCCTCGGGCGGGGTGGTGATCGTGGACATCTCCCGGATGCCGGTGACCGCCATCTCCAGCGTGCGCGGGATCGGGGTCGCGGACATCGTCAGCACGTCCACATTGGCGCGGAGCTTCTTCAGCTGCTCCTTGTGCTCGACGCCGAACCGCTGCTCCTCGTCCACGATGACCAGGCCCAGGTCCTTGAACTTCGTCTCGGAGGAGAAGAGGCGGTGCGTGCCGATGACGACGTCGACCGCACCTTCGCGCAGCCCGTCGAGGACGCCCTTGGCCTCGGCGTCGGTCTGGAACCGCGACAACGCCTTGACCACGACCGGGAATTGGGAGTAGCGCTCGGAGAAGGTCGCGAAGTGCTGCTGCACCAGCAGCGTGGTCGGGACGAGGACGGCGACCTGCTTGCCGTCCTGGACCGCCTTGAAGGCCGCCCGTACCGCGATCTCGGTCTTGCCGTAGCCGACGTCGCCGCAGATCAGCCGGTCCATCGGGACCGACTTCTCCATGTCCTCCTTGACCTCGGCGATCGTGGTGAGCTGGTCGGGCGTCTCGGCGTACGGGAACGCGTCCTCCAGCTCCCGCTGCCAGGGGCTGTCCGCGCCGAAGGTGTGGCCGGGGGCGGCCATGCGCGCCGAGTACAGCTTGATCAGATCGGCGGCGATCTCCTTGACCGCCTTCTTGGCGCGCGCCTTGGTCTTGGTCCAGTCGGCGCCGCCGAGGCGGTGGAGCGTCGGGGCCTCGCCGCCGGAGTACTTGGTGATCTGCTCGAGCTGGTCGGTGGGGATGTAGAGCCGGTCGCCGGGCTGGCCGCGCTTGGCCGGGGCGTACTCCACGACCAGGTACTCACGGGTGGCGCCCTGGACGGTGCGCTGCACCATCTCGATGTACCGGCCCACACCGTGCTGTTCGTGCACGATGTAGTCGCCGGACTGCAGGGTCAGCGGGTCGATGGTCTTGCGGCGGCGGGCCGGCATGCGGGCCGCGTCGCGCCCGGCGGCCTTCTGGCCGGACAGATCGGTCTCGGTGAGGACGGCGAGCTTGAGGCCGTGGTCGACGAAGCCGTAGTCGATCGAGCCGCAGGCCACATGGACGACGCCCGGGGTGATGGCGTCGAGATCGGCCTCCAGGCGGGCAGCGATGTCCTCGCCGCCGAGCACCTCGACCGTACGGGCCGCGGGACCGTGGCCCTCGGTGACGTAGACCGTGCGCCAGCCGTCGGCCAGCCAGCCCTTGGTGTCGGCGAGCGCGCGGGCGGTGTCGCCGCGGTAGCTCTCGGGGGCGCGCATACCGAGCCGGAGGGCGTCCCCGTCGGCCGCGTCGTCCTCCCCGGCGGGGAGGTCGGAGACGAACGGGCTGACCGACCACCACGGCATGCCCAGCTCACGCGCCCGGTCCCGTACGTCCGCGATACCCCACAGGGACGCGGCGCCGACGTCGATGGGCGCCTTGCCCCCGCCCGCCGACGCCGCCCAGGAGGCCTGCAGGAACTCCTGAGAGGTCGCGACGAGGTCGGCGGCCCGGGTGCGTACGCGCTCGGGGTCGCAGACCACGGCCATGCTCCCCTGGGGGAGGACGTCGAGCAGCAGCTCCATGGAGTCGACGAGGACGGGCGCGAGGGACTCCATGCCCTCGACGGCGATACCTTCGGCGATCTTGCCCAGCAGCTCGCCGAGTTCGGGGTGCTGCTCGGCCAGCGCCGCGGCCCGCTGCCGTACGTCCTCGGTGAGCAGCAGCTCACGGCAGGGCGCGGCCCACAGGCCGTGCTCGGCGACTTCGAGGGAGCGCTGGTCGGCGACCTTGAAGTACCGGATCTCCTCGATGTCGTCGCCCCAGAACTCGATACGGAGCGGGTGCTCCTCGGTGGGCGGGAACACATCGAGGATGCCGCCGCGGACGGCGAACTCGCCGCGCTTCTCGACCAGTTCGACGCGGGAGTAGGCGGCGGCCGCCAGGGCGTCCACGACCTCTTCCAGGTCGGCGGTTCCGCCGGAGCGAAGGCTCACGGGCTCCAGGTCGCCCAGCCCCTTGACCTGCGGCTGGAGCACGGAGCGGATGGGGGCGACGACCACGCTGACGGGGCCCGCGGACGGGTCGTCGGCGGAGGGGTGCGCGAGGCGGCGCAGCACGGCGAGGCGGCGGCCGACGGTGTCGGAGCGCGGGGAGAGCCGCTCGTGGGGCAGCGTCTCCCAGGACGGGTACTCGGCGACGCTGTCCGGGGGCAGGAGCGAGCGCAGCGCGGCGGCGAGGTCCTCGGCCTCGCGGCCGGTGGCGGTCACGGCGAGGACGGGACGGCCGGCGCCGGTGACCCCCTTGCCCTGAGGCTGGGCGCTCTGGCCGGGGGCGCCCAGGGGCTGGCCGGGAGCGCCCTGGGCGCGGGCGAGGGCGGCGATGGCGAAGGGGCGGGCGGCAGGCGGTCCGACGAGGTCGACGTGAGGCCGGTTGCCGTCGGCGGCGGCCTTCACCGCTTCGGAGAGCGCGGGATCGTTGACGACGACGTCGAGCAGACCGTGCAGGCTCATGAAGGCTTTTTCCGTCCCGGGTGATCACTTGAGGACAACGTGAACCGCCCGACACGTCGAACGGGCCGGGGTGGTCCAGCGTACGTCGCCCCGCCGACAACCGGCGCGGAGTCCCGGAGGCGGGGGCGGGGAGGGCGGCGGAAGGCCGGAATCAAGCGGTGGGGGCTCGGCGGGGGCGGGCGGCGGCCGAGAGTGGACTACGGCCGTTGCCTGATCTGTCCCGACCGCCCGGCGATCAGTCCCACCACCCGACGGCGCGAGGCAGCCCGTCCGAGCGTCGCGCTTCGTCCGGCGGCGGAGGGTTCCCCGCTCGGGCGCGCGACCTAGCGTGGAAGCATGCAGGGAGACCCGGTGACGCTCTTCCTCTGCGGCGACGTGATGCTCGGCCGCGGCGTCGACGCGATCCTCCCCTGCCCCGGCGACCCCGGGCTGCACGAGACGTACATCCGGGACGCCCGCGCCTACGTGGCGCTGGCGGAGGCGGCCGGCGGCCCGGTTCCGCATCCGGCGGACTTCTCCTGGCCCTGGGGCGAGGCCCTGCGGGTCCTCGACGAGACGAGCCCGGACGTACGGGTGGTGAACCTGGAGACCAGCATCACGCAGAGTGACGACTTCGCTCCCGGAAAGGAGGTTCACTACCGCCTGAATCCGGCCAACCTCCCCTGCCTGACCGCGGGCCGCCCCGATGTGTGCGTGCTGGCGAACAACCACGTCCTGGACTTCGGCGAGACCGGACTCGAGGAGACGCTCGACGCCCTGGCAGGTGCGGGACTACGGGCCGTGGGGGCGGGACGGAACGCGGACGAGGCGCACCGGCCGGCGGTCGTCGACGTCGGCGGGCGCGGGCGCGTCCTGGTGTTCTCGTACGGGATGCCGTCGAGCGGGGTGCCGCGCCACTGGGCGGCGACGGCGGAGCACGCGGGGGTCGGCTTCCTCCCCGCGCCGTCACCCGCGTACGCCACCGAGGTCACCGACCGCGTACGTCAGGTCAAGCGGCCGGGGGACGTCGCCGTCGCCTCGGTCCACTGGGGGCCCAACTGGGGCTACGGCGTCTCGCGCGACGAGGTCCGCTTCGCGCACGCGCTGATCGACGGCGGCGTCGACGTCGTCCACGGCCACTCGTCGCACCACCCCCGCCCGGTGGAGATCTACCGGGACAGGCTCGTCCTCTACGGCTGCGGCGACTTCATCGACGACTACGAGGGGATCACGGGGTACGAGGAGTTCCGGGACGACCTGCGGCTGATCTGGCTGGTCGAGGTGGACCCCGACAGCGGCCGGCTGACCGGCGCCCGGATCGTCCCCCTCCAGACGCACCGGATGCGCCTGCGCGCGGCCGCGCGCGAGGACTGCGCATGGCTGCGCGACCTTCTGGACCGGATCAGCCACGGCGCGGGGGTCCATGTGTACCTCGCCCCGGGCGGCGGCGAACTGACGCTGGAGCGGGCGTGATGGCCGCGGGACGGGAAGGATCGTCGCCCGCCGCGTCGCCGGAGGACCTGATCCGCGCCGCGCTGGCGGCCGGAGTCCGCGACGAGCGTGTGCTGGACGCGCTGCGGACGACACCGCGTACACGTTTCGTGCCCGCCGCCCAGGCCGGCGCGGCCTACGTCGACACCCCGCTCCCCATCGGGCGCGGCCAGGTCACGACGCAGCCCTCGCTGTCGGCGCTGATGATCGAGGGCCTCGAACTCACCGGCGCCGAGCACGTCCTGGAGATCGGCACGGGCCACGGCTTCCAGACGGCCCTGCTCGCCCGCGTGGCCGGGGATGTCGTGAGCATCGACCGATGGCCGGAGCTGGTGGAGGAGGCACGCCGCAACCTGCTCGCCGAGGGCGTCGGCACGGTGGAACTCCTCGTCGGCGACGGCACGCTGGGCGTACCGGAGCACGCCCCGTACGACGCGGTCCTGATCTCGGCCGCCTTCCTCAAGGTCCCCCCACCGCTGACGGCCCAACTCCGCCCGGGCGGCCACCTGGTGGCACCGATCGGCCCGGGCGGCAGGGAGGAGGTCACGTGCTTCCTACGCACGCCCTCGGGCCTGACGCACCAGAGGCTCCTGACGAGCGCGAGCTTCGTCCGCCTGTACGGGCGTCACGGGTATCCGCCGTGACGGGTGAAACGCGGCCGGATCGCCAACGGCTGTCAGGGCATGCACTCCTCGGCAGGTGCCTTCACTTCTACCTCGGACACCTTCCAGATCCCTTCGGAGCTCTTCTTCATCGCCATGTTGTAGAGGACGAAGTTCTCCGCATCGTCGGGATCCGACGTGTGCACCTTGTCCGTCTTCAGATCCTTGCTGAACAGCTTCCGCTGGTCTCGGCAGGTGACAAGCGCGGCGGAATCCTTGCCGAAAACAGCGACCTTCCCCTTGAAGTACCGGTCGGTGCCTGTCGGAACGAATCCGCCCTCGATGTTCCCCTTGATCTGCGCGACGGCGTACGAGAGCCCTTGACGGCTCGAATAGAACGAGTAGGCACGGTCCTTGAGATCGTGACGCGCACTGGCGCGCTTCAGTCCGCGGAAGAACTGTTCCCCATCCGCGTAGACCGCGTCCGAGGATGCCTTTCCTGTCTTGCTCCACGCAAAGGTCATGTCCAGATCTGCGGGCAGTCCCGTGTCGGGACGCCCCCGGACCTCGTCGGCGGTCGCACTCGGCGTACCGGAGGCTCCAGACGTGTTGGCATCGGCGGCGCTGTCGCCGTCCTTCGCGTTGCTCGCACTGCCACCGCAGGCGGTCAACAGCGTGGCGGCGAGCACCCCTGCCGCCGCGTGCAGGCTTCGGGCGGTCACAGATGTCCCTTCGATACGCGACACACGAAGATCAAACGCTAGTGCACGCCGCTGAACGTCCCGCCGACGGATCGGCGCTACTCGCAAGCTACGGGGTTGTTGGACAACGCCCGGCTCAACTGGTCTACCGAACGTCGATGCTGGACCGATTGCCGCGCCTTCAGCGAGGCGGCTCCCAGGACGCCGTGTTGGTTACGTGCCGGTCAGCGGATTCTCGAAGCTGACCAACTCGGCGATCTGCCGCAGAATGCTCCGGTACTGCTCACGATGCCTTACGGCGCTGGTGCTCAGGGTCAGGACGGCGAGGCGCTTGCCGTCCGGGTGCGGGAGATGGGCAAAGACCTGCAGCAGTGGCTCTTGCGGGAACCCGCTGCCAGCCGCTGCGGTCCGTACCGTCTCACTGATGGAGGCGGGCCCGCAGGGCAGGTCGAAGTACTCGACATGTGTGTGGTTCTCGACCGTGGCGGCCCGTGCCGCAGTGATGTGGCGCGGCGCCCAGGAGGTGTCGCGCCAGGAGAGCGTGAACAACGAGAAGAGGGGCCTGCCACCCTCATCATCGGTGTCATCGACGTCGTTGCGGTGCAGTCCGAGTGAGCAGTGGACAGTGCCGACTTCGGCCAACGCGAGCATGAGCTGCCGAGCAGCGGCGAGTTGGGCCGTGAATTGCTGGCGGACCAACTCGTCCGGAGCCGAGCTGAGGACTGGCTCCACAGCTTGACGCAGTTCCTCAGCGGCCGGGGAACCCGGGGCTGCGAGGATGCCTTCCAGCGGTATCTCAGTGAAGCCCGCAGGGACAGCAAACCAGATACTGGCGTGAGGGTCGTTGGCCGAGTCCTGAATAACGAAGCTTGGCGCGGTCATGAATCCCTTCAGCCCAAGCCTGGCTCTGGGGCACCGGGCTGGGGGATCCTCGCCCCGGAGCGACGAGCGCGTTCAAGGTCATCGGGGCTCGCATCCCAGTTTTCACGATTCCCAGCGGCACCACCGAGAAATCCTCGCTGGTAGAGAACGTGCATGCGCTTCGGAACGTCCGCGTCCCGGCCAGAAGCTGCAACGACGCCGAAGAATCGGGGGTCTCCAGCGAACCAAAGGGGCTCAATCTGCGCTTTGAGTTCAGGCTTGGTGCGCGGGCCACCAATTCGCTTGAGCCACCAATACGAGCGGATATGGTTGATGAAGACGAGCGGGATCTTCTCTTCCGGGTTCGCGGGATTACGGAACTCGAACCACATACCCTTGTCGCTCTGCGCTGATGGATGATCTTTCAGACCGCGTGGTACATCACGGAGAACCTGCCACGAGTAGTTGCACAGGATGCGCTGCATACGCGCACCCCAGACAAAATAGGCACACTGCACGAACGTCCGATAGGCCGCGTAGAGCACGATCGGACCGAACAGGATGACGGTCCACGTCGGAGTAGCCAGAGCCAGAAGGAACGCACCCATAGCTGTCCCCACCCAGCAAATGAGACCGAACAGATTCATGGCCATGTGCCTGAACCAGGCATATCGGGTCGGGGAATGGTCCCACGCCGTGGCAAACTCGCCGGGTTTCATTGGTGTCGCTCCCTTGTGGTCACGATGATTCAGAAGATGTGACGGGCGAGTTCGACGAGGCCCCCACTGTCCAGGCCGAATCGCGCACCGTCGACGCCTGTGGCACCGTCCTTGGCCCCGTCGCTGTCAACTGCGTCCACAACGCCCGCAACCAGACCATAGCCCGCTGTGCCCACCCCCAATGAGGCGGATGAAACCTCCAAGACACTTCCCGCTTTCTCGGCGTTGCGCGCTCCGCTCACAACGAAGCCAACAAGGGGGTTCTCAAGGCTGCTGATGGCGCGGGCCTGACTCATGGTCTCTGTGCCGATCGTAGTCAGCCTCTGCCCCAGCGAAAGAGCCTCTGCTCCGGATCCGACACCACGCAACGCCACTTGGCCGCCCTTGGTGACAGCGCCGATGCCGGGCAACGCTCCGAGAACGTCACCTCCGACACTCACGGCGTTACCCCAGAAATCAGAATCGAACTCGCCCTTGGTAAACCCGTCCCAGAATGAAGCCCGCACCTCCGGTTTTGTGATTCGGATCATGAAGGACGTTGCACTCAGAGCAGCTGCAGCCAGGAGCAGCACTGCGGCAGCAGTCCCACCAGTCAGCACGAAGAGCGCCACAAGTCCGAGGACCCCAGCAGTGAAACTCAGGATGTCCGGCAGGTTTTCCGTGATCCAATCCCACGCTTCACTGAAAGCGCCTGGCTCGTGCGGCGCGAGCTTCTCCGTCGCCGCGCGGATGCGGTCCGCTCGTTCGCCGGCCTTGTCCTCGTGCTCCTGGGCAAGCTTGCGCGCCTTTGCCAGGATCCGGTCGAGGTCCCCCTGGGCATCGTCCACATGCCCGTTGGCGCGCTTCAGTGCTTTCTGCGCGTCGTCCTGGCGGGCGCCCTTCTTGTCGAGGTCCGGGTCGTCGCCCGCGCGGCCGGCGCGCCCCTTTGCCGCGTCCAGGGCGGCTCGCGCTTCCTTCGCGTCCTCGTTGAGACGTTTGGCGCGACGCTGGAACTCTTCCAACTCGTCGTGCCAGCAGTTGAGTTGTTTTGCTGCCTTCCGAATGGAATGTGCGGCATTCTTCAGGTTGATGGGAAGAGGACCGCCATCGATCTGCTCCCGGAAGGCGACCGCGGCATCGCCTTCCCAGTAGCTCCCGTCCATGAGCTGGCTGACCATTTCATGCGTCTCACTGAGCACCTTGGCGCAGCCTTCAAGCTTCTTGCGCAGCGCGCGGACCGTGTCGCAGTCGCCCGGTACGGGGTTGAACCCCAGGTCCGGGTAGTGGGGATTGGGTATGCGCGGAGAGGTCTGGAGCCCTTGGGGTTTGTAAGCCTTCTCCAGTGGGTTCTCACCCACTGGCGCCTTCGGCTGGGGCGACTCGATGCCGGAGGTGTAGCTCACTTCTTGCCCCTGCCGTCGCCGCTCTTGTCCTTCTTCAGCGCCTCTTCCAACGCTTTGTCGACTTCGCGGTAGCTGTCCTTGCTTTCCTTCACGATCTTTGTGAGGTCTTCCGTCTGTTCACCGATCTGCTCAGCGCCATACTTCCAGTCGTTCTGGAACTCCTCGCACGCCGAGTCGAGGTCATCGGTGCCGAGGCCGGTCACCGTGGCATCGTTCAGCGCCTTGCGCAGGCCCTTCAGCGAATCGGTCGACTTCTTCAACATCTTCATGAAGTGCGCGAGTTCGTCGCCGTCGACGGCCAATCGATCCGCCACTGCTCTCCCACCATCGTCATCGTTGCTCAACGCATGTTCGAGGCCGGCGCTGGTCGGCACCTCGCTCCGAGACGGGGTCTCCCGGCTGCCACGACGACGAAACGCTACTGGACTCACCTGACAGTCCGGCGATCATGTCAACACAATCCGTAGCCAATTGGGAGAGTTTCGCCTTCACTGCTGGTCAACCCATCGGCTGGGGCGGCGCCGTTGCCGTACGGGCTTGTGGCGGACGTGGCAACGAGCCCGGTCCCGCTCCCGCGAGCGGAGATCTTGAAGGCCGGGCGGAAACGGCTTCGAGCGTCCGACCGGCACGGCAGGAGCCCCCGGTCCCGCTCCGTTCGAGCGGTCCCGGGGGCTCCTCATAGCGCGCGCCGACGCGTCGGCGCGCCCGTCACTCCGTCGCGATCGCGGTCAGCACGTTCATCCGTCCCGCCCGGAACGCCGGGATCAGGGCGGCGATCAGGCCCACGAACGCCGAGGCGATGAAGACCGTGACGATCGTCGGCCACGGGATGTCCAGGACCTCCAGGCCCTGGAGGGCCAGGAGCTTCTGGGCGCTGGCGCCCCAGCCCATGCCCAGGCCGAGGCCCAGGAGCGCGCCGAAGAGGGCGATGACCACGGACTCCAGGCGGATCATGCGCCGGAGCTGGCGGCGGGAGAGGCCGATGGCGCGCATCAGGCCGATCTCACGGGTGCGTTCGACGACCGAGAGCGCGAGGGTGTTCACCACGCCGAGGACCGCCACGATGATCGCCAGGGCCAGCAGGCCGTAGACGATGTTGAGCAGTTGGCCGACCTGTTCCTTCAACTGCTTCTTGTAGTCGGTCTGGTCGCGGACCGTGTACTGCGGGTACTCCTTCATGGAGTCCTTGAGCGCGGTGTACGCGGCCTTCTCCTTGCCGGCCTCCGCCTTCGCGAACATGATCGTGTTCAGCGGCATCCGGTCCTCGGGCAGATACCGGGCTGCCGTGGCGATGCTGGTGTAGTTGACGCCCTTGTCGACCGAGGAGTCGTCGGAGGTGATCGCCGCGACCTTCAGCCGGGCCGTCTCACCGCCCTGGAACGCCACCTTCAGCCGGTCGCCGACCTTGATGTCGTGCTTCTTGGCGTACGTGTCGCCGACCGACATGGCGTTCCTGCCGTAGGCCGCGGGCAGTTCGCCCGAGACCGTCTCCCGCCGCAGGTCCTGCGCGTACGTCGGGTCGGCCGCGACCACGCCCGCGTCACCGGACTCGCCGTCCGGGGTGGTGATCCGCGTCTCGAGCTGCTTGTACTCGGTGACGTGGTCGACCCCGGTGGCGGTCCGCAGGGCCTTGGCCGCCTGCGGCTGGATCGGCTGGCCGGTGTCGGACTGGACGATGAAGTCCGCGCCGACCGACTTGTCGAGCTGGTCGGTGGCGGAGGCCACCATCGAGGAGCCGACCACGGAGAGACCCGCGACCAGCGCGAGGCCGATCATCAGCGCCGCGCCGGTGGCCCCCGTGCGCCGTGGGTTGCGCAGGGCGTTGCGCTCCGCCATCCGCCCCACGGGGCCGAACATCCGCAGCACGACCGCGCTGATGACACGGACCACGAAGCCCGCGAGCACCGGGCCGATGACGACGAAGCCGATGAGCGTGAGGACGACACCGAGGCCGAGGAGCAGCGAGCCCTCGGCCGCCTTGTCGGCCTGGGCCGCGGCCCAGAGGCCGGCGCCGCCCGCGGCGGTGAGCACCGTGCCCAGGACGGCGCGGACCCAGCCCGTCTTCCGGTCCGCCGGAGTCCCGACGTCGCGCAGCGCGGCCATCGGGGAGACCTTGCCGGCGCGCCGCGCGGGCAGGTAGGCCGCGAGGACGGTGACGACGACGCCGAGGCTGACGCCCACCACGGGGGTGGTCCACTTGACCGTCAGATCCGCCGTGGACAGGTGCATCCCCAGGAAGCCCATGAGCTTCATGAGGCCGACCGCGAGTCCCACGCCCGCGCCGACGCCGGCGATGGAGCCGACGAAGCCGAGCAGCAGCGCCTCGATCAGCACCGAGCGGTTGACCTGCCGCCGACCCGCCCCGATGGCGCGCATCAGGCCGATCTCGCGGGTGCGCTGGGCGACCAGCATCGAGAACGTGTTGATGATGAGGAAGATGCCGACGAGGAAGGCGACTCCGGCGAAGCCGAGCATCGCGTACTTCATCACGTCGAGGAAGCTGCCGATGCCCTCGCGGCTGGAGTCCGCGGCCTCCTTCGCCGTCTGCACCTTGTACCCGGCGCCGAGTTCGGCCGCGACGTTCTTCTTGAGCTGTCCGTCGCTGACGCCGGGGGCGGCGGTGACGGAGACGGAGGTGTAGACGTCCTTGCCGCCGAGCAGCTTGCGCTGCGCGGTCTTCGTGTCGAAGTAGACCACCGCGGCACCGGGGTTGGTGACCTTGAACGCCGCGATGCCGACGATCTTCGCCCGGAAGTCGCCGGTGACGGCGATGGTGCGCAGTTCGTCGCCGAGCTTCAGATGGTGCTTCTCGGCGGTGTCCGCGTCGACCATGACCTGGGTGGGACCGCGCGGGCGGTGGCCCTCCGAGATCTCCATGGCGCGCAGTTCGTTGCCGGTCCAGTTGGCCGCGATGGTCGGGGCGCCGGTGCTGGAGCCCATGTTCTTGTTGTCGGAGTTGACGACCGTCACGCTCATGCTGGTGACGGCGCCCTCGACGGTCTTCACGCCCTTCGCCTTCTTGACCTCGTCCAGCGTCCGGGCGGGCAACGACTCGGGGCGGCCGGTGCTCGGCGCCTCACCGCCGTCCTTCTGGCCCTTGGGGCCGACGGTGACGTCGGCTGAGGTGGTGGCGAAGAGCTTGTCGAAGGTGGTGTTCATGGTGTCGGAGAAGACCAGCGTGCCGCTCACGAAGGCCACCGACAGCAGGACGGCGATGGCGGAGAGCGCCATCCGCCCCTTGTGCGCAAGGAAGTTGCGCAGCGACGTTCTGACGACCGTCACGACACCCTCCCGCGGGCGTCGAAGTTCTTCATCCGGTCCAGGACCTGCTCGGCGGTCGGGTTGTACATCTCGTCCACGATCCGCCCGTCGGCCAGGTACACGACCCGGTCCGCGTACGCGGCGGCGACCGGGTCGTGGGTGACGGTGACGATGGTCTGGCCCAGTTCGTCGACCGAGCGCCGCAGGAAGCCGAGGACCTCCGCGCCCGCGCGCGAGTCCAGGTTCCCGGTCGGCTCGTCGCCGAAGATGATCTCGGGGCGGGAGGCGAGGGCGCGGGCCACGGCGACGCGCTGCTGCTGGCCGCCGGACAGCTCGGTCGGCCGGTGCTTGAGGCGGTCCGCCAGGCCCACCGTCGACACGACGCGGTCCAGCCACTCGCGGTCGGGCTTGCGGCCCGCGATGTCCATGGGCAGCGTGATGTTCTCCAGCGCGTTCAGCGTCGGCAGCAGGTTGAACGCCTGGAAGATGAAGCCGATACGGTCCCGGCGCAGCCGCGTGAGCTTCTTGTCCTTGAGCTTCGTGATCTCGGTGTCGTCGACGAAGATCTGGCCCGAGGTCACGGTGTCGAGGCCGGCCAGGCAGTGCATGAGCGTGGACTTGCCGGAGCCCGACGGGCCCATGATCGCGGTGAACTGCCCGCGGGCGATGTCCACATCGACATGGTCCAGGGCGACGACGCGCGTCTCGCCCGCCCCGTAGGCCTTCAGGACCTGACGCGCTCGTGCGGCAACGGCCGTACGCCCTCCACTGCCCCCGGTCTTGGGAATGGTCACAGCCGAAGTCACGGTGTCTCTCCTCAGTGTCTGCGGGAGGGGTATCGGATCCCCATCCGGTGCGGGCCCGAGTCTGCTGGCGGGCGGCGGTGCCGCGCACGGGTGCGCAGCGCCGTCCCGGGAGGGGGTTTTCCCTACCCCTTCGCCGCGGGACTCCGGGAACTGGCCCCACTCCCCGGAGTCCCGCGGCCCCCTTTCGGGGCCTACGAGAAGGCTAGGGGCGGCACGTTGATCCCCTCCTCCTCCAGCAGGACGAACCCCGGCTGCCCGCAAGGACGAGCTTCCCCTAGGGGTCGTCCGTCCCTCGGCCGAGCCGGGCGTACGCATCGAGCCTGCACCCTCACGTAACCGGAGGGTCAAGCCCGGATCCGCCCCTATGCGGGTCCGGGGCAGCGGCCGGGCCGCATAGGGGGTCCGGGGCTCGGGCGGAGGGTTCTCTCCCGTGGGGGTCGGGCCGTAGCCCCTGTTTCCGTTGCCGGGCGCCGCATGGAAGGGTGCGTCTTACACGGACCTGAGGACGTACGCTCGACCGGCTCCGTACGCGGACCGGCGGTCTGCGCGGACGGGCGGCGTACGCGGAACCGGCGGCCCACGCGGAACCGGTGGCTACGCGGACCTTCAGGACGCCGTACGTCGTACACGGACCTGACGTCCTGCACACGGACCTTGAGGAGGGGCACGGTGAGCGGCACCGCGAGACGCACGGACCACGGCGCGGCATCAGGGGCGGCCCCCGCCCCCGTCCCCACCGACCGCCGGGGTCCCGTCGCCGCGGCCCTCATGCTCGGTATGGCGCTGGCCGCGCTGGACAGCACGATCGTGTCGACCGCCGTCCCGCAGATCGTCGGCGACCTCGGCGGCTTCTCCGTCTTCTCCTGGCTCTTCTCCGGCTATCTGCTCGCGGTGACCGTCAGCCTCCCCGTCTACGGCAAGCTGTCCGACACCTTCGGCCGCAAGCCCGTCCTCGTCTGCGGCATCGTCCTCTTCCTCCTCGGCTCCCTGCTGTGCGCGGGGGCCTGGAGCATGGGGGGCCTCATCGCCTTCCGTGTCGTCCAAGGGCTGGGCGGAGGCGCGATCCAGGGGACCGTCCAGACGATCGCCGCCGACCTGTACCCGCTGAAGGACCGGCCGAAGATCCAGGCCAAGCTGTCCACGGTGTGGGCCGTGTCGGCCGTCGCCGGACCGGCCGTCGGCGGGCTGCTCGTCGCGTACGCCCACTGGCGCTGGATCTTCCTCATCAACCTGCCGGTCGGCGCCGTCGCCCTGTGGCTGATCCGGCGTCACCTCCGCGAGACCGTACCGGCGCGTCCCCCGCTGCCTTCGGACGAGCGAGCGGGAGGGCGGCCCCGCCGCGTGCCCCGCGTCGACTGGGCCGGGGCGCTGGCCGTGTTCGCCTGCGGCGGACTGCTGCTGACCGCGCTGGTTCAGGGCGGCGTGGCCTGGCCCTGGCTGTCGGCGCCCTCGCTCGGGCTGTTCGGGGCAGGGGCGTTGTGCGCCGTGGCGACCGTCGTCATCGAGCGCCGGACGGCCGAGCCGATCATTCCGAGCTGGGTGTGGAAACGCCGGACGATCGCGGCCGTCAACCTCGCTCTCGGCGCGCTCGGCCTGCTCATGGTCGCCCCGACCGTCTTCCTGCCGACCTACGCCCAGTCCGTCCTCGGACTCGGCCCCATCGCCGCCGGGTTCGTACTCTCCGTCATGACCCTGAGCTGGCCGGTGTCGGCCGCGCTGAGCAGCCACGTCTACAACCGCGTCGGGTTCCGGCAGAGCGCGCTGATCGGCATCGGCCTCGCCGCGCTGATCCTGGCGGCCTTCCCCCTGCTCCCGTACCCCGGCGAGCCGTGGATGCCCGCGCTGATCATGCTGCTGCTCGGGGGCGCGCTCGGCATCTTCCAGCTCCCGCTGATCATCGGCGTCCAGTCCTCGGTGGGGTGGGCCGAGCGCGGTACGGCCACGGCGTCCGTGCTGTTCAACCGGCAGATCGGGCAGAGCGTGGGCGCGGCCCTGTTCGGGGCGGTCGCCAACGCGACCCTCGCCGGGCGCCTGGCGGAGGCGCCCGCCGCGATCCGGCGGGACCTGCCGGACAGCCTCGACTCGGTCTCGCACGCCCTCGAGCACCCCGGGACGCTCTCGGACACCGCGGCGGACTATCTGCGGCGGGCGGTCGACGCGGCCGTCGACCACGTGTACGTGGGGGCGGCGGCCGCCGCGGCACTCGCCTTCCTGGTGCTCCTGCTGCTGGCCCCGCGCCGCTTCCCCGTCCTGCCCGACAGCGAGTCCGGACCGGACGGCGCGGACACCGCCCCGGAGCGCGCGGAGGCGGGCGGGGGCGCGTAGACGCGGACGGGCGCGGCCCGCGCCGCGCCCGCCACCGGGCCGCATCGCCGTGACGTGCCCGTCAACACCGGCCGCGCAAGCCGGTGCCGGCACGAGGGGAAGCGGGCTACGGGCAGCAGGGGGGGGCGCCTCCCGACAGCGGGGCCGCCGCCTCAGTCCTCCGTGCTCGCCGACTGCCCCGGCACCGATCCGGTCTCCGCCACCTCTCCCCCACTCGCCTTGCCGCCCTTGGTGTTCCCCTCCGGAACGCGGGCCGACAGCGCCGCCAGGCTCCCCCGGACGTGCTCCAGATGCCGGCGCACCTCGTCGCGCCGCTCCTCGTGCTGCCGCAGCACGTCCTCGGTCTCCTCCACGACCCGCTCCTCCCAGGAGCGCGCCCGCGCCAGCAGGTCCGCGGCCTGGGCCTCCGCCGCCTCCTGCCCGTACCGCGCCGCCTGGTCGACCTCCGCGAACCGCCGCTGCGCCGCCGCCAGCCCGGCCTCCGCCCGCTCCACCAGCTCCTCGACACGGGCGTCGAACCCGGCCTCCTGCTCGGCCAGTTCGCGCCCCGCCTCGTCCCAGCGGGCCGCCTGTTCCTTCTCCTGGTCGGCGAGGAGATCACCGCACCGCGCCTGCATCTCCTTCAGGGCCGCGACCGCGTCCGTGCGCAGTTCCTTGGCATCGCGCCGCGCCGTCGACCGCATCTCGTCGGCGACCTGCTGGGCCACGACCCGGCACCGCTCAGCCCACGCGTCCGCGTCCCCCCGTACCGCCGTCGCCGCACCGCGCGCGTCGTCCCGTACGACCCGGGCGAGCGCGTCCGCCTCCTCGCGCACCTCGTGCGCCGCCGCTTCGGCCGCGTCCCGCAGGTCCACCGCCTCGGAGTCGGCCAGGGACAGCAACTCCTGGGCCCGCGTGCCCAGCCCCTCGTACGTCTGCGGCGGCATCGACGCCGCCGTCTCCCGCAGGTGACGGGCCTCTTCCTCCATCTCCTTGACGAGGACGGTGAGGCGCGCCGCGCGCTCCCAGGTCTCGTCGCGGGACGCCGACAGCCCGCCCACGATGCGGTCGACCTGCTCGGGCCGGTAGCCCCGCTCGCGGCCCCGAACCGTCGTGAAGCCCTGCGATGACACGGACGCACTCATCCTCAAGCCCCTTTTATCCGTCATGGTGGTCATGGCGTGTTCTGCGGCGCACATCTTTCTGGATCAGAGCGAATACCGCATAACGCGACACTCCGCACGCGACCGCGCCAAGAGGCGGGGAAACCCGGCGGAAAATGCGCGTGCGCCGCCCGTACGCTGGTCGGTATGACCACAACGGGGGCAGTCAAGGAGGCCGGGGCGCGTGGTGCGCCGACCGGCCCGTGGTGGTGGGCGAGACGGCGCAGCATGGTGTTCGACGTCGTCCTCGCCGTCGCCTCCGCCATCGAGTGCGCGGTCGAGGGCGTCCCCTTCGCGCGCGAGGCGGACGTGCCGGTGGGCGCCGGGGTGGCGCTCGGCCTGGTGGCCGGATCGGCCCTCGTCCTGCGGCGGCGCTGGCCGATAGCGGTCGTCCTGGTCTCGATCGCGGTGACCCCGGCCGAAATGGGCTTCCTGCTCGGCGTGGTGGGCCTCTACACCCTCGCCGCTTCCGACGTACCGCGCCGCATCACCGTCATCCTGGCCGGCATGTCCATGGCCGGGACCCTGCTGATCACCTTCATCAGCTTCCACCAGGACATGCGGAGCGACGGCTACAGCCCGCCGTTCTGGGTCACCACCCTCGTCTCCTCCCTCATGGCCATCGGCCTGGCCGCGCCGTCCCTGCTGCTCGGCCTGTACGTGGGCGCGCGCCGCCGCCTCGTGGAGAGCCTGCGCGAACGGGCCGACGGTCTCGAACGCGAACTCTCCCTCCTCGCCGAGCGCGCCGAGGAGCGCGCGGAGTGGGCCCGCAACGAGGAGCGCACGCGGATCGCGCGGGAGATGCACGACGTGGTCGCCCACCGCGTATCGCTCATGGTCGTCCACGCCGCCGCCCTGCAGGCCGTGGCCCAGAAAGACCCGGAGCGCGCCGTGCGCAACGCCGCTCTCGTCGGGGACATGGGGCGGCAGGCGCTCAACGAGCTGCGCGAGATGCTCGGCGTCCTGCGCACCGAGGACCGGCTCGCCGTACCGGCACGGCTCGCGGAGTTCGCCACCGGGCACGGGGGCACCGAGGTGGACGGAGACGGGACCGCGGGCACGGACGGTTTCACGATGACGGCCGTGCCCGTGCCCGCGGCCGCGCCGGAGACGGACGGGCCCTCGCTGGGCGAGCTGGAAGCCCTCATCGGGCAGTCACGGGCGGCGGGCATGACGGTCGAGCTGTCGGTCGAGGGCGACCGGCGCACCTACACCCCCCAGGTCGAGCAGACCGCCTACCGCGTCGTCCAGGAAGCGCTCACCAACGTCCACAAGCACGCCGCGGGCGCCAAGGCACAGGTCCGGCTCGCCCACCGGGAGGCCGAGGTGGCGGTCCTGGTGGAGAACGGGCCCCCGGCCGAGGGCGTGGCCGGCGCCCGCCTTCCCAGCGGCGGCAACGGGCTGGTCGGCATGCGGGAGCGGGTCACGGCTCTCGGCGGCGGCTTCGTGTCCGGGCCGACGGACGCGGGTGGCTTCCGCGTCTCGGCGGTGCTCCCGGACCGAGCGCCGGACGCGCTGCGGCCGGTCTGACGCCGGCGGGTCCCACCACGGCCTGTACGAGGCGGCCGGTCCGGCCACAGCTCGTACGACCACGGCCGGTCCGCAGGGGCCGCACGGACGCGGTCGGTCCGGTCAGGGCCCGTACGAACGCGGTCGGGCCGGTCAGGGCCCGATACGAACGCGGCCGGGCCGGTCAGCCGCCCGTCGAGAGGCGGGCCGGGCGGGTGCCCGTGATCAGGGTGGCGAGCGCCGTGTCGATGTCCTGCCCCAGGAACCAGTCCCCGGTGTGGTCGAGGCTGTAGACCCGGCCCTCGGCATCGATCGCCAGCACCGCTCCCGCACCCCCGGTCTCCGCACCCAGCGGACACACCTCGGCCTCCAGCGCCCGCCCCAGATCGGCGAGCGTGCGGGCCATGTGCAGCCCCCGCATCGGGTCCACCACCAGCGGCGTGGGCGCGATGTGCCGGCCCGGCCCCGCCCCCGAGACGTACAGTCCGCCGAACTCCGCCCACGCCTCGACGGCCGCGGGGAAGACGGTGTGCTCGTGCCCCGCGGGCGAGACGTGGGCGCGGAGCGCGTCCGCCCAGATCTCGGCCTGCCGGATGTCCCAGCGGCCCGGCTGCCATCCCGCCTCGCGCAACGCCGCGTCGACGGCGACGGAGAAGCGCGTGGCGGCGGTCCGGTCGAATGCGCGCACATCAGCCCCCGGCCGTGGCCGGATCGACCGCGCGCACACCGAAGTGGGCCAGCAGCGGCGAGCACGAGCGGCAGGGCGGGGCGTACGCACCGTGCTGCGGATCGCCGTCCTCACGGATGTGCCGCGCGGTGAGCTTCGCCTGCTTCAGCGCCTTGCGCGCCTCGCTCTGCGTGAGCGGCTTCCGCGAGGCGCGCTTGCTGCGCGCCCCCTCCGCCTCCGAGAGGAAACGCGAGAGGAGGACGGCCTCGGGGCAGCGGCCCGTGTGGCGTTCCCGCCGGTCGGTGCCGAGCATGTCGAGGAAGTCCTGCACGAGCGGATGCAGGGCAGGCGGCTGGTCGCCCTTGCTGGCCGTCGCCGTGAGCGTCGCTCCGCGCACGGACAGCGCGGCCGCCACGGCCGGCAGGATTCCGTCACGGCGGTGACGGAGCACGGGCGGGCCACCGGCGCCATCCGTGACGCTCCAGCTCAGCCGGGGATCCCCCGGCCGTTGCGCAGCTGCGCCGGACGCGTCAGCGGCGTCGATCTCTGGTGCGGCGTTCATGGTGGCGCTCTTCCCTCCCGTGCAATCCCCCGAGTTGCGGGGACAGCCTGCCAAATCTGCTGGCAGATGGGGAAGTCGCGGACGCGCTCCAGCGCGCCGTTCTCCTACCGGGGGGTTGCGGGCGGGACCCCGAGGCGGGAAGGTGCCGGACATGCGTACCCGGCCGCCCCACCGTGCCCGTGACCGCCGTGAACCCGCCCGCGGACGGCGCGTTCTCGCCTGTCTCCTCGCCGTACCGGTCTTCGCGCTGTCAGCGGTGGCGTGCACCGGCGACAGCGGGAACAGCGCGTCGGACGACCGGTCGGCGGCCGGGAAGGGCAAGGACGGCGCCGGCTCCGGCGATTCCCAGAACAGCAATACGGAAGAGGACAAGGGCGTACGGGCCCTGACGAAAGCGGAATTGACATCCGCACTCCTGACCAAGGGCGACATCTCCGGCTACGAGGTGGAGCGCACCAAGTCCGGCGGCATCACCGCCGAGGACCCCGCCGAGGTCGACCGCAAGGAGTGCCGCGCCATCGCGGACGCCATCGCGTCGAAGCCCGCGCACCGGCGGACCGCGAGCGTCAACGCCACGCTCGCCAAAGCGACGTTCGGCGGGAGCGGGACCTTCCAGGCGCTGCAGCTCTCCTCCTGGGCGGACGGCGAGGCGCGCGCGTGGCTCGGTGAACTGGAGAAGGCGACCGGCGCCTGCGACTCCTTCAAGGGCACCCGGAACGGCGGCGGCACGACCCGGTTCACGGTCGGCGACGCCGAAGGGGCCGACGCCGGGGACGAGTCCGTCACCTTCTCCCTGCGCGAGGACGGCGGCGGAGAGGGGAAGAACGGCGGGGAGGTCGTCGTCACCGTCGTCCGCAGCGGAGCGAACACCGCCACCTATCTGTCCATCCCCATGGCCGGGAAGGCCGCCCCCGTCGAGGAGAGCGTCGCCGCCGAGCAGCACGAGAAGCTCACGGCGGCGGCTGACGGCTGACGGCTGACGGCTGACGGCTGGCAACTAACGACTGACAACTAACGACTGACAACTAACGGCTGCCGCAACTGACGGCTTTCGCGCCGCGTGCCAGGGCAGGGCCATCCCCTGCCCGGCGTCCCACCGGGAAGAGACCCCTTGCGCCGCCATTGCATAGGCTGTGCGCCAATAGCCGGACGCAGCAGGGGGCAACAGCCATGACGACAGGTCGGCTCGGGCACGCCGCGCCACCGAACTCGGCCTACGCCGGGCAGGTCGTGAACTTCCCGGACCCGGTCCGGGCCGCCCGCCACCCCAGAGGCGTACGGGTGGACGACCACGGACTGCCGGACTTCTCCGCGTATGCCCGCGCGGCGGCCGAAATCGCCGATCCCCCCGAGGGGTTCGGCGTCGACGAACTACGCCTGACCGACTACGTGTCCGCCAACGCCGCCCTGCACGCCGCCGGACACGAGCTGTGGGCCAGCCTGCCCCCGGTGGCCACCCCGCACGGCTGGACATGGCACCACGTCCCCGGCACCCGCCGCGTCGAACTCGTCCCCGTCGAGGTCAAGGCGCTCCTGCGGCACCACGGCGGCCTGGCGACCGCCGCCGTCGACCAGAACAAGCGCGGCACCCGCCCCCTCCAGGAGACCCGACCCGTCCACTTCGGCCTGCCCAGCAGGGACCTCGCGGTCACCGAGGACCAGGTCCTCGGCGTCGAGGAGGACCTCGGCTACCGCCTCCCCGGCGCGTACCGCGCGTTCCTCAAGGCGGCGGGCGGCTGCGCCCCGGTCGGCGTCGCCCTCGACGCCGAACTCGGACTCCTGGTCGACCAGCCGTTCTTCACGGTGCGCGACGAGGCCGCCGTCAACGACCTCGTCTACATCAACAAGTGCCTCCGCGACCACTTCACCAAGGACTTCCTGGGCATCGCCTTCGTCCAGGGCGGCGTCCTCGCGGTGAAGGTACGGGGGCAGGCGCTCGGATCGGTGTGGTTCTGCGCGTACGACGACGCACGCGACCGCGACGGCACCACGGTCCAGGAGCGCGCCGGGCAGTTGCTGCTGCCGTGCGGCGACGACTTCGACGACTTCCTGCAGCGCCTGGCGGGCAACCCGCCGGAGCTGGAGACCGTGGCGAACCTGATGGTGGACGGCGGCTTCGCGTACGCCGTCCCGATGGAGGGGTGAGGCGCGATGGTGACCTTCGCGCAGGCACAGGAGCGCGCGGAGCGCTGGGTCAACGGCGAGGTACCGCCGTACCAGCACCGCGACGTACAGGTCCGCGAGTTCGACCTCGGCTTCGTCGTGTGGGCCGAGGACCACGCGGACCGGCCCACGACGGACGGCGGCCGGGCCAGGCTGGTCATCGCCCGCGACAGCGGTGAGGCGACGCTGTGGCCCGGACTCCCGGTGGGCGAGATCATCCGCCGGTACGAGGAGGAGTACGGCGCACCGGCCGACGGCGCAGGGGCGGCGGCCGACGTGCCGCCCCAGCGGATCGACCTGGAGGCCACGTCGTTCCTGCTGACGCCACCGGAGTGGCTGCAGGAGGCGGCGGACCAGATCGGCATCCCGGACCGGCGGTCGTCGGGGACGACGACGGGGACGGGTTCGGCCCGCACGGGTCCGGGCGCAACGGGTGGCGCGGACGCCACGCGCCGTCCGGAGCCTGCCGGTACGGGCGGTACGGGGCCTGCCAGTTCAGGCGGTCCGGGCGGTACGGGTGCGGCCGGTTCCGAAGGTTCCGCGGCCCCGGCTGCCGGTGCTGCGGCCCCGGCCGGTCCGACCGGTTCGGCGCCCGGTTCGGGTTCCGGCGCACCCGCGGCCGGGGCATCCTGGCCGGGACCGGGCGCGCAGAGCGACGGTCCGGCACCGTCGTCGTACGAGCCCACGGCCGGAACTCCCGCCTCCGCACCCGGTCCCGGTCCCGGTCCCGGCACACCCTCCGGCGGCACGGCCTGGGCGGACGCCAACACCGCCGGTGACGACGACGACCGCTCCGTCGACCTCCCCGCGACCGTGTTCGCACCGCCGCTGGTCGTCGACGACGAGGACACCCCGCAGCCCGGCGTACCCGCTGACGCCAAGACCGAGCTGATGTCGGGCGGCAGCCAGTTGCCGCGTACGACCGTGGCGCCCGCCGTCGACGACCCGGGGCAGGCCGGGCCGGGCCACGCCGGACCGGGTGCCCCGGCGGCCGGTGCGCCCGGAGCGCCGCCGCAGCCGCCCCTCCCGCCGAACGGACCGAACGGACCGCAGGGCCCGTACGGGTCGCAGGGCCCCAACGCACCTGGCGCACCCGGCATGCCGCCGTCACCGGGACCGGGCGCGAGCGACATCGCGGACGCCGCGACCGCCAAGGCCCCCCGCAACCCGGACCGCGCGGGCGCCGGCACTCCCCCGCCCCCCGGCGCACCCGGCACCCCCGGCGCGGGCGCACCCCCGGCCTCCGGCCCCGGCGCACCCGGCGCCCCGGCGGGCGGCTACATCCCGACCCAGCTCGTCTCGGCCCTTCCGCCGGAAGCCGCCCCGGACGGCCCCGGCACTCCGGGCGCACCCGGCGCCCCCCGCAACCCGGGCGACGCCGGACCGGGCGGGCCCGGCGGACCCGGCGGTGTCCATGCCGCGGCGACGATGCTCGCCGACTCCTCCGGCTCCGGCTTCCCCGGCACACCCGGACCTCCCGGCGCACCCGGCACACCTCCGCCCCCCGGCCCGCCCGGAACCCCCGGCGCGCCCCCGCCACCCGGCCCGCCCGGAACCCCGGGCGCCAGCGGCCCCGGCGGTGTCCACGCCGCCGCCACGATGCTCGCCGACTCCTCCGGCTCCGGCTTCCCCGGCACACCCGGCCCCGGCGGCCCTGCCGGACCCCAGCCTCCCGGCGCACCCGGCGCCCCGGGCAAGCCCGGCATGCCTCCGGCCGGACCCGGCGGCGTCCACGCGGCCGCCACGATGCTGGCCGGCGGCCCGGGCGCACCGCCCCCGCCCGGCCCCGGAGCCCCCGGCCCCGGCATGCCGCCCCCCGGCGCGCAGCCCCCGGGAACCCCCGGCATGCCCCCGGGCGCACAACAGCCCGGCGCACCGGCCGCCTACGGCTACCCCCAGCCGCCCGCCGGGCCGCCCATGGTCGGCCCCGGCTACATGGCCGTACTGCGCTACCGCGCCCAGGACGGCTCCGAGCAGCAGCTCATCCGCCGCTCCGCACCGGGCACCCCCCACCCGGAGTGGCAGATCCTCCACGAGCTGAGCGCCCTGGGCGTACCGCCGCAGCAGGTCCTGGAACTGCACACCGAGCTGGAGTCCTGCGACCTGCCGGGCGGCTACTGCGCCCGCATGATCCGCGAGACCTGGCCGCAGGTCCGCATCAGCAACACGGCGCCGTACGGTCGCGATCACGCCACCCGCCAGCAGGGCGTACGGCATCTGATCGAGCACCAGGGCGAGCTGCACCAGGTCGCGGACGGTCCGGCACGTCCGGCGCCGAACCGCGTGCCGCTGCCGCACCCGCAGCAGGTGCAGCCCGCGCCGCCCGTTCCCCCGCAGGGACTGGCGCACGAGCTGGCGCAGGCCTTCCCCCCTCAGGCCCTGTTCCGCTTCGACCAGCGGGCGGTGTCCCGCCAGGGCGTGCCGGAGGTGGTCGCCCAGACACTGGTGTGGGCGGGCCTGCCGGTGGAGATCGGCCCGTTCTTCTGGGCGCAGGCCCAACCGGGCCGCCCCGTTCCCACGCTGGCTGAACTGGCCGCGGAGCGCGGGGTGCAGCCCGCACCGGACGCGGGCTCGTACCTCGTGATGGGCAACGACTTCGGACGCCAGCTCTGCGTCCAGTACGGCACGGCGAACATCGTCGCGGTACCCGTCGAGGCAGGCCCTGGCGGCCAGGCTGTGACACCGCAGTTCGTCAACTCCGGCCTGCCGGAGTTCGTGCGCTGCCTGGCACTCCTGGGCCGCATGTGGCGCCTGCGCTACGGGCTGACCCCGGAGCAGGCGGGCCGCTGGACCGTCGACTTCCAGGCTCAGCTCGCCTCTCTCGACCCGGCCGCCCTGTCCACCCCGGAGACCTGGTGGGCGGTGCTCCTCGAGCAGATGTGGGACGGCCTGCTCTAGCCGTCGCCCGCCGCGCTGTGCCCGGCCTCGAACAAGAGGCCGGGCACAGCGCCGCCCGCAGGCGCATGCACCTTCCCCACTCGAACTGATGAACCACCCAAGTTTTCGGGACATTCGGGCGTCCGCCCCCAAAGCATGGACGCATGGTTCAAGCGAAACCCGAGATGCGGCAACGCGCCCGCGAACTGCGCGGCGAGGGCAAGACGTACGACGAGATCGTGGCCGAGCTGGGGGTGTCCAAGAGCTCGGTCTCGCTGTGGGTGAGGGACCTCCCGAAGCCGGACTGTCCGGCGCGGCGCACGGAGCACGCCCGCGCCGTTGCGGAGGCGCGCTGGACCCGGCACCGGCGCGAGCGGAACGTGGAGCGCCAGCAGACGAAGCTCGGGGCGGCCCGCGACATCGGCCGCCTGACAGACCGGGAGCTCTTCCTCGTAGGCGTGGGGCTGTACTGGTCGGAGGGGGCCAAGTGCAAGCCTCACCAACCGAGCGAGCGCGTCATCTTCGTGAACAGCGACGCCGACATGATCAGGCTCTATCTCGCCTGGCTCCGGCTCTTGGGCATCGCCTCCGAACGCCTGCGGTTCAGCTTGATGATCCACGAATCCGCCGACACCGAAGCAGCCCTGAATCACTGGGCCGACGCCACCGGCGCGCCCGTGAGTAAATTCCTCAAAACGACACTGAAGAAGCACAATCCGAAGACCACGCGGAAGAACGTGGGCGAGGGCTATCACGGCTGCCTCAGAGTGCGCGTCCTGGACAGTGCCGACCTGTACCGTCGCATCGAGGGCTGGTGGTACGGCATAGTGGTGGGGGCCAACTCGACGATCTAGGCGGTTGTCCGTTTTGGCCTAACTTGCTATCCGCTGTGGTGTAATTGGCAACACTGTGGGTTTTGGTCCCATCATTCCAGGTTCGAGTCCTGGCAGCGGAGCCTAAGGTTCGAATATCCGGGTCCTGACCGTGCGGTCAGGACCCGCCTCGTTTCCGGTGCAAAACACCCCGGTATCCTGCGAGTGTCCACCACCCGAAGCCGAAGGGCACACCCGTGAGCGCCAACCGCCCGGCAGCCGTCGTCGTCCTCGCAGCGGGTGAAGGCACCCGTATGAAGTCGGCGACCCCCAAGGTCCTGCACAGCATCTGCGGCCGGTCCCTCGTCGGCCATGTCGTCTCCGCCGCGCGCGAGCTCGGCCCCGAGGAACTCGTCGTGGTGGTCGGGCACGCCCGCGAGCAGGTCACCGCCCATCTCTCCGCGATCGACCCGGACGTGCGCACCGCCGTGCAGCACGAGCAGAACGGCACCGGTCACGCCGTGCGCATGGCGCTGGAGGAGCTGGCGAAGTCCGATGACGCGGGGCCCCTCGACGGGACCGTGGTCGTCGTCTGCGGCGACACCCCGCTGCTCACCGGCGAGACGCTGCGCCGGCTGTCCGCGGTCCACAGTGCCGACGGCAACGCCGTCACCGTGCTGACCGCCGTCGTCCCGGACTCCACCGGCTACGGCCGCATCGTGCGCGATCCGGACGGCGGCGCCGTCACCGCGATCGTCGAGCACAAGGACGCCACCGAGGCGCAGCGGGCGATCGCCGAGATCAATTCGGGGGTGTTCGCGTTCGACGGGCGGCTGCTCGCGGATGCGCTGGGCAAGGTGCGGACGGACAACAGTCAGGGTGAGGAGTACCTGACCGATGTGCTCGGCATTCTGCGGGAGTCGGGGCACCGGGTGGGCGCGGCGGTGGCGGCCGATCACCGGGAGATCCTGGGTATCAACAACCGTGTGCAGCTCGCGGAGGCGCGGCGGCTGCTGAACGCGCGTCTGCTGGACGCGGCGATGCTGGGCGGCGTGACCGTGGTGGATCCGGCGACGACGTGGGTGGATGTGTCGGTGACGTTCGAGCAGGACACGCTGGTGCATCCGGGGACGCAGTTGCACGGTGCGACGCATCTGGCGTCGGGCGCCGAGGTGGGTCCGAACTGCACGCTGACGGACACGGTGGTCGGTGAGGGCGCGCGGGTGAGTTTCACGGTGGCGGAGGGCGCGGAGGTGGGCGCGGGGGCGAGCGCGGGGCCGTACGCGTATCTGCGGCCGGGCACGAAGCTGGGCCGGCGTTCCAAGGCCGGTACGTATGTGGAGATGAAGAACGCGGACATCGGTGAGGGCACGAAGGTGCCGCATCTGTCGTATGTGGGTGATGCGACGATCGGTGATCACACCAACATCGGTGCGGCGAGTGTGTTCGTGAACTACGACGGTGTGGCGAAGCACCACTCGACGATCGGTTCCCACTGCCGGACCGGTTCGGACAACATGTTCGTGGCGCCGGTGACGGTCGGGGACGGCGCGTACACGGCGGCCGGTTCGGTCATCACCAGGGATGTGCCCCCGGGTTCGCTGGCGGTCGCGCGTGGCCAGCAGCGGAACATCGAGGGCTGGGTCGCGCGCAAGCGGCCCGGGAGTGCGGCCGCCCAGGCGGCGGAGGCTGCTCGTGAGGCGTCGGCGCGGGAGACGCCGGACGGCGAGTGATGCGGCGGTGAGGCAGCCGGTGACGAGGCGAGCCGCGAGGCGAGTCATGAGGAGGGCGTCGGCCGTAGGCGGGCGTATCCGTACGGGGCGTACCGTGAAAGAGTCGGGTGCGTCCTACAATCCCCCACCCAATTCAGCGTGCAAGGAGACTGTGCTGTGACCGGGATCAAGACGACCGGCGAGAAGAAGCTGATGCTCTTCTCCGGCCGCGCCCACCCCGAGCTGGCCGAGGAGGTCGCGCATCAGCTCGGTGTCGGCCTGGTCCCGACGAAGGTGTTCGACTTCGCGAACGGCGAGATCTATGTCCGTTTCCAGGAGTCGGCGCGTGGCGCGGACTGTTTCCTGATGCAGAGCCACACGGCTCCCATCAATAAATGGATCATGGAACAGCTCATCATGATCGATGCTCTGAAGCGGGCTTCCGCGCGGAGCATCACGGTGATCCTGCCGTTCTTCGGGTATGCCCGGCAGGACAAGAAGCACCGTGGCCGTGAGCCGATTTCGGCGCGGCTGATCGCGGATCTGTTGAAGTCGGCGGGCGCGGACCGGATTCTTACGGTCGATCTGCACACGGACCAGATCCAGGGCTTCTTCGACGGTCCGGTGGACCATCTCTTCGCGCTGCCGCTGCTGGCGGATTATGTCGGTTCGCGCGTCGACAGGGACAAGCTGACGGTCGTCTCTCCGGACGCGGGCCGCGTGCGGGTGGCGGACCGCTGGTGCGACCGGCTGGCGGCGCCGCTGGCGATCGTGCACAAGCGGCGGGACAAGGACGTCGCGAATCAGGTGACGGTGCACGAGGTGGTCGGTGACGTGGAGGGCCGGGTGTGTGTCCTGGTCGACGACATGATCGACACGGGTGGCACGATCTGCGCCGCCGCGGACGCGTTGTTCGCCAACGGTGCCGAGGACGTGATCGTGGCGGCGACGCACGGTGTGCTGTCGGGTCCGGCCGGGGACCGGTTGAAGAACTCGAAGGTGAGCGAGTTCATCTTCACGAACACGTTGCCGACGCCGGGTGAGCAGGAGCTCGACAAGATCTCGGTGCTGTCGATGGCGCCGACGATCGCGCGTGCGGTGCGTGAGGTCTTCGAGGACGGTTCGGTGACGAGCCTTTTCGACGAGCAGGCGTGAGCATCGCGTAACGGTCAGTAGGTGATTGTCCGCGTCCGCGCCGGATGTTGGTGATCGATTTCTGAGGCGGCCTCCCCGCCGGGTAGACTCCTTGAGTTGCTCGGCGAGGGAGGCCGTACGCATGACGTGCGGCGCTCCGTAATCGGCGCGCTCTTCGTAGCAGGTCTGTCGTGGGCCGGGTGACGGCCGTCGTATATCTGCTTTCTACGAGGAGTGCAGCATGGCTGAGGTCAAGATCCCCAGTGAGGCCCGCAAGGAGTTCGGCAAGGGCGCTGCCCGCCGTATCCGCCGTGAGAACAAGGTTCCCGCTGTCGTCTACGGTCACGGCGACGACCCGATCCACGTGACGCTGCCGGGTCACGACCTGTTTCTCGCGCTGAAGACCCCGAACGTGCTCATCGGCCTGGACCTGGACGGCCGCAAGGAGCTCGTGATCCCGAAGGCCGTGCAGCGCGACCCGCTGAAGGGTTTCGTCGAGCACGTCGACCTGCTGCTGGTGAAGCGCGGCGAGAAGGTCAACGTCGAGGTCCCGATCCACACGGAGGGTGACCTGGCGCCGGGCGGCAACCTGCTCGAGCACGTGCTGAACGCGCTGCCGGTGGAGGCCGAGGCCACCCACATCCCCGAGGGCGTCTCCGTGTCCATCGAGGGCCTGGAGGCCGGTGCCTCCATCCTCGCGAAGGACATCTCCCTGCCGAAGGGCACCTCGCTTGCCGTCGAGGAGGACGCGGTCGTCCTCCAGGTCGTGGCGGCGCAGGCCGAGGAGCCGACCGAGGAAGAGGAGGCCGAGGAGGCCGAGGCTCCGGCTGCCGCCGAGGCTCCCTCCGAGGACTGATCCGGGCGAGGCTTCCGGGGTGTTCCGGGGGCCGCTGTCCGAAGAAGAGATGGCCGTCCGACCGCTGCTCCGCGCCGTGCGTGCGGGGCGGCGGTCCGGGCGTTGTGGCCGGTCCGTCGAGGAGAGACGCAGATGAGCGATGTGGACAGCCCGTGGCTGATCGTGGGTCTGGGCAACCCGGGTCCGGAGTATGCGGCGAACCGTCACAACGTCGGTTTCATGGTGGCGGATCTGATCGCGGACCGCATGGGGGGCCGGTTCAAGAGCCATAAGTCGCGTGCGCAGGTGGTCGAGGGGCGGCTGGGTGCGCCCGGTCCGTCGAGCCGCCGTGTGGTGATCGCGAAGCCCATGTCGTACATGAATCTGTCGGGCGGTCCGGTCAATGCGCTGCGCGACTTCTACAAGATCCCGCTGGGCAACATCGTTGCGATTCATGACGAGTTGGATATCGATTACGGGGTGCTGCGCCTGAAGAAGGGTGGCGGCGACAACGGGCACAACGGGCTGAAGTCGATGACGAAGGCGATGGGTCCCGACTATCACCGGGTGCGCTTCGGTATCGGCCGTCCGCCGGGCCGTATGGATGTGGCGGCATTCGTTCTGAAGGATTTCTCCTCGGTCGAGCGCAAGGAGCTGGACTACTTCGTGGACCGGGCCGCGGACGCGGTGGAGACGTTGATCGTGGACGGTCTCGAACGAGCGCAGGGCACGTATAACTCCTAACGGGACAGCCCATCCCAAGGCGTATGCGGAAGGTTGACCCGGGCCTTCCGGATGGCCAAGGATCGCGGCCATGGCGAGAACCATGCGCATTCGACGGAGTCCTGTCCGCCGTGCCGGTGAGAGCGCCTATGGCTTGCTCCTGGTGGGCAGGAATGTGCTGTTGATCGGCGTGGTGCTGCTGCTGATGACGGCCGGTGTGTGGTCGTCGTGGAACACGGCGCAGCACGTGATGCTGACGAAGGGCCGCGAGCGGGGCACGGTGACGATAGCCCGGTGCGACGCGGAGACGTGCACGGGATCGTTCGCTCCGGCGGGCGGCGGGGGTACCGAGCGGCCGAAGGTGTCCATCGACAAGTCCGTGACGCACAAGACGGGTGAGCGTCTGCTGGTCGCGGTGAAGCCGGGCACGGACGAGGTCGTGCGGACGGGCTGGGCGGGGATCCTGTACGCCTGGGTGCCGTTCGCGGGTGCGTTGCTGCTGTCGGCGCTGGTCCTCGCGGGTGGTCTGCGGATGCGGCGTACGGCGTGGGTGGTGGGTCTGCTGGGTGTGGTTCAACTGGGCGTGACGTTTGTGCTGTTGTGACCGTGGCGATGGTTGTCGGGTGGTCCACGCCCGTCGTGGCCGGCCGGTTGGCTGAGTCGCGGTGGCCGGATCGTGACCAGGACCTACGGGACAGCTGGGACACCAGGGCACGGACGGGACGTCGCGCTTCTTGACCAGCGGTGAGTGGTGGCTGGATGCTGAGCCGCCGCCCCCAACTCCTTCCGGCAAGAAGTTGGTATGCCCATGCGCACCTCCTCCTCCGCGTGTGCCGCGACGGTGGCCCTGGCGGCTTCCCTGCTGCTCGGCGCCTCACCCGCGTACGCGACACCCCCCGGTGACAACGGGACCGTGAAGATTCACGATGCGGGCACCGGCGAGGAACTCCGCCGCAATGAACCGCACGTCTGCACCTTCTACCTCGACGCGTTCGGCTTCGACGGCGGTCAGAAGGTGGACTGGAAGATCGTCGGGATGCCGCCGACCGGCACCAAGGGCACGGAGGCCAGGTCGGGTTCGCTGACCCTGGACGGCGAGGGGCACGGCCGCAGTTCCGACCTGACGCTGCCGGACGGACACTACAAGCTGGTCTGGACGTTCGACGGCGAGCACGGGCGTGCCAAGCACAAGGTGTTCTGGACGGATTGCGGGGACGAGAGCCCCGCGCCGGGTGGCGGGCCGGGCGGACAGCCGTCCGGGAAGCCGGACGACAAGCCGTCGCCGCGGCCGTCGTCCGAGCCGTCGGCGTCCGCGCCGGCCGCTCCGGCTCCTTCCCCGTCGCCGAACGGCGGCGGGGACGACCTGGCCGAGACGGGCGCTTCGGTCACCGGCATGTCGGTGGCGGCGGTGCTGCTCCTCGGCACCGGCGGTGTGCTGGCGCTGCGCCGCAGGGCCCGCAGCCGCGGCTGACCGCAACCCCTGCGACGGCCGCCCCGCGCCGTGCCGGCGCGGGGCGGCCGTCCTGCGGTTCCTGGGCTTCAGCCGGTGTTGCGCAGGCCCGCGGCGACGCCGTTGACCGTGAGCAGCAGGGCCCGTGAGAGCAGCTGGTCGGGCGCCTCGCCCCGGGCCGCGGCCTTCCTCTGCCGGTCGAGCAGCGCGACCTGGAGGTAGGAGATGGGGTCGAGGTAGGCGTCGCGGACGCGGAAGGTCTGCTGGAGCACCGGGTTCTGGTCGAGGAGTTCGCGCTCCCCGGTGATCCGCAGCACTTCCTGGACGGTGAGTTCGTGCTCCGCCTCGATGGTGGCGAAGACGTGCTTGAGGTCGTCGGGCACGAGGGTGTCGACGTAGTGGCGGGCGATCCGCAGGTCCGTCTTGGTCAGCGTCATCTCGACGTTGGACAGGAAGTTGCGGAAGAAGTGCCACTGCTGGTGCATCTCGTCGATGACGGAGCCGCGTCCGGCCTCGCGTGCGGCCTTGAGGCCCGAGCCGACGCCGAACCAGCCGGGCACGATCTGCCGCGACTGGGTCCAGCCGAAGACCCACGGGATGGCGCGCAGTCCGTCGAGACCGGCGCCGGAGTCGGGCCGTCGCGAGGGCCGGGAGCCGAGGTGGAGTTCGGCGAGCTGGTCCACGGGCGTGGAGGCGAAGAAGTACGCGGGCAGGTCGGGGTCCTCGACGAGCCGGCGGTACGCGGTGTGGGCGGCGTCGGAGACGGTGTCCATGGCCGCGTCCCAGCGGGCCAGCGCCTCGTCGGTCTGCCGCGGCGCCACGTGCAGCGCGGACGCCTGGAGGGTGGCGGCGACGGTGAGTTCGAGGTTCTCCCGGGCGAGGGACGGTACGAGGTACTTGTCGGAGATGACCTCGCCCTGCTCGGTGACCTTGATCTCGCCTTCGAGGGTGCCGTACGGCTGGGCGAGGATCGCGTCGTGCGTGGGGCCGCCTCCGCGGCCGACGGTGCCGCCGCGGCCGTGGAAGAGCCGCAGCCGTACGCCGTAGCGGTGGGCGACGTCGCGCAGCCGGCGCTGGGCACGGTGGATCTCCCACTGGGAGGTGGTGATGCCGCCGAACTTGGAGGAGTCGGAGTAGCCGAGCATGACCTCCTGGACGTCGCCGCGGAGGGCGACCAGACGCCGGTAGGAGGGGTCGGCCAGCATCTCGTCGAGGATCACGTCGGCGGCGCGCAGCTCGTCGGTGGTCTCCAGCAGCGGGACGATGCCGATCTTGGCCCAGCCCGCGTGGAGGTCGATGAGTCCGGCCTCGCGGGCGAGGACTGCGGCGGCGAAGACGTCGTCGGCGCCCTGGCACATGGAGATGATGTAGGACTCGATGACCTCGGGCCCGAAGCGCCGCATGGCCCTGCCGATGGTGGCGAAGACGCCGAGGGTCTTCTCGCCGGCGGCGTCGAGGGGCGCGGGCGTGGGGGCCAGCGGGCGGCGGGAGCGCAGTTCCTTGGCGAGGAGCTTGGTGCGGTAGTCCCGCGGCATGTCCGCGTACCGCCAGGACTCCTCCCCGAGGCGGTCGAAGAGCTGGCCGAGCGCGTGGTGGTGGGCGTCGGCGTGCTCGCGGACGTCCAGGGTCGCGAGCTGGAGGCCGAACGCTGCCAGGGTGCGGATGGTGCGGTCGAGGCGGCCGTCGGCGAAGAGGCCGCCGCGGTGGGCGCGCAGCGAATCCTGGATGAGGGTCAGGTCGGCGAGCAGCTCGGCGGTGCCGAGGTAGTCGCGGCCGGGCTGGTGGGCGGTGCCCTTGGCGAGCCGTTCACGGGTGTTGACGAGCTTCTGCCGGATGCACGTCGCCTTGAGGCGGTACGGCTCCTCGGCGTTGAGGCGCTTGTAGCGCGGGCTGATCTCGGGCAGTTGTTCCAGGTCGGTCCGGAGCGAGGTGAGCAGTTCCTCGGTGGCACCGGCGTAGCGGATGGAGTTGGAGAGCAGTCCGCGGAGGCCGTCGATCATCTCGAGGGCGTCGGTGATGCCGTGCTCGTGCTGGAGGATCAGTACGTCCCAGGTGACCTGGGGGGTGACGTTGGGGTTGCCGTCGCGGTCGCCGCCGATCCAGGTGCCGAACGTGAGGGGGCGGGTGCCGGGCGGCAGCTCGATGCCGACGCGTTCGAGCTCGGCGGCGAGGTCTTCCAGGACGTCTCCGACGGCGCCGAGGTGCAGCTCGTCGAGGTAGTAGATGGCGTTGCGGGCCTCGTCGGCGGGCTCGGGCCGGGCGACGCGCAGCTCGTCGGTCTGCCAGATGAGGTCGATGTTCTCGGCGAGGCGCAGGTCGGCCCGGCGGCGGTCGCCGTCGTCGACGGCGGTGTCGAGGAGGGCCGCGATGCGGCGCAGCTTGTTGAGGACGCTGCGGCGGGCCGCTTCGGTGGGGTGGGCGGTGAAGACGGGGCGGACGCCGAGCTGCTCCACGGTGCGGCGCAGGTGCTCGGGGTCGGCGTCCTTGAGCCGGTCTGCGGTCCGGGAGAGGAGCCCGCCCTCGGCGGCCCGGCGCTCGCGCAGCTCCTTGCCGCGGTGGACCTGCTCGGTGATGTTCGCGAGATGGAAGTACGTGGAGAAGGCGCGGACGAGCTTGCCGGCCGTGTCCAGGTCGGTGTCCCGGAGAAGGGTGGCGGCGGCGTCACCGTCCGTACGGGTGAGAGCCCGGACACGTTCGACGAGCTCGAGGAGCTCGGGTCCTTCCTGGCGTACGAGCGTCTCGCCCAGCAGGTCGCCAAGGCGTCGGATGTCGGCCCGCAGACTTGCGTTGTCCGAGGTCTCGGGGGTGATGTCGGCACTGCTCACGGGTGCGGCTCCTTGCAGGGGATTGCACGATGGGCGGGGTGCGGACCGCGCTGTCCGACGCCACCAGGATAGGTCGCGGTCACCACGCCGTTATCCACAGCCTCTTGCCCGGGCTCCGAGCCCTGCCATACTTACGATGCCGTAGGTTACGGAACCGTAGCCAAGTCCAGTCCGATGAGGGACGCCGTATGACCACAAGCCCCGATGTGATCGAAGACGCCCCCAAGGCGAACGACACCCCGGTTACCGCCGCCACCCTGGGCGGGGACAAGAAGCGGTCGATCGAGCAGATCGCCCTGCTGCTGTTCATCACCGTCCCGTTCGTGGCACTGATCGCGGCGGTGCCGCTGGCCTGGGGCTGGGGGGTGAGCTGGCTGGACCTCGGCCTGATGGTGTTCATGTACTACCTGGGCTGCCACGGCATCACGATCGGCTTCCACCGCTATTTCACCCATGGCTCCTTCAAGGCGAAGCGGCCCCTGCGGATCGCGCTGGCCATCGCCGGTTCGCTGGCCGTGGAGGGCCCGCTGGTGCGCTGGGTGGCCGACCACCGCAAGCACCACAAGTTCTCGGACGCCGAGGGCGACCCGCACTCGCCGTGGCGTTTCGGTGAGACGGTGCCGGCGCTGATGAAGGGCCTGTGGTGGGCGCACATCGGCTGGATGTTCGACGAGGAGCAGACCCCGCAGCACAAGTACGCGCCGGACCTGATCAAGGACGACGCCGTGCGGAACGTCTCACGCCAGTTCGTGCTCTGGACGACGCTCTCGCTGCTCTTCCCTGCGCTGGTCGGCGGTCTGGTGACCTGGTCGTGGCAGGGCGCGGTGACGGCGTTCTTCTGGGGTTCGCTGGTCCGGGTGGCGCTGCTCCATCACGTCACGTGGTCGATCAACTCCATCTGCCACGCGGTCGGCAAGCGTCCGTTCAAGTCGCGTGACCGCTCGGGCAATGTGTGGTGGCTGGCCGTGCTCTCCTGCGGCGAGTCCTGGCACAACCTGCACCACGCCGACCCGACCTGCGCGCGGCACGGTGTGATGCGCGGGCAGATCGACTCCAGCGCCCGGATCATCCGCTGGTTCGAGCGGCTGGGATGGGCGTACGACGTGCGCTGGCCGGACCAGGCGCGGATCGACGCCAAGCGCGCCCCGCGAATCTCGGATGAGAGCGATGCCGCGAAGGCGGCATGATTGACGGGTGGCGATCGACAACAGCAGCGAGAAGACGCGGTCCTCTTCGTCCGGCACCCGGCGGCAGCGCCGGGTGCGGATGAGCGGTAAGGAACGCCGGGAGCAGCTGCTGGACATCGGCAGGACCCTGTTCGCCGCGAAGGGCTTCGAAGGCACGTCGGTGGAGGAGATCGCGGCCAAGGCCGGGGTCTCGAAGCCGGTGGTGTACGAGCACTTCGGCGGCAAGGAGGGGCTGTACGCGGTGGTCGTCGACCGCGAGATGCGCCGGCTGCTGGAGATAGTGCAGGGGGCGCTCACGGCGGGGCATCCGCGGGAGCTGCTGGAACAGGCGGCGTTCGCGCTGCTGGACTACATCGAGTCGTACACGGACGGGTTCCGCATCCTGGTGCGGGACTCCCCCGTCGCGCAGTCGACGGGCACCTTCGCGTCGCTGATCAGTGACATCGCCACGCAGGTCGAGGACATTCTGGGTCTGGAGTTCAAAGCCCGGGGCTTTGATCCCAAGCTGGCGCCGCTGTACGCGCAGGCGCTGGTGGGGATGGTGGCGCTGACCGGCCAGTGGTGGCTGGACGTACGGAAGCCGAAGAAGGCGGAAGTCGCGGCGCATCTGGTGAATCTGGCCTGGCACGGCCTGGACGGCCTGGAGCCCAAGCCCCGGCTGATAGGTCACCGCCGGAACTAGGACCCCAGGCCGGGCCCGCCTATGCGGCGGGACCCCCGCGGACCGGTTCCGGCTCCGCCGCCGGTCCGGTGACCGGCTCCGGGACGGGGACCGGCTCCAGGAACTCCAGGCGGTTGCCGACCGGGTCCTCGGAGAAGAAGCGACGGTGCCCGGGCAGGTTCGTATCCCAGGTGACCACGGCTCCCGCGGCCGTGATGCGGGCGGCGAGGGTGTCGATCCCGCTGACCCGGATCCCCGGACGGGCCTTCCTCGCCGGGCGGAAGTCCCCCTCGATGCCGATGTGGAGCTGAACGGCTCCGCGGGCGAACCAGCAGCCGCCGCGCGCGGCGAGCACCGGCGGTTTCTCGAGTTCGCTCATGCCGAGCGCGCCGGTGTAGTAGGGCCTTAAGCGCTCCTCGCTCCCCGCCGGGGCGGCCAACTGCACATGATCGATGGCGCTCAGCATCAGTGCTCCCCCACCGGCCCGGGGCCGTCCCCGTACTTCCGCGCGACGGCGAAGATCCTCCGGAACGGGAAGACCGTGCCGTGCGGGCCAGGCGGGTACGCCTTGCGCAGCAGGTCGCGGTACTGGCCGAGGAACTCCTCGACGGCCGGCTCGTCCCCGGCGAGAGCGGTGAGGACGGGCCGCAGCGCGGTCCCCTTGACCCAGTCGAGGACGGGGTCCTCGCCCTGCAGAAGCTGGATGTAGGTGGTCTCCCAGGCGTCGGCCTCGCAGCCGAGGTCGGTGAGCCGGGTCAGGTACTCCCACGGTTCCAGAATGTGGACGAACCGCCGCCCCTGGCTGCCCAGCCGCTCGCGCCACTGCGGGGTGTCGCACAACTCGCCGAGCAGGGCGTGACTGGGGGAGACGAAGTTGCCGGGGACCTGGAAGGCGAAGATGCCGCCGGGCGCGAGGGCGTCGATCCAGGCCGCGAAGGACTCCGCGTGGCGGGGCACCCACTGGAGCGCGGCGTTGGAGACGATCAGGTCGTAGGTCGCGTCGGGGGTCCATCCGGCGGCGTCGGCGTAGCGGAAGTCGAGGCTGCCGCCGCCCGGGGTCGGCCCTGCGACCGCCTCGGCCTCGGCGAGCATCTCGGGCGAGTTGTCGAACCCGGTGATCCGGGCGTCGGGCCAGCGGTCGGCGAGCAGGGCGGTGACGTTGCCGGGGCCGCAGCCGAGGTCGGCGATCCGGAGCGGGCGCCCTCGGCCCTCCGGTGCGGCGCCCGGGGCGGCGCCGGTGGCGCCGGTGGCGCCGGACGGAGCGTCCCCGGCGGGGAGCTCGGGTATCCGGGCGAGGAGGTCAAGGAAGGGGCGGGTGCGATGTCCGGAATGGCGCAGATACTGCTGCGGGTCCCATGTGGGAGCGGGCATGGATGGTTCCCCTTGCTGGTACAGCGGGAAGCGGAATTGCTTCCTCGAGCCGACGATCCCCCCTACGTTGACGGGAATGTCTCTTGACGTCAAGAGACTTCACGTCGACAGACCTACTACACTGATCGCCATGGAGGACGAGGTCGATCGGCTGGTCGCTGCGTGGCGCCGGGAGCGCCCTGACCTCGACGTGGAGCCCCTTGAGGTGCTCAGTCGCGTCAGCCGGCTCGCGCGGCATCTGGACCGGGCACGGCGGCTCGCTTTCACCGAGCACGGGCTGGAGTCCTGGGAGTTCGACGTCCTGACGTCACTGCGGAGGGCCGGGGACCCGTACCAGCTCTCGCCGGGGCAGTTGCTGACCCAGACCCTGGTCACCTCCGGGACGATGACCAACCGCATCGACCGGCTCGCCAAGAAGGGCCTCGTCGAGCGGCTGCCCGATCCCAGTGACCGCCGCGGTGTCCTCGTCCGGCTCACCACCGAGGGCCGCGACCGGGCGGACCAGGCCCTGGCCGGCCTGCTCGAGCAGGAGCGGGCCATCCTGGCCGAGCTGTCGCGCGGCCAGCGTGCCGAACTCGCCGGATTGCTACGCCAGCTGACCGCCCCTTTCGACAACGTCCCCGGCTAGGTCCGCGGGGCCCACACCCGCTCGGCGTGCCAGCGCGACCGCGGCGAGCGTGGAGTGCACGCCGAGCTTCCCCAGCACGTTCTGCATATGGGTACGGACGGTGTGCGGGGAGAGGTAGAGCCGCTCGGCGACGGCCTTGCGGCCCAGGCCGGCCACCATGCAGCACAGGACCTCGCGTTCGCGCGGGGTCAGCGACTCCACGAGCTGCTCGCTCTCGGTGCGGTGCTTGCGGGCCGCCGTCAACTCCCGCAGGACGCCGGTCAGCAGGGCCGGCGGCAGATGCGTCTCGTCGCGCAGCACCCCGCGCAGCACCACCAGGAGCCGGGACAGCGAGCAGTCCTTGGCGACCCAGCCGGAGGCCCCCGCCTGGAGGGCGGCGGCCGCGCGGCGCGGGTCGTCGCGCTCGGCGAGCACGACGGTGCGCACACCGGGCTGGACCGAACGGGCCCTGGTCACCAGGGAGATGCCGTCTCCGGCGCCGTTCACCGCGGGCTGCCCGGGCCCCGCGGCGGCCGCGGCGGCTGCCGCGGTGCCGGAACCGGTGACCACGGCGTCGTGTCCTCCCAGGTCGGCGTCGGCCAGCAGGACGTCGAAGCGGCGGCCCTCGGTCGCCGCGCGCTCCAGGGAGCGCATCGCCGCGGGCGCGCTCCCTGCGGCCGCCACGTCGACATCCGGCTCGGCCGCGAGCGCGGCTGCCAGCGATTCAGCGAAGATGCGGTGGTCATCCACCACCAGGACCCGGATACGTGTCACGAAACGACCCCCCAAGTGTCGGGGAATGGGCAGTTGGGGTACGGCGCCTGAACAGAAAAGGACACACGCGTGCACGGCCGCCGCCGTGCCATGTCGCATTCCGCTCGGGGCGCCGTACCCGACTGTCTCGCCCCCTGAATCGGCACCGGCCCCCACCGGTGCTGTGCATCAGCGTACGGCTGCACCCGTGCGGGGGAAGCGGATTGGGAAAAGTGTTTGCCCAGGTCGTCCAGGCCGTACCACATGCGTCATTAGGGGACACAAGTCGACAAAGAACGCCAGTAGTTGACCACTTGACGGCCCCTCCGGCCCCACCGGACGCGCGGATTCAGGCCAGTCTGCGGGCCCCCGCGGAGGGCACCGCGGTGAAGAGTCGCGGCGCCCGGTGGCCCGCCGAGGCGAAGGCGTCCGTCACTGCCCGGGCGACCGCGTCCGCCGCGGCCTCCTCGACCAGCACGATCGCCGAGCCGCCGAAACCGCCGCCCGTCATCCGGGCCCCGAGCGCACCGGACGCGTTCGCCGACGCGACCACCAGGTCGAGTTCGGCGCAGGAGACCTCGAAGTCGTCACGCAGAGAGGTGTGTCCGGCGGTCAGCACCGGGCCGATGGCAGGGGTCTCCCCGCGGTCCAGGAGTCCGAGCACCTGCTCCACGCGGGCGTTCTCGGTCACCACGTGCCGGACGCGGCGGCGTACGACCGGGTCGCCGAGGGCGGCGAGTGCCTCGTCCAGTCCCTCCGGCGTGATGTCGCGCAGGGCGGGCACGCCAAGCGCACGCGCGCCTTCCTCGCACGCCGCGCGCCGGCGTGCGTAGGCGCCTTCGCCGAGTTCGTGCTGGACGCGGGTGTCCACGACCAGAAGGCGCAGCCCCTCGGCCGCGAGGTCGAACGGGACTTGGCGCTGGGCGAGATCGCGGGTGTCCAGGTGCAGCGCGTGGCCCTCGGTGCAGCAGGCCGACGCGGTCTGGTCCATGATCCCGCAGGGCACGCCGACGTACACGTTCTCCGCGCGCCGGCCCAGCCGGGCGAGCTGCCACCGCGGTACGCCGAGACCGAACAGGTCGTTGCAGGCCAGTGCGGTGACGATCTCCAGGGCCGCCGAGGACGACAGGCCGGCGCCGGCCGGGACGGTGGACGCGATGTGGACGTCGGCTCCCGTCACCGCGTGCCCCGCGTCGAGCAACGCCCGCACCACACCGGCCGGATACGCGGCCCAGCCCCCGGCCCCGCCGCCGGTTCCGCCCGGCTCCAGCGCCTCCGGGCGCAGTTCGACGACACCGCCCGGCACGTCCGCCGAGTGCAGCCGCAGGAGGCCGTCGGTGCGGCGGGCCACGGCGGCGAGCGCGGTGTGCGGCAGGGCCAGCGGCATCACGAACCCGTCGTTGTAGTCGGTGTGTTCGCCGATCAGGTTGACCCGGCCCGGCGCCGCCCACACGCCGTCGGGCCGCGAGCCGTACAGCGCCCGGAACGCCGCCGCGACACCGTCGGCCCCGTCAGCGAACGCCACGGCTCCGTCCGCCGGCCCGACGATCCGGTCCGGCACGTCCCCGTCCGCCTGCCCGGCGCCCCGGTCCGTCACGCCCGCGCGTCCCGTTCCTGCGCGAAGGCCCACGCGTCGGCGACGATCCCGGCGAGGTCGGCGCGGCTCGGCCGCCAGCCCAGACGCGTACGGGCCCGCTCGGCGGAGGCGACGAGCACGGCCGGGTCGCCGCCGCGGCGCGGTGCCGTGACCTCGGGGACCGGGTGGCCGGTGACCGTGCGGACGGTCTCGACGACCTCGCGGACGGAGAAGCCGTTGCCGTTGCCGAGGTTGCAGATCAGGTGCTCGCCGGATTCCGCGGCGGCCAGGGCGAGGAGGTGTGCTTCGGCGAGGTCGGCCACATGGATGTAGTCGCGGATGCAGGTGCCGTCGGGGGTCGGGTAGTCGTCCCCGAAGACGGAGATCGCCTCGCGCCGGCCCTGGGCGACCTGCAGGACGAGCGGGATGAGGTGGGACTCGGGGTCGTGCCGCTCGCCGTACGTGGTGCCGTCGCCCGACGCGTACGCCCCGGCGACGTTGAAGTACCGCAAGGACACGGCGGCCAGGCCGTGGGCCGCGCACTCGCCGCCGATCATGTGGTCGACGGCGAGCTTGGAGGCGCCGTACGGGTTGGTGGGCGCGGTGACGGCGTCCTCGGTGATCGGGACCTCGTCCGGCTCGCCGTAGGTGGCGGCGGTGGAGGAGAAGACCAGGGTGCGCACCTCGGCCGCGCGCATGGCGGCCAGCAGCTCGGTGGTGCCGCCGACGTTGTTCCGCCAGTACTTCTCGGGGTTCACGACGGACTCGCCGACCTGCGAGAAAGCGGCGAAGTGCAGCACGCCGTCGTAGGAGCGGTCCAGCCACTTGGCCGCGTCCTGGATGCGCCCCTCGATGAACTCGGCCCCCGCCGGAACCCCTTCGCGGTGGCCCGTGGAGAGGTCGTCGAGCACGGTCACCGCGTGCCCGGCCTCGAGCAGATGCGCGGCGACGACACTGCCGACATAGCCCGCACCGCCGGTGACCAGGTACTTCTTCTGCTGGTTGCTCACTCGCTCGCTACCTCTCGCAGTCGCTCGGCCGCGGCCTCCGGCGGCACATCGTTGATGAACACATTCATGCCGGATTCGGAACCCGCAAGAAACTTCAGCTTGCCGGAAGTGCGGCGAATGGTGAAAAGCTCGAGGTGCAGCGCGAAGTCGCCGCGGTTCGCGGCGCTCAGCGGCGCCTGGTGCCAGCCCGAGATGTACGGCGTGGGCGACTGCGCCGCGCCGTCCCTCCCCTCATCCGTTCCGTCGAAGATCCGGTCGAAGCGCCTCAACAGTTCCAGATAGAGCTGTGGGAACTCTGTGCGCGCCGCGTCGTCGAGCGCGACCAGGTCCGGGACGCGGCGGTTCGGGTAGAGGTGCACCTCGTACGGCCACCGGGCGGCGTACGGGACGAACGCCGTCCAGTGCTCACCGGCCAGCACCACGCGCCGCCCGTCGGCGCGCTCCTCGGCGAGGACGTCGTCGAAGAGGTTGCGCCCGCCGGTGTGCGCCGCGTGCTCGGCGGTCGTGCGCAGCATGCTCGCGGTGCGCGGCGTGACGAAGGGATAGGCGTAGATCTGGCCGTGCGGGTGGCCGAGCGTGACGCCGATCTCCTCGCCCCGGTTCTCGAAGCAGAACACCTGCTCCACGCCCGGGTGCTGGGCCAGTTCGGCGGTGCGGTCGGTCAGCGCGTCGAGGACGAGCCCGGCCTGTTCCCCGGTCAGATCGGCGAACGAGGCGTCGTGGTCGGAGGTGAAGCAGACCACCTCGCAGCGGCCGGCGTCGCCGGTCAGCGAGGGGAAGCGGTTCTCGAAGACCACCACGTCGTAGTCGTCGGCGGGGATCTCGGTGCGCCGGCCGCCGCGGGAGGGGCAGAGCGGGCAGGCGTCGGGCGGCGGGTGGTAGGTGCGGTCCTGGCGGTGCGAGGCGACGATCACCGATTCGCCCAGGAGGCGGTCGGCGCGGATCTCGGATGCGGTGCGCACAGGGGGGAGCGGGCGCTCGTCCCGCGCGTCCCGCGCGGCGTCGTCGGAGAGGTCGTAGTAGAGCAGTTCGCGCCCGTCCGCGAGACGGGTCGATGTCTTCTTCACCTTGGCGCTCCTCGCCACTACCATCATCCCGCAAACAGAAACGAACACAACAAACCACAACTCAACAGGGCCGTCAACAACGCGTCGCCTCCTGGACAACTGCCCCCAAAAGGACCACGTTCGGGGGCGTTATGTCGGTGCTGCGGCCAATCTGCGGAATGCGCCCCGGACCCGGAGAGAGTGATCCATGCACCATCTGGCAGCAGAACGACTCCGACTCCCCACCAACGCACTCGACTACGCCATCCTGATCCTCTATTTCGCCGTCGTGCTCGGCGTCGGCCTCGCGGCCCGGCGCAGTGTGAAGACCAGTCTCGACTTCTTCCTCTCCGGACGGTCGCTCCCCGCCTGGATCACCGGGCTGGCCTTCATCGCGGCCAACCTGGGCGCCCTGGAGATCCTGGGCATGGCCGCGAACGGCGCCCAGTACGGCGTCTACACCGTGCACTGGTACTGGGTGGGCGCCATCCCCGCCATGGTCTTCCTCGGCCTGGTGATGATGCCCTTCTACTACGGCTCCAAGGTCCGGTCCGTCCCCGAGTTCCTGCTCCACCGCTACGGGCCGCCCTCGCACCTGCTCAGCTCGATCATCTTCTCCGTGGCGTCCGTCCTCATCGCGGGCGTCAACCTCTACGCGATGGCGATCGTCATCGAGGCGCTGCTCGGCTGGCCGCAGTGGGTGGCCATCGTCGTCTCCGGGCTCTTCGTCCTCGTCTACATCACCCTGGGCGGTCTCTCCTCGGCGATCTACAACGAGGTGCTGCAGTTCTTCGTCATCCTCGCCGCGCTGATCCCGCTCACCGTCGTCGGACTGGCGCGCGTCGGCGGTTTCGGCGGGCTCAAGGACTCGCTGACCTCGTCGATGGGCGACGACTTCGTCTCCGCCTGGGGCGGTACGGGCATCGGCTCGGACAACCCGCTCGGCGCCAACTGGCTGACCATCGTGCTGGGCCTCGGCTTCTGCCTGAGCTTCGGCTACTGGACGACCAACTTCGCCGAGGTGCAGCGCGCGCTGTCCGCCAAGAACCTCTCGGCCGCCCAGCGCACCCCGCTCATCGCTGCCTTCCCCAAGATCTTCATCCCGCTCATCGTGGTCGTCCCCGGTCTGGTCGCGCTGGTGATGGAGCCGTCCATCGGGAAGGAGGGCAGCGGCCTGGAGTACAACGACGCGGTGCCGGTGCTCATGCGCGACCTGCTGCCGAACGGCGTGCTGGGCGTCGCCATCACCGGCCTGCTGGCGGCGTTCATGGCGGGCATGGCGGCGAACGTCTCGGCCTTCAACGCCGTGTTCACCAACGACATCTGGTCCCGGTACATCAGAACGGGCCGCGAGGACACGCACTATCTGCTGGTGGGCCGCATCGTGACGGCGATCGGCGTGCTCGGCGGCATGGGGACCGCCTTCATCGCCTCGACGTTCAGCAACATCATGAACTACCTGCAGACGCTGTTCTCCTTCTTCAACGTCCCGCTGTTCTGCGTCTTCATCATCGGCATGTTCTGGAAGCGGGCCACCTCCGCCGCCGGTTTCTGGGGCCTCCTCACCGGCACGGTCGCCGCGATGATCAATTACTTCTGGTTCTACAAGGAGGGCGTCATCTCCATCCCCAGCGACCAGGGCGCCAACTTCGTCTCGGCGATCGTGGCGTTCGTGGTGGGCGGCGTGGTGATGGTCGCCGTATCGCTGTTCACCAAGCCGAAGCCCGTGGAGTCGCTGGCGGGCCTGGTGTACGGCACCACCTCGCCCGGGATGGCCGAGCCGCCCGCCCGCGGCGACGAGGCGTGGTACCGCAGGCCGGCGCTGCTCGGCTGGGGCGCGATCATCCTGGCTGCCCTGTGCTACATCCCGTTCTCCCTCTGAACTCCCGCCCACGAACCGACCGGAGAGCAGCATGACCGACGAGTACAGCTACCAACGAGAGGTCGAGGAGCTCGAGGAGAGGTCGGCGACGGCGGCCCGGCTCTTCGACGTCCGGCGCATCATCGGCGGACTGTTCGTGATCTACGGGATCGTCATCACCATCGCCGGGATCACCGCTTCCGACGCGGACATCGACAAGGCACAGGGCATCAACATCAACCTCTGGACCGGGCTGGCCATGCTCGCACTCGGGCTGGTCTTCCTGGTGTGGCTGAGGCTCCGGCCCGTCACACCGGCGCACCCGGCAGCAAGCCCCGACCTGCCCGAGCCGGGCGGCCCCGACGCGGGCGGCCCAGGGGCAGCCGGTCCAGGAGAAGGCGGCTCAGGAGAAGGCGGCTCAGGGACCGGAGGGCGGCAGCCGCAGGGCTGACGCACCCCGGCTCGCGGATGACCGTACGGGCACGGGGCGCCGTACGCGTACGGGAGCCCGCACGGTCATCCGCGCCGTACGAACAGGCAGCGCCGTACGGTCACCCGTGGGCGTCCCCGTGTCCCGTGCGGGCCCCCGGCACCCCGGGGACAGCGGCCGGGCTCGCGGTGTGGGCCCGGTCCAGCAGACCGGTGCGGGCCGCCAGCGCCGCCGCCTCCAGCCGCGATCCGACGCCCAGCTTCATCAGCACGCGCTGCACATGCGTCCGCGCCGTGCTCGGCGCGATCCCCATCCCGGCCGCGATGAGACGGGTGTCCTCGCCCTCCGCGACCCGTACGAGCACCTCGGCCTCACGCGGCGTCAGCATCTGCAGCAGCCGGGCTGCCTCGTCGTCCGGCTGGGCCGCGGGGTTGAGCAGTTCGGCGAACGCGCCCTGCAGCAGCTGGGGGGCGACGGCGGCGTCCCCGGCCCTGGCCTTCATCATGGCCCGTTCGACGCCCTCGATCCGCTCGTCGTGGCGTACATAGCCCGACGCCCCGGCGGCGAAGGCGGCGGCGATCCCGCGCGGGCTGGGCACCGGCCCGAGCACCACCACGGCGACCTGCGGCCGCTCGCGCTTGATGCGCACGACAGGGTCGAACGCCCCGGGCTGTGCCGGGGACGCCGTGCCGAGCAGGCACACCTCGGGCGCCCGGCTGACGACGAGTTCGGCCGCTCCGGAGCACGGCGCCGTCGCGGCGAGAACGCGGTGCCCGCGCAGTTTGAGCGCGGACGCCAGCGCCTCGGCAAGAAGACGGTGGTCGTCGACGACCATGAGCCGTACGCCCATCGGCTTCCCCAATCCCCCGACGCCCCGGGCCTCGTGTTCACCGGAAGCTACACGCTCGCTCCGCGTCGTGTGCCCGATACCGGCGAGGAGCCTCGACGTAGGCGGAAATTCCCCGCTATGCGCGCCCAGTTCATGCACCAGGCCCGGCACGCGGGGTGCGTGCCGGGCCTGGTGCGGTACCGGTGCGGTTGCGGCGGAGCAGTCGGGCCCGGCCCCCGCACCGCGCGCGGGCGGGCGCGGCCGGGCGCCGGTGCCTGCTACTCGGCGCCGAAGACGATCGCCAGGTACTCCTTCTCGCCCGCCAGCGGCGCGCGGTCGGTGACGTAGTGCTGGCCCATGTAGAGCTTGTTGTTCCGGTACACCACGTCCATGTTGAACTCGGGCCGGAACGTGCTCTCGGTGCGTGCCGTGGAGTTGTCGTTCTTCATCAGCACGCTCTGCTCGAGCGACTTGGCGTCGATGCTGACGATCTGGCCGCCCTTGTCGTAGGTCGGGTACTTGTACGCGATGATCTTGCTGCCGTCCGTGCGCAGCGGCACCATCACGCGCTCCTCCCCCGCGTCGGCCTTGCCCTTGGACTTGCCGCCGTCGAGGCTGAACGCGACGATCTCGTTGGTCCGCCCGTACTCCGCCTGGCCCTGGTGCTCCTTGGTGGGCAGGTAGAGCGTGTCCTGGGTGACGGCGAGCAGCTTGCAGTCCTCGACGTCGGTCGAGCCGCACTCGGGGGTGTACTGGCCCTGCTGCGTGGCGATCTTTCCGCGCAGCTTGCCCGCCTTCTTGCTGTCGTCGACGGCGAGGAAGTCCGAGACACCGCTTCCGGTGTCGTCGCTGGCGTCGACGGCGACGACGAGCGGGTCGGTCGAGGCGATGTGCACGTACTCGATGCCGCCGGGGACCTTGAAGACGGACTTCGGAGCGCCGCTGGCCGGGTTGAGCGTCTGGACCTCGAGCGTCGGCTTGGAGTAGTCGCCGCAGCGGCGCACGGCAACGAGCTTGTCGCCGCCGGCGTAACCGTCGTCCTGGCACTCGTCGTTGGCCGTGGGCTTCCAGAGCTGCTTGCCGCCTTCGAGCTTCCAGGCGGCGCCGCCTCCGGTGCCGCCCGCCGCGACGGTGCCGCCGCCGACGGTCACCTCGTCGAAGCGGACGCGCTCGTCACCGTCGGAGACGTTCTTCTGCCAGAGCTTCTTGCCCGAGTTGATGTCGATGGCCGCGACCTCGGTGCAGCCCTGGTGCGGCTTGTCCTTGGTGGCCTTGGCGCCCTGGAAGAGCACGGCGGTCCTGCCGTCCTCCGTCGTCTGGCGCGAGGCCCAGCAGATCGAGCCGTCGAGCGGGATCGTCCACTTCTTCTTGCCGCCGCCGGCGTCGTAGCCGACGATCTTGTCCACGTCGCCCTTGGCGAAGACGGAGTCGGTCACCCACAGGCCCTCGGCCGTCACCTGGTCGCTGACCTTGGGCCGCGGGATCGTGGTGATCATCTCGGCGTCGATGGCCTCGCCCGTGCCGCCGCCGCCCGAGCCGCCGCTGTCACCGCCGGAGCCGCTGCCGCCCGAGGAGTTCTTGGCCTCGTCCTTCGTGTCGCCGTCGTCGCCGCTCGTGACGAACCAGACGCCGCCCACGATCAGCAGCAGGGCCGCGACGGCCGCGCCCACGATGAGCACCACGCGCTGCTTGGACCGGCCGCCTCCGGGCGGGGTGGCGCCCGGGTACGGGGCCTGCGGCGGATACATGCCGTACTGCTGCTGGCCGTACGGGCCCTGGCCGTACGGCGGCTGGCCCGGGGGCTGCCCGTACTGCGGCTGCGGGCCGGGCTGTTGCTGACCCGGGTACCCGTACGCGGGCGGAGGGGTCTGCGGCGGCTGGCCCGGGGCGGGCGGGGTCTGCGGCGGCTGGCCGGGGGGCGGCGGCGCCTGCGGCGGCTGGCCGGCAGGCGGAGGTGTCTGCGGATAGCCGTACGCGGGCCGGCCCTGCGGCGGCTGCTGCGGATATCCGTAGGCAGGGTCCTGAGGCGCACCGAACCCGCCCTGCGGCGGCTGGTTCGGCGGCTGGGGCGGCTGTGACATCAGCGGTCCTCTTCGCGCGGGGTGCATGGCCCGACCGGCCTCCCCCGCGCTCCCGGGGGCGTCGAGTCCCGCCGGGATGGAGCGAACCGGGCATGCTCTCCCGCAATGCAACGGCACTCGAGCGGGAGTTCTTTGTATCACCCGGCACTGACGACCGGAGGGCCCAGGAGCGGCCCCGGCGGACAGTCGAGACCGGTCCGTGACGCCTCCGTTGCACAGCCCGGGGCACGCTCCTCGCGCGGCTCGTGCCCCGATGCCCCAACGGCCCCCCGCGCACCGGGAGTTGACGCGGACGGGCTCCGGGCGGGCTCAGACCTCGTCGGCGAGCTCCAGCCAGCGCATCTCCAGCTCCTCCCGCTCCGCCGCCAGCTCGCGCAGCTCCGCGTCCAGCTTCGCCACCCGCTCGAAGTCGGTCGCGTTCTCGGCGATCCGGTCGTGCAGGCCCGCCTCCTGGCCGCCGATGCGGTCCAGCCGGCGCTCGATGCGCTGGAGCTCCTTCTGCGCGGCGCGCTGGTCGGCTGCCGACTTCTGCGGCTTCTGCTGCTGCTCGGGTGCCGCCTCCGCGAGGACCCGGGCCGCGGACTCCTCCTCCATGCGGTGGCGGCGCTCCAGGTACTCGTCCACACCGCGCGGCAGCATCCGCAGCCGGTGGTCACCGAGCAGCGCGAACACCCGGTCGGTGGTGCGCTCGATGAAGTACCGGTCGTGACTGATGACGACGAGCGAGCCCGGCCAGCCGTCGAGGACGTCCTCGAGCTGGGTGAGGGTCTCGATGTCGAGGTCGTTCGTCGGCTCGTCGAGGAAGAGGACGTTGGGCTCGTCCATCAGCAGGCGCAGGATCTGCAGCCGCCGCCGCTCACCGCCGGAGAGGTCGCCGACCGGCGTCCACTGCTTCTCCTTGCCGAAGCCGAACTTCTCGCAGAGCTGGGAGGCGGACATCTCCCGGCCCTTGCCGAGGTCGACGCGCTGCCGCACGTCCTCGACGGCCTCCAGCACCCGCCGCTCCGGCGGCAGTTCGGCCACCTCCTGCGACAGATAGGCCAGCCGTACGGTCCTGCCCACGACGACCCGGCCCGCCTCCGGCTGGGTCTCGCCCTCCGTGCGCGCCGCTTCCGTCATGGCCCGCAGCAGCGAGGTCTTGCCCGCCCCGTTGACGCCGACGAGGCCGATGCGGTCGCCCGGCCCCAGCTGCCATGTCAGGTGCCGCAGCAGGACCTTGGGCCCGGCCTGGACGGTCACGTCCTCCAGGTCGAAGACCGTCTTGCCGAGGCGTGTGCCCGCGAAGCGCATCAGCTCCGCGCTGTCCCGCGGCGGCGGGACGTCCGCGATCAGCTCGTTGGCCGCCTCGATACGGAACCGCGGCTTGCTCGTACGGGCCGGGGCGCCGCGCCGCAGCCAGGCCAGCTCCTTGCGCACCAGGTTCTGCCGCTTGGCCTCCTCGGTGGCGGCGATGCGCTCCCGCTCGGCCCGCGCGAAGACGTAGTCGGAGTAGCCGCCCTCGTACTCGTGGATCGCGCCGCGCTGCACGTCCCACATGCGGGTGCAGACCTGGTCGAGGAACCAGCGGTCGTGGGTGACGACGACCAGAGCCGAGCGCCGCGCCCGCAGGTGGGCGGCGAGCCAGGCGATCCCCTCGACGTCGAGGTGGTTGGTGGGCTCGTCGAGCACGATGAGGTCCTGCTCGGCGATCAGCAGCTGCGCCAGCGCGATACGGCGGCGCTCGCCACCGGACAGCGGGCCGATGACCGTGTCCAGGCCGTCGGCGAAACCGGGCAGGTCGAGGCCGCCGAAGAGCCCGGTGAGGATGTCGCGGATCCGTGCGTTCCCCGCCCACTCGTGGTCGGCCATGTCGCCGATCACCTCGTGGCGGATGGTGGCGGCGGGGTCGAGCGAGTCGTGCTGGGTGAGCACGCCCAGCCGCAGCCCTCCGGAGTGCGTGACCCGGCCGGTGTCGGGGGTCTCCAGCTTGGCGAGGATGCGGATGAGGGTCGTCTTGCCGTCGCCGTTGCGACCGACGACGCCGATCCGGTCGCCCTCGCTGACGCCGAGCGAGACGCCGTCGAGGAGGGCCCGCGTGCCGTACACCTTGCCGACGGCCTCGACATTGACCAGATTGACGGCCATTTCACTCCTGCTCCTGCGCCTGTGCCGGCGCTGCGGTGATCGACCCTCCAGGGTAGTCGCCGCGGGAGGCGCCCCGGTCCGCGCCCGCCGGGCCGGGCGGTCACGGGCCGGTGCGGCGGTGTGCGTGTGCCGGTGGGGGGAGCCGGCGCAGGTGGGGCGGAGCCGTGTGCCGGTGGGGCGAGGGCCGGTGGCGGTGGGCGGAGCCGTGTGCCGTTGGGGCGGAGCCGTGTGCCGGTGGGGCGGGGGCCGGTGGCGGTGTCAGGCGCCCGGTGTCCGGCGGCCCGCGGTCTCCACGAGCACCCAGCCGAGTACGGCCATGGCGACCGCGGCGGGAGCCGTGATGTGGACCGCGATCAGCAGCGCCGTCCGTCCGTCGAGCAGCCCCCCGAAGCCGACCATCGACAGGCCCAGGACACCGAAGAGGCACAGCGTGACGCCCACCGCGGCAGCCGGGCCCGTCGCGCGGCGGGCCGCCGTACCGGCGCCCGGGGCGGGTACGGTCCGCGGCCGCGCGGCTGCAGGGCGTTCGAAGCGGCGGAACGCGGCGACCAGCAGCGCCGTGAGGGCTGCCGCGGCGGCGATACGGACCGGGGCGAGCGCCCACCAGACGGGCGTCGCGGGCCCCGGGAGGGACAGATCGAGCGCGAGCAGCAGCCCGTAGACCCCGAGCATCGCGGTGAGGTGCCAGAGGAACGCGGTCATCGCCACACCGTTCGCGACGACCACGCCCCGCCAGACGCGGGGGCGGGCGAGCAGGCGTGCGGCCGGGGCGCGCAGCATCTCGACCGCTCCGGTCAGCCACAAGCCGTGGCAGAGCAGGGCGAGCGTGGGCGGCGCCATGTTGCTGACCTTCTCCCCCGGCATCCCCACCATGCTGAGCGGATAGGGGCCGAACGCCACCAGCGCCGACGCCCCCGCGAGACCGACCGAAGCCAGGGTCGCGGGTACGCGCAGCCCCGCCGCGGAGAGCCGCCCGTCGGCGCGGAGGAAGCCGAGCTGGTGAACGGCGAGCCAGACGAACGCGAAGTTGAGGAACTCCACGTACGGCACACCGAAGGCGAACCGCAGCCCGTCCACGGCCGCGGCCGCCCCCGCGAGCGCCCCGAACGCGCCCCAGCCCCACCGCTCGTGCAGGCGCAGCAGCGGCGGGGTGAACGCCACCATGGCGAGATAGATCCCGATGAACCACAGCGGCTGGGCGACGAGCCGCGCGGCGACATCGGTCAGCGGGCCGTCCCCGCCGAGGAGTTGTACGGCGAGGGCACCCGCCGCCCACACGGCGATGAAGACCATGGTGGGGCGCAGCAGCCGCTGCAGCCGGGCGCGGAGGAAGGCGGGGTAGAGCCCGGCCCCTCCCCCGTCGGCGGCGCGCCTGCGCAGGGAGCGGTAGGACAGCGCGTGCGAGAAGCCGCCGACGAAGAAGAACACCGGCATGACCTGGAGCAGCCAGGTGACCGGCTGGAGCGACGGTTCGACGGCGAGCAGGTTGCCCACCTGCGCACGGCCGTCCCCATCCGTGGTGACGGCGGCCATCAGCCAGTGCCCGAGCACGACGGTGCCGAGGGAGGCCGCCCGCAGGAGGTCGATGTACCGGTCGCGGTGCGCGGGAGTCGCGGCGGCGAGGTCGGTGGCGCTGGTCTTCATGCGGCCAACGTGCCCGGGGCGGGCACCGCGCCGTCACGGCGGCGGTACTCAATTCCCGGCGGGCGGGTGTAGGTACGCGTACCTAGGCCGTACGCATCCGGCCCGCCCGTGAGCGGACAGCCCCGAGGACGGCGCGCCTTGAACGGGTTACGTCCGGAAAGTAGTTGAAGCTACGTGCCCGCGCTCCGGCACGCGTGCCGTCCCCGCGCTCGGCCCGTCCTCGGCAGGACGAAGCCAGATCCGTCACACGACCATGGCCGCCTGGGCAGGGCTCGGGGCCGGGATCGCGGTGCGGCAGGTGCCCGAGGCACGGTGGGCATCGGCGAGGGCCGCGGCCGCCGATGCGTCCCCGGGCCAGGAAGGCGCACGTCGGGCAGTGTTCAGCTCAGAGACTTCTCGATGGCCTCGAAGATGTCCGAGTCGGTTTCCTTCTGCCAGTCCGGGAGTTCAGGCCAGTCGGCCACGTAGCCGGGCTTGGGGTCTTCGAAGTGCTTGTACATCTGCGCTGTCCAGCAGGTCGCGACGAAACGGCCCTTTTGCTCGCGCGTCAGCCGCGTGGCGTGGCTGTTGCTCACTTCGAGGAACTGGCGAATTTGTTCGTGGACGGCGCCCGCTGCCTGACGTTCCCACTCTGGCGTGTCTTCCCAGGGCGTCACATAGCTGGGCTTGGGCTCGCCCGGGAAGTGTTTCTTCACTCCGGCGATCCAGGTTTCCCGGAACACCTGTGCGCCCTCGGCCTGCTCCATGCCTACCCCTCTCGTCGCGCCGTGCTCAATGCGCCGATCTCGGCTCCCAGCTCTGCCACACGGCCGTCGCGGACCAAGGGGCCGAAGTCGGCTCGTAGGTTCCGGAGTCTACGGGCGACGTAGCCAGAGGATGACTCTCTGGCGAGTTGCAGAGCCTCCCTGCCGAAGGTGAGGACTTGTTCAGGGTCCTGCCGCTTTGCGCCGATCGCTGCGAGGTCCGTCAGGACAGCCCCCCGGCGTCGATACGACTGCCCCTCAGCAAGAGCACGATGTTCCAGGGCGCTCGTGAGCGTTTTCTCAGCGAGGTCGAGGCGCCCGAGCTGCACGTAGCGGGCTCCTCGCTCCTCGGCCAGCCGCGATCCGTCGAAGCGCAGCCATCCTCCGTTGCTCCCCGGTCCGGTGAGGTCCTGCACTTTGTCAGCTTCGTCCAAGGCGCGTTCGCACGCACTCAGATCGCCGAGGCCGGCGTGTGCTTCTGCCTGTACCGAGGCTACCCAGTGACGGGTGGACAGTGTGCTGTCTCCGTGCTTGGCGAGTCTCGCCGCGGCAGACAGGATGCTTACGGCCTCGTTGTGCCGTCGCTCGTGCACTTCGACATATGCGTGTCGGACGAGCGCACAGGCCCACAGATCGAATGACTTTGCTTCCCTGCTCGCTGATGCGGCGAGCGTGTAGGAGGCAGCGGCATCGGTGTAGTGGTTGCCGTCGAAGGCGAGTTCCCAGGGCCCGAGCACGATCGGTTTGGTCTCACGGTGACGCCGAAGGGGCAGCGGGCGTGGCTGGACGATCCAGAGGAGTCCTGGGCCCTCTGAAAGCCGTCTCACTCAACCCATGGCGACCGTTGTTGGGTCAGGGTTGCGCTGCACAACGGCATACCTAAGCCGGGCCACCCCTTCACCTGGACGGCTCGCAGGGTGGTCCGGCCGAGCGTCCATGATCGGACCTCGGTGCCGACGGTACCGGGGCTGTTCTCGTGTTCGTCCGAGTCGGCCTGCCGGTAAGGCAGTTCAGGCCATTGCAAGGTGAAAGGTTGGACGGTGCGCGGCGGAACCATGGTGCCGGTCCGGTGCCGCGGCCCGGGCACCCTCACGGCGGGGTGGGCAGCCCGGGCCGAGGGTCGCCCGGGGACGCAGGCCCTGAACTGGGCCCGCCTGTACGGGTGTTGACGCCGCGCCCTCCACCGAGGCTCCGTCGGCGGACACCCCGCACGTCCTCATCAGGACAGGCCGGGTCCGTCACACGATCGTCGCCCCGGGGGCCGGGCTCGGGGCCGGGATCGCGGTGCGGCAGGTGCCGGAGGCGAGGAGCGCTTCGGCGAGGGCCGCGGCCGCCGCGCCGTCCTGGGCGAGGAACGCGCAGGTCGGGCCCGAGCCGGAGACGATCGACGCCAGCGCGCCCGCCTTCGCGCCCGCCTCCAGCGTCCCGGTGAGCGAAGGCCGCAGCGAAACCGCCGCCGCCTGGAGGTCGTTGCTCGTTCCTCCCGCGGCCGTCACGGCGGACGCCAGCGCCACGACGTCCCCTTCGGCGAGCGCGTCGAGCAGCGCAGGGGACGGCTCCGGGTCCGGTACGTGCTCGGTGCTCGCGCCGCCCGAGGCGCCCGCCCCGGCCCGCTCCGCGTACGCCGCCTCCCGCAGCCGGTCGCACTCCCGGTAGACCGCGGGGGTGGACAGTCCGCCGTCCGCCACGGCGAAGACCCAGTGGAACGTCCCGCCGGCCTCCAGCGGTGTGAGGACCTCTCCCCGCCCCCGTCCCAGCGCCGCCCCGCCGACCAGGCTGAACGGCACGTCGCTGCCCAACTCGGCACAGAGGGCGAGCAGTTCCTCGCGCGAGGCGCCCGTCCCCCACAGCGCGTCGCACGCCACGAGCGCGCCCGCGCCGTCCGCGCTGCCGCCCGCCATGCCGCCGGCGACGGGGATCCGCTTGGCGATGTGGAGGTGCACGTCGGGGGCGATGCCGTAGCGGGCGCCGAGGAGTTCCGCGGCGCGCGCGGCCAGGTTCGTACGGTCCGCCGGGACCTGGTCCGCGTCCGGGCCCTCGACCGTGATCCGCAGGGTGTCGGACGGGGTCGCGGTGACGCGGTCGTGGAGACCGACGGCGAGGAAGACGTTGGCCAGGTCGTGGAAGCCGTCGGGCCGAACCCCGCCCACCGCGAGCTGCACATTGACCTTGGCGGGGACGCTGACGGTGACGGACCGCGTCACAGCGCGGCTCCCTTCTTCTCCGCGATGCGGGCGAACTCCTCGACGGTGAGCGACTCCCCGCGCGCCTGCGGCGAGATCCCGGCAGCCACCAGCGCGGCCTCGGCCCTCGCCGCCGAGCCCGCCCAGCCGGCGAGCGCCGCGCGCAGGGTCTTGCGCCGCTGGGCGAACGCGGCGTCGACGACGGCGAACACCTCGTTGCGCGTGACGCCGGTCTTCAGCGGTTCCGCCCGCCGGACGAGGGAGACGAGTCCGGAGTCGACGTTGGGCGCGGGCCAGAAGACGTTGCGCCCGATGGACCCGGCGCGCTTCACCTCCGCGTACCAGGCGGCCTTGACCGACGGCACGCCGTACACCTTCGAACCGGGCGGCGCCGCGAGCCGGTCGGCCACCTCCGCCTGGACCATGACGAGGGTCCGCTCGATGGTCGGGAAGGTCGCCAGCATGTGCAGCAGGACGGGAACGGCCACGTTGTAGGGCAGGTTGGCCACCAGGGCGGTCGGCGCCGGCCCGGGCAGCTCGGTGACGTGCAGCGCGTCGGAGTGCACCAGGGCGAAGCGGTCGGCGCGGTCCGGCAGCCGGGCCGCGACGGTGGCGGGCAGCGCGGCGGCGAGCACGTCGTCGATCTCGACGGCCGTCACCCGGTCCGCGGCCTCCAGCAGGGCCAGGGTCAGCGAGCCCAGTCCTGGGCCGATCTCGACGACCACGTCGACCGGCCGTACGTCCGCGGTGCGCACGATCCGGCGGACCGTGTTGGCGTCGATGACGAAGTTCTGGCCGCGCTGCTTGGTCGGGCGTACGCCGAGGGCGGCGGCCAGTTCGCGGATGTCGGTGGGGCCCAGCAGGGGGCCGTGCTCGTCGTGGAGGGGGCTGGTGCTCACTGGTGAAGCTTACGGCCGCAGTGCGGCCACGGACTCGCCCCCCTTTGGACGTACAGCTTCTTGGCCCGGTAGGTCTGCTCGGCGGCCGGTGCGTCCTGCGGCCGGCCGCGGCCGCCGAGCCCCTGCCAGGTGGGGGTGTCGAACTGGTAGAGCCCGCCGTACGTGCCGGAGGCGTCCACCGCGCTGGGCCGTCCGCCCGACTCGCACCGCGCCATGGCCGACCAGTTCAGGCCGTCCGCGCCGCGGACCGAGCGCGGCAGCGGCTTGGTGCCGACGTGGACGACCTGGGTGCGGGGCCGCCGCACCACCTCGGAGCGCAGCTTGCGCGGCTTCTGCCGGACGCCGTTGACGGTGCGCAGCGCGTAGGTGACGCGCCGGGCTCCCGGCCGCCCCTGCTGGACGACGACCTCGGTGCCCTGGGTGAGGGAGGAGTCGAGGTAACTGACCGTACGGAAGCGGACCGGCTCCTCGCGCACCTCCTTCGTCCCGGTGATCCGCAGGACCGAGATCGTCTGGCCGTCGTACGGGAAGCTGTCCTGCGCGACGGACGTGGTGTCCTGGCCCCGCAGCACGATGCCCGCCTGCTCGACGGCCTCCCGGACGGTGGCCGCGTTCGTCCGGAGTGCGTGCGCTCGGCCGTCGGCGAGGACGGTCACCGTCCGCTCGGTCCAGACCTTGAGGTCGAGCCCGCGGCGGGAGATGGAGGAGCTGCGGGAGGCGGAGAGGTCGGCGCCCTCGGCGCGCACGCCGATCTGGTGCAGCGCGCTCTCGACGGTGCCCTCGGTCGTCCAGACGCGGCGGTCGGTGCCGTCGAGGGTGAGGGTGACGGGGCGTCCGTAGCGGACGACGACCTCGTCGCCTGTGGTGAGCGCCTCCTCGGGGGCGGGCGAGACCAGATCGTGCGGGCCGACCTCCACGCCCTCGTCCTCCAGCAGTTCCTGGACGTCGTCGGCGAAGGTGTGGAGGGTGCGGTCGGTGCCGTCCACGGTCAGGCGGACCGACTTGTCGTGCGCGACGAAGGCCGTGGTGCCGCCCGCGAGGAAGGCCACGACGAGGGCCTGCGGGACGAGCCGGCGCAGGGCGTCGGGCCGTTCGGCGGCCCGGCGGTGCTGGGCGGCGCGACGGGCGGCGGCCCGGCCCCCGGCAGGAGGCACGGGAGCAGTGGGCGGAGACGCGGGCGGAACGGGAGCGGCGGGCGGGTGCGGGGGCGCCGGGGACGGGGGCGGGGCTGAGGGAGCACGGCGGGCGGCGGGCGGTACGGGGGGCGCCGGGGCGACCGGGTACTGGCGCGGGACCCGGCCGGGTTCGTAGCCGCGGTTGAACCGCGGTGGCTCCCCGGGCTCGTACGGGCGGTTGGTCCGCGGCAACTCCCCCGGCTCGTACGCCCGGTTGGGGCGCGATGTGTCCCCCGGCTCGTACGGGCGGTTGGTGCGCGACGTGTCCCCCGGCTCGTACGGGCGGTTGCCCTGCCGCGTCTCCTCGGCACGGCTCCGCCGGGCGCCGCGGACGGCGCGGTGGCTGCCCTGAGATCTGCTCACGACGCTCCCTCCCCCAGCTGCCGCTGGGTCGGGGCACCCGCAGCTGTGGCTGAGGGAGTGCACCCGGTTCCGGTGATCGGGCCCGGGACTGTATCGAAGGGATCGTCACTCTCCCAAACCGTGTGACTGCGCACGGTGACCCAACGGGTGCGGGTGACTCCGGGTTTCGCCTCCGGGGGCCGGGGCGGTCAGTAGCCGAACGCGCGTGCCGTATTCGCCGCGACCGCCTCGGCGAGGGTGTCCTCGCCGACACCCTTCACCTCGGCCATCGCCCGCAGCGTGTACGGGATCAGATACGGGGCGTTGGGCCGTCCGCGGTAGGGCGCGGGCGTGAGGAAGGGCGCGTCCGTCTCGACCAGGACGAGGTCGAGCGGGGCGACGGCGAGCGCGTCGCGCAGAGGCTGCGCGTTCTTGAAGGTGACGTTTCCGGCGAAGGACATCAGATAGCCGCGCTCGGCACAGATCTTGGCCATCTCCGCGTCGCCGGAGTAGCAGTGGAAGACCACGGTGCCGGGAGCGCCTTCCTCCTCCAGGACGCGGAGCACATCGGCGTGCGCCTCGCGGTCGTGGATGACGAGCGCCTTTCCGTGGCGCTTGGCGATCTCGATGTGGCGGCGGAAGGACAGCTCCTGGGCGGCCATGCCGTCGGGCCCGGTGCGAAACCGGTCCAGCCCGGTCTCGCCGACGCCCCGCACCTGGGGCAGCGCGGCCAGGGCGTCGATCTCGGCGAGCGCCGCGTCGAGGGCCTTCTGCCCTCCGGGCTCCCGCGGACCCTGGCGGGGCCCGCCTCCTCCAGGGTCGCCGAGGACGATGCGGGGCGCCTCGTTCGGGTGCAGCGCCACGGTGGCGTGGACGGCCTCGTGGGCGGCGGCCGTCTCCGCGGCCCACCGGGACCCGGCCACGTCGCAGCCGACCTGGATCAGGGTCGTGACGCCGACGGACGCAGCCTTGGCGACGGCCTCGTCGACCGTGCCGTCCTGCATGTCGAGGTGGGTGTGGGAGTCGGCCACCGGAACCCGCAACGGTTCGGGCAGCGGCGGCGCCGACGCGGCCTTGCCGTCCTTGGCGGCCTTGCCGTCCTTGGCAGCTCGGCCCTTCGCGGTGGCCTTGCTCTCCGCGGCGGTCCTGCCGTCCCTGGAGACCTTGCCCCCGTCGGCGCCCCCGCCCGGGGTTCCGCCCGTGCCACTGCCGCTCTTCGGTGCCGTTGCCGCCATGGCGGCGATCCTATGCGGGACGCACCGGCACCCCGGAGCCGCCCGCCGGGCTCACGGTCGTGAGCCCGGCGTGCTCGCGCACTGCGGGCGTACGGCTCACGACGCCTTGCGGTGGAAGCGGTGGAAGAGGTCGGAGAGATGGCGGCGGTGGACCGTCTCGGGCTCGCCACCGCCGCCGCTCGCAACGGCCCCCTCCCGGCCGGCGGGCTCGCCGGTACGGGTCGTGCCGGGCGGCTCCATCTGCGCGCGAGCCGCCGCGGCCGAGCCGAGCAGCGGCCCGGCGATGCCCTGTTCCGCCAGCCCCGCGGCTGCCAGCGGGATCTGCCCGGACCGCATGATGCGCACCACGTGGCCGTCGCAGTTCTGGCAGGTGGGGCGGGTCAGCGGGGACGGCACACGGCGTCCGTTCGCGTGGTAGGTCACCTGGACCCGCCCCTGGGCGTCCACGTGGTGGTGGATCTCGTAGTCCTGCTCCCAGCCGTGGCCGCACCGCATACAGGCGAAGGAGTACGCCTCGCGGGTGGGCGGCTCGGCGGATGTGCTGCGGGCCGTCGGGAAGACACCGTTCGAGGTGTCCGCGATCTCACTCATGCCAGCTCCTCTTGTCCCTCGGACAAGCCCTCCGGGACCGGAACGTCCCAGCTCCAGTGGACGCCCATTTCGGCGGGAACGCAGCAGCCCCTGCCACCTGTTGGCGCAGATTTGGGGAGTTGGTTGTGGAAAAACCCTTCTGCAGGGGCCTGAGCTTTGCCTTTTCAGATTATCCCTTTACCTTGCGGCAGGCCCCTGTCATGTGCGCCGCACTTCGGCGGGGCCGACCGTCTGCTGCTCCCGCTGCCGCGGATACGCTCCTACCCGCCCGTAAGGCCCGGCCCGGCGCCCCTCCTCAGGCCTTCTTCGCCGCCACCACCGCGTCGAACACCTGCCGCTTCGGCAGTCCGGCCGCAGCGGCCACCGCCGCGATCGCCTCCTTGCGGTGCTCACCGGCTTCCTCCCGTACGGCCACGCGCCGGGCCAGTTCCGCGGGGTCCAGTTCCTCGGGCTCCGGGGCGGGCGCGCCCTCCACCACGACCGTGATCTCACCGCGTACGCCCTCGGCCGCCCACGCGGCCAGATCCTTCAGCGGTCCGCGCCTGACCTCCTCGTACGTCTTGGTCAGCTCGCGGCACACGGCGGCTCGGCGCCCGGCCCCGAACACCTCCGCCATCGCGGCCAGGGTGTCGTCGAGCCGGTGCGGTGCCTCGAAGTAGACGAGCGTGCGGCGCTCGCCCGCGACCTCGCGGAGGCGGCCGAGCCGTTCGCCCGCCTTGCGCGGCAGGAAGCCCTCGAAGCAGAAGCGGTCGACCGGCAGCCCGGACAGCGCGAGCGCGGTGAGCACCGCGGAGGGCCCCGGTACGGCCGTGACGTGGATGTCCCGTTCGACGGCCGCGGCGACGAGCCGGTAGCCGGGGTCGGACACCGAGGGCATCCCCGCGTCCGTGACCAGCAGCACCCGGGCCCCGCCCTCCAGCGCCTCGACCAGTTCCGGCGTCCGGGCGGACTCGTTGCCCTCGAAATAGGACACGACCCGGCCCGCGGGCTGCACCCCGAGCGCCTGGGTGAGGCGGCGCAGCCGCCTGGTGTCCTCGGCGGCCACCACATCGGCGGTCTCCAGCTCGGCGGCGAGCCGGGGCGGGGCGTCCGCGACGTCGCCGATAGGGGTCCCTGCGAGTACGAGCGTTCCAGTCACGCCTGCCATCCTCCCAGCCCCGCCGCGGGGCCGGGCCGCCCGGCGCCCTTCGGTCACCGCGCTCGGCCGCCCGCGCCCGGCGAGGGTCACCCTCCGGGGGGTGCGCGCACCCGCCCCGGGGCGGGAGGCACACGCGCACAGCAGGGTTCCCTACGATGGCGCGGTGACCAGTGACACCGCGACAGGAGCACGCCCCGTGGCCGGCGAACAGCACCGCGGCGAGGCGGCGGAACGTACCGCCGCACCGACCGCATGGCAGCTGCGGCTCCGCCGCTTCGGGCACGTGGACCGGCCGCGGACGCCGCTGCGGGAGCGGCTCGTCCCCCCGTATCCGGCCCCCGCCACCCGCTCCTGGGCCATGCTCGGCCTGAGCCCGCGCGCCGCGCACCGGCTGGCCCGCTGGTCCGCCTGGGGCGGTCCGCTCCTCGTCGCCCTCGTCGCGGGACTGCTCCGGTTCTGGCGGCTCGGCAACCCCAGGGCGGTGATATTCGACGAGACGTACTACGCGAAGGACGCCTGGTCCCTGCTCCAGTACGGGTACGAGGGGAACTGGCCGAAGAACGCCAACGACCTGATCCTGGGCCACCCCCCGAAGATCCCGCTCAGTCCCGAGCACAGCTACGTCGTCCACCCGCCCGTCGGGAAGTGGACGATCGCGCTCGGCGAGCAGCTCTTCGGGCTGACCCCCTTCGGGTGGCGCTTCATGACGGCGGTGCTCGGCACGCTGTCCGTGCTGATGCTGTGCCGGATCGGCCGACGGCTGTTCCGTTCGACCGCGCTGGGCTGCCTGGCCGGTGGCCTGCTGGCGGTGGACGGCCTGCACTTCGTGATGAGCCGCACGGCGCTGCTCGACCTGGTGCTGATGTTCTGGGTGCTGGCGGCCTTCGGGTGCCTGCTCGTCGACCGGGACAGAACGCGGGCGAAACTCGCGGCCGCCCTGCCGGAGGACGAGACCGGCACCGACGTACGCCCCGACCCCGCCGTCGGGGACCGGCTGCGGCTGGGGCTGCGGCCGTGGCGGCTGGCCGCGGGCCTGTGCCTGGGCCTGGCCATCGCCACGAAGTGGAACGGGCTCTACATCCTTGCCGCGTTCGGCCTCCTCACCGTCCTGTGGGACGTGGCCGCTCGCCGTATGGCCGGAGCCCGGCACCCGTACCGCGCGATGCTGACGCGGGACGCGCTGCCCGCGTTCGTGTCGGTGCTGCCGGTCGCCGTCGCGACGTACGTCGCCTCCTGGACCGGCTGGTTCGCCACCCAGGGCGGCTACTTCCGCGACTGGGCGTCGAAGCCGCCGAACCAGGGCGGCCTCTGGAGCTGGCTGCCCGACGGGCTGCGCAGCCTCTGGCACTACCAGGCAGAGGTCTACGACTTCCACGTCAAGCTGACCTCGCCGCACACCTACCAGTCCAACCCCTGGAGCTGGCTGGTCCTCGGCCGCCCCGTCTCGTACTTCTACGAGTCGCCCCGCCCGGGCCAGGACGGCTGCCCGGTGGACGCGGCCGACAAGTGCGCCCGCGAGGTCCTGGCGATCGGCACCCCGCTGCTGTGGTGGGCGGCCTGCTTCGCGGTGCTGTACGTGCTCTACCGCTGGGCCTTCCGCCGGGACTGGCGCGCGGGTGCGATCCTCTGCGGCATCGCGGCGGGCTGGCTCCCCTGGTTCATGTACCAGGAGCGGACGATCTTCCTCTTCTACGCCGTGGTGTTCGTGCCGTTCCTCTGCCTGGCCGTGACGATGATGCTGGGTGCGATGCTGGGCCCACGGGGATCGAGCGAACGCCGCCGTGCCATGGGCGCGGTCGGAGCCGGTGTCCTGGTCCTGCTCATCGTGTGGAACTTCATCTACTTCTGGCCGATCTACACAGGCCAGGCCATTCCCATCGAGTCGTGGCGGGATCGCATGTGGCTCGACACCTGGGTCTAGCAGCAAAGACGGCGGGCACGGCACCTGTTGGTGTTGTGCCCGCCGTGGCCGTTGTCGGTCGTTGGCGGTTGTCGTGGGCCGCCTCCGGACGGCCCACAGACGGCCCGGCCCCGGGCGCGACTGATGACGAGTCAGCCCTCGGGCTGTCAGTCCCCGCTCCTACAATCCGGCGCATGGCTAAGGGCGCGATCTCTCGGGATGACATCCTCAAGACCCTTGAGGAGTATGAGCACTTGGGACGTGAAGCGTTCCTCAACATGTACGGCTACGGCGAAGCGAACACGTACCTGCTCGTGCACGACGGCAAGGAGTACGACTCCAAGGCCATCGCCGGAGTCGCGCACAAGCACCAGCACGGCGCACCGCTTACGAACAAGCAGCTCAGCGGTGGAGTCGGGCATGCGGTCGACTGGCTTAGGCGGGAAGGCTTCACCGTCAGGCCGTCGCGTAGCCCGAAGTGGACACGCGACGAGTTGATCCTCGCCTGCGATGTGGTCGCCAAGAACGACTGGAACTGGCTGGATGCAGAGGATCCCCGTATCGGGGAACTGTCTCATCTCCTGCAGCTCCTGGGCGCCTATCCGGAAGAAGCTCGCTCGACCACGTACCGAAACCGCAATGGAGCGGCTCGGAAGTCCGCGGACATCGCCACAAGCCACCCGGGCTACCAGGGGAAGCCAACGAAGGGCGGCCAGTTGGACCAGGAGGTCCTACAGGACTTCCTGGATCGGCCGGCAGAGATGGCTCAGGCCGCAGCACTCCTGCGCGAGGGCTTGAAGCACGGAACCCTTCAGCCTGCCCTCCCCCAGGACAGCGACGACGGCGAGGACGACGTCAGCGCGCCCGAAGGCCGTGTGCTCTACCGACGCCACAGGACGCGAGAGCGCAACAGGGGGCTGCGCAAGAAGAAGATCGCAGCGGTGCTGAAGAGCGGTGGGACCCTCGCCTGTGAGGCGTGCGGGTTCGACTTCGAGGCCGTCTACGGGGAGCGCGGCAAGGGCTACATCGAGTGCCACCACGTCGTGCCCCTCCATGAAGCAGGTGAGGGCAACACCAAGCTCTCCGATCTTGCCCTCATCTGCTCGAACTGCCACCGCATGATCCACCGCAGCGCACCGTGGCCCACGCCACAGGAACTCGGAACGATCATTCACACTGACAGCCATCCCGCCCCGATCACGTAAGACGGGGAGACGTGCCTCCGGCAGCCCAGGGCCTGACCTGCGACGATCGCCCTCACCCTGGGGTGATGCCGCCTAGCCCACGCCTGACGCTGAGCAGGCCGCTCAATGACCGACGACATTGCCCAAGCGTTGCGATTGTGCAATCGCCTCACCCCAACAGCCCCCAGCGAACGCACACCCTCAGATCCCGTCTACCTGAGGACGAGACCGCTCCTCAGGGGCAAGGGCATCGACCTGGACTCACCTCTACAGGGGCGATGACACACCAAGAATGCTTGTTTGGTCTTGGCTCAGGGCAAACTTTGACGCAGGATGGCTTCTAACACCCCCCACGCTCCCATCAGGAGGTCCAGATGCTACTGCGCTTCGCGGTGGCCAACTTCGCCTCGATTCGTGACGAGCAGGAGCTAAGCGCCATCGCGATCGATCGCCATGACGATCTGGCCGTCGCCCCGATCCCCCGGTCGAAGCATGCCGTTCTGCCCGCAATCGGGGTATTCGGCCCGAATGCTTCCGGGAAAAGCAATGTAATCGCAGCCCTCGGGTTCGTGAAAAGAGCCGTGTGCGACTCGCACCAGCGATGGCGCCCAACGGATGAGATTCCGCGCCGCCCATTCCTGCTTGACGCCCAGAAGTCTAAACTCCCTAGCAAATTTACCGTGGAATTCGTCAATGAAGGCACCCGACACGAGTACGGGTTCCACTGCGATTCGGAAAAATTCACCAGAGAGTGGCTCTATTCTTACCCGGAGGGGAAGCCGCGGCGAATCTTTGAAAGAAATGCCGGGCACGATATTGACTTCGGCCCCACCTTGCACGGCCAGCGGAAACAAATCGCGAAGATGGTGAGACCGAACAGTCTCTACCTATCCGCTGCGGCAGCAAATAACCATGAACAGCTGGAGGCGATCTACGATTGGTTTGCGTTTAATCTTCAGATCGCCACAGAAGGGAACTTCGACGGTCGACTGCGAGAGACTCGCCACTTTCTCGAAGAACATCAATCTTCAGCGCTGCTTCATCTCCTCAAGTATGCAGATCTGGGGGTTGACGGCGTTAAGTTTGCAGACGCACAACTGGCACCCGAGCATGCAATGAAACTCGCTGACTTCATTAGCGCTGTGGAAAACACTGAGGTTTCCCCGAACCAGGTTTCCATGGCAATGGAGGTAGAGGTTTCGCACGCCGCGAGGGGCAAGAAATTCACCCTGCCGCTGGAGCACGAGTCAAGTGGGACCAAGACGTGGCTTGGGATCGCCGGACCCATCATTCGAGCTCTGACCTCAGGCAGCGTGCTGGTTATTGACGAACTCGACGCAAAGCTTCATCATCATGTCGCAGGACAGTTCGTTCGCCTCTTCCAGGACAAACGTACGAATCCGCACGGAGCCCAACTGATCTTTAACACACACGACGCTGCGCTACTCGGCCCCGACGCTGTTGCTCGCCTGCGACGCGATCAAGTTTGGCTGACCGAGAAGACCGATGGAGCAACGCAGCTATACCCTCTATCCGACTTCAAGGTACGGTCGATCGAGAATATCGAGAAGCGGTACCTCGGGGGGCGGTATGGGGCATTGCCGTTCTTCGATGAGTCACTTCTTAGTGAAATCATTTCCGAGGTTAGAGCCAAGGGTGGACATTGAGAGCAAGAAAGACTCTGAGTCGCGGTAGTGCAAAGCCTGCGAGGAACGCGAACAAGAAGTTCCTCGTATATTTCGAGGGAGAAGAGACAGAGCGCCTCTACGTAAACGGTCTGCGCAAGTTAGCACTGAGCTTCGGAATTGTCATTGAGCCCGGACCAAGTTACGGAGAGCCGCTAGGCCTGGTGAAGAGCGCCAGGAAGCGTGCCAGGGAAATCAGCAAGGCTGATCCATACGATGCCGTTTGGTGTATTTTTGACGTAGAGGCGCCAACTCCACACGGGGGCTTGGACGCCGCGCTAAGGCTCGCAAAGCAATCGAATATTCTATGCGCCATGTCCAATCCCTGTTTTGAACTGTGGCTCGTGCTGCACGTCTCCGAATTTGCTGGCTACAGAACAACGGCTGAAATGTGCAGAATAGCCAAGAGTCGGATTTCGAGCTACGACTCCAAGAGTTTTGATTTTGAAGAAGTTAGTTCGCGCATCGGCGCCGCGGTGGAACGTGCACGCAATCTAGACGAACAATATCCGGATTACGTGCACCGCAAAGAAAAGAACCCATCAAGTTCCATGTGGAAGCTAATTGAGTTTCTTTGCGAGAATGGGCTTGCCCTCAGCGAGTGACTCCAGCAAGCGGAAGACTACCACCTTATGACTACCGCCTCCAGAGCGCGGCGTACGATTACGCAGGGCTAGTGTGCCCCCACGCACCCTCGGTGCTTGGGTTGCCATTGATGTCATGTTGTGGCATCTCCAGGTGAACCACCTTGGGGCCTTGATTAGTCATGGTATCCGAAGACCGTTGGTAGAGCGCACCTGAACGACGGTGCGGCAAATCCACTCTCCTCACGAAGTCAAAGTCGAGCCGCTCGTAGTATCGGCCAAGCTCTTCGTTTGTTTTCCATGCATCCACCCGGAGCCAGGACTTTCCCGCAGCCCGGGCTCTTTTGGAAGCCCAGTCCAGCAAAGCACTTCCAACGTGGAAGCCCTGCGCACTGGGAAGCACAATGATTCTGTGCCCATAGAGCGCATCACGCGGAGAATCTGCGTCACTCCAGAACTCAGGGTCCGCAAAATCATCGAGAGTTATTGTTCCGAGGTACGCCTTGCGCCTATGAGCGATGTAGGCTGTCCCCCTTCTTACATCACGCGAGATCTTCTCCAGGTCCGGCGGATATTGCCATTGGTCGGATCCCTGCGATCTGAGCCAGCTTGATGCTTCTCTCCACATCGACGCGATGGTTCCGACCTCGCCCGGGAAAGCTGGGCGAACCGTGATGCTCTCATCCATGCTGCGGCCCTCCCAGGTCATAGCGGAGCACGTTGCGATCCGTCGGCATGGCTGTGACGGTGACGCGTACTGGCCGCTCATCCGCGTAGCCGGTCCTGGTTCGAACTAGAAGCGGCACGCCTGGCTCGACGTTCAACTCACTGGTCTGAGCCGGATTTGGCATCACCGCTGTGACGTCGTCTAGGTAGCGCGTCTGCGCATGTCCCATCGAGGCCAAGTACGCGATTACGCCTTGGGGGATGTCCGCAGGCTCAGCAATCGGCGTGCCTCGGACCAGATCGTAGGGGTAGTAGGAGTCCTCGGTAGACCAAGCCTGGTCGTCAACGAATCGGAGCCTCCGGCGCACGAGAACATTGGAGTTGGGCCCAAGCCCCAGTCGCTCGGCGATGTCGGGTTGGGCGCGCTCGATACTCACCGAGATCTTCTGGCTTGGCGTCCGTCCCTGCTCCTCGATGTCCTGCACCCATGCATCTACGCCTGCCGAGACACGGCGATCGTGGTCCTCGGAGCGGGACGCGTTGTAGACCAAGACGTCCTGCCGGCGCACTGTGTACCCGCGCCCCTGACTCGCCACGATCAACCCCTCCGCCACTAGGCGCTGAAGGCCGAGGCGCACTGTGTTGCGAGACGCCGAGTGTTCCTCGCATAGCGCCCGCTCGCTGGGCAGCTTGGTGCCGGGCGGGAACTCGCCGCTGGTGATCTTCGCTCGCAGAGTGGCTGCCAACTGCACATACAGGGGACTCGAGGCAGTAGTCATGCCCTTCATCTTGCCCTACTGAGGCAACTGGTACCAACAAGCTGAACCAAAACGCTTGACTCCGCTCCGTGTGCGGGTGCAGCATGTTCAGCAACTGGTTGGTACCAGTGAGACCAGCGGTGCCAGTCTGTTCGAACTGGGCTTTGTGTGGCGTTCCCGCTGCTCAGAGCCCCGCTCGGCCCGGGATTGCTCGTCGGAAGGCGGCTTCGGTCGCGCGCCGCGGGCCCTGTGCTGATCGGTGCTTGAGAACTCAACAGTGTGCTTTGAGGGGAACCGCCCCACCTCTGCGAGCAAGCGGGCGGCGCGACACGGGTTTTGCCCCCGTGCGCGGTACAGCGCAAATCCCAACCCCGCAGCACTTCGTGCCTGCGGCCGGTTGCCTCCGCTGCTCGTCTCGTACGAGCGGCGCTGAGGGGAGCCGGATGTTCCGACTTCAACGGCACGCGCCCCCGGAGCGGCTACTCCGGGGGCGCCACTCGGGCCGTTCCTGTCTGAGAGGAACCAGACCCAATGAGTCCCATCGTCACTGTTCAGGAAGCTGTTACCGCGTTCGAGCCGTGGATGGAGCCCACGGATGCGGAGCTGGATGCGATCGAGCAGGAGCTGCCGCTGATCCTGGCGGACGTCGAACTGGTCGACGCGCAGATCATCGCCCTTGACCGCACCCCGAACGAGCTGGACGCCCGGCGCATCCGCCGGGCCCGCAACCGGGTGCTGACCGCCCGTCGGGAGCTGGCCAACCGCACCGCCGGAACCAGCCTCCCCGGGGGTGCCGCATGAGCGCCACCGACCACAATCTCACCGCCGCGCACGCTGAGGTGAAGGCGGAGATCGCCCGGACCGACGCCAAGACGGCCCTGTTACTGGCATTCGTCGGCGCCCTCCTGGCCGGGGCCTGGACGGTCGCCCGGGACCTGCCGATGAACCTGCCCGCCTACCTCTGCGGCGGACTCGGCCTGGCAGGACTGGTTGCGGCAGCCGGTCTGCTGCTGCGTTCGGTTCGGCCGAACCTGGGCGGCCGTCACGGCTTTCCGCTGTGGGCCACCCTCGCCGCGGAGGAGATCAAGGATGCCGTCACCCGTGATCTGGCCGCCGACATCGCCGGGCTCTCCCGGATCGCGGTCGCGAAGTTCACGTGCCTGCGCCGCGCGGTCGACCTGACCTTGGCCGGTGGCGCGCTGCTCATCCTCGCCGTCCTGCTCACGGTGGGGGGTGCGGCATGAAGGCCAAGACCGTTCTTCCCGCCGTCGCGATGACGGCCGTCTCCATGGTCCTCACGCTTGCCGTGGTGCTGATGTGGCTGGGCGGCGCGGTGCCGTGGCCCGTCGCCCTCGTTGTCGGTCTCGGCATCGACGGGGGATGGCTGGCCACCCTGGCCTACGAGCGTCGGCTTGCCGCGCAGGGCGACCACAGCCGCGTAGTGACGGCCGTTGGCTGGTGCTTCGGCCTGGTCGCCACGGGTGTCCTGATCGCACACGCCCTCACGGCTGAAGGGTCGGCCGCCGCGTGGCTGGCCGTGGCATGGCTGCCCGTCGCAGCGAAAGCGCTGTGGGTGGTGCACGGTCTGTGGGAACGGACCGCTCTCACCACGGCCGCCCTCGATGACATCCGCGGTATCCAGCAGGAGGCCCGGGATGCGGCTGCCGTGGCGCGGGCCCGGCTGCGGGCCGAGGCCAGCACGGAGGAGACGCGGCTGACGGCCGTGACGCAGGCTGGCGCCCGCGTCGCACGCGTCCAGGCCAAGACCGCCAAGACCCTCTCCGCCGCGTGGTCGACGCTGGAGGATGCGCGGGACGGCGAGGAGACCGGGAGGGCGCTGACCAGCGTGACGACCCCCGTCACACCCGGCGTCACCCCTCGCTGGGAACTCCCCATCTGGGGCCCGGTGGAGCCGGTCACGGACCTCGCGTTGGAGACCGCCCCCGGGCTCAGTGACGAGATCTTGGACGCGCTGGTGGACCGGATCCGGCACAGCGAGAACCCCGCCCTGTCCTACCGGGAGATGGCCACCCGCTTCCGCGCCGCCGGGCACTCCGCCTCCGAAGTCCGCCTGCGGGCCGCCTGGAAGCGCGTCGCGTGATGGGCGCGCTGCCGGTGTTCCGGTGGCGTCTGGCACCGGACGGCTACGCCACCCGCCGCCAACTCCGCGCCCGCGGACTGCGGCCGGGCGGGCAGCAGGTGGCGGCTCAGCTCGAACGTCCCCGCCGTCGGCGGGGGCCGCTGGTCGCCTACCTCTACCGCATCGACGCCGCCAAGCCCGTCCGCCCGATGACGCCTGCCCGGCGGGCGGCGCTGGCGAAAGCCAACGCCGCCCGCCGCACGTGTCCCGAGTGCCGACGCGATACCGGATACGTCATCCCCACCTCGCTCGGCACCTGCGTGCCGTGCGCCTACCCCGACCCGCACGGGTCCGAGAGGACGACCTGAATGGGTAACTCCGATGTTCGCCGTCTGGACCGGGAAATTCAGCAGACGGTCAAGAAGCTCGAAGCCGTGCGGCGGCGGGAGTTGTGGCCGCTGAACGGCAGCGAGCGCCGTGCCATGGCCCGCGCTCTCGCCAGCGGCTCCTACCGCGCCGCCAAGGGCCGTAATACCGGTCGCGCCGACGACCAGATCGACACCACCACCTCCGCCGCTGAGACCCGGCTGAACGCGGAGCTGACCGCCCTGCACAGCGAGCGGCAGCGCCTGCTGACCGAGGCCGCCCGCGACAAGGCCAAGAAGAAGTCCTCCGGCTGGTGGTGACCAGCCACAGCCGCAACACCCGGGGTGGCCGCCTCTTTCCACGGACACGGCCACCCCGGCTCCATCAACTCCCGCCCCACGAAGGGGTAGTCAGGAGCACTTCCAGCATGTCTGAGAACGTCGTCCACCTCCGCAAGGCCACCGACCCTCCGACCCCCGACACTGCCCCCACTGTGCTCACGGTCGTGCCCGACGCGCCGCCCACACGGCCCGTGCCGCTGTGGGTCCGCTCCGGACGCGCCGTGAAGAGCGCCGTTACGCACGAGTCGACCAGGGCGACGGCGCGGGCAGCGGCCCGGCACAGCATGTACACCCTCAACGGCGGCCGGATCGTGGCACGCCGGACCTGGGACGGTCGCACCGGCTCCCGGTACGAACGGATGATCCGGGCGGCGGAGGCCGCGGGGAACCTGGAGGCGGCCGAAGAGTGGGAGGAGCGGTTGCAGCGCTTCCGCGCCGCCCGCCACCACCGCCGCATGGACCTCCTCCACTCGCCCATAGAGGCCGCCAAGGGCGTAGCCGTCGGCGCTGGCATGAGCGTCGGCGTCCTGGTCGCCCTCGGCGTCGTCATGGCCCTCAACACCGGCCACCTCGGCGACGTCATCACCCCGCTCACGGCGACCATCGACTTCATCGCCCTCCTGATCCGGATCGTGCAGATCGTCTGGGGCCCCGCCCTCACCATCGGCCCGTTCCTCGCGCTGCTCGCCCTGTGGTCGGTCGGCCGCAAGCAGCAGGCCGCCCCGAACTGGGCACTCCCGGCGAACGTTCGCAACGGCGAGGGCGAGCCGATCACCCCGTCCATCGTGGTCAAGGCCCTCCGAGACCTCGGCGTCCCGGCGCTGCGCAACGCCATCAAGGAGATGGGTGATGCCGGCGCCTCGATGCTGGGCCCGATTCGGATCGCCGGATGCGGCGTCGAAGTCGACGTCACCTTGCCTTCCGGGGTCTCCACCAACGAGGTGCAGAACCGGCGGCGCAAGCTCGCGGAGAACCTGACCCGACACGAACACGAGGTGTTCATCACCATCCCCCAGGCCGCGCGAACGGTGCGGCTATGGGTGGCCGACTCCGGTGCGCTGGACGAGCCGATCGGGCCGTCCCCGCTGGTCACGGACGAGACGATGACCGCCGACTACGCCAAGGGCCGCGCCCCTTGGGGGCAGGACCTGCGCGGGGACGCCGCGAGCGTGAGCCTGTACCAGCGCCACCTCCTGATCACGGGCCTGTCGAACCAGGGCAAGACCGTCGCCCTGCGCTCCCTGGCCCTGTGGCTCTCGCTGGACAAGTCGGTTCAGTTCCTCATGGGTGACCTCAAGGGCGTGGGCGACTGGGCCATGTTCGACGGGCTCGCCACCACCCTGATCCAGGGCCCGACGGATGAGCACGTGATCCAGGTGACCGAGATGGTCGAAGGCGCCGTCGATGAGATGAACCGCCGTATCCAGGCGCCGCCCGGCACCGTGTTCCCGCCGCTGATCGTGTGCGTGGACGAAGCGCAGGTCGCGTTCATGTGCCCCGCCATCGACGACCAGAAGCGGCCCTACGGCGGCTCCAAGGCCAACTCGCGGTACTTCATGGCCGTCCGCAAGATTCACAACCAGGGCCGGGCCGTGAACGTGCTGATGTGGCAGGGCACCCAGGACCCGACGAATGAGAACCTTCCCAAGCTCGTCCGCGAGGGCGCCCACACCCGCGCCTCCCTCGCCCTGGGCACCGAATCCCAGGCCCGCATGGCCCTGGGAGACAAGGCCGTCGACGGCGGGGCCGCTCCGAACCTGCTGCGTCCTGGCCTGGACCGGGGAACCCTGGTCGTCGCCTCAGACGGCATCACCATCCCCGCCGGACAGTCGTCCATCACGGTACGCACGCACTACATCAACGACGACGACGCCGAAGCCATCACCGACCGGGCCAAGGCCCTGCGCGACGGCGTAACCACCCTGCACGCCATCGAGCAGCGCGAGGAACACGACCCGCTCGCCGACATCGCCACCGTCATCGGCGACGCGCCCCGAGTGCGGACCAAGGACGTGCTCGCGCGGCTCGCCACGCTGAACACCGGCGCCTACGGCAGCTGGTCGTTCATCGACCTCAAGCGCGTCCTGGACGACGCCGGGGCCGAGCCGTACAAGTCCGACGGCGTGATGGTCGTCGCCCGCGACCGGGTCGCCCGCGCCCTCGCCAACCGCGACACCGAGGGTTCCGCTTCCGCCGACGGATGACAGGGAGCGCACCGCCGACGGGTCAGGGAGGCAGGGAGAACTCCCTGACAGCCTCCCTGACCCGCATCCCTGGCCCTGACCTGCGCGAATGATCGTTCAGGGAGGCAGGGAGGCATGCAGGTCAGACCCCTCAGACACCCCTCCACAGCGCCCCCGGCAGGGGGTGTCTGTGCCTCCCTGGCCATACGCCGGAAGGGATTCCGCATGTTCCCCGACCACACCCACCGCCCGCCCGTTCAGCGGGCCATAGAGGTGCATCAGCCGACCCCGCTCGCGCCCGCCGTCACCGTCCCGGCGCCGGTCGTGCACGTCCAGCCGGGCACGGTTCCCGCGGTGGCGAGCATCGTCCTGCCCGACGGCCGCGTCGTCACCGGCTACACCATCGAACCCACCCGCCCGGAACCGGTCGCGGCCAAGCCCGCCGTCTCCGGCACCGCGGTGAACCTCGCCCTCGGGGGCGTCGGGTTCCTCGCCGTGTGCAGCGGCCTGCTGATGCTCACCACGTTCATCACCGCCCTGACCGCGCTCGTCCACCAACTGATCGTCCTGGCCGCCGTCATCTTCGGCGGCTGGCTCGGCGTGCAGGTCTTCAAGCCCCACGGCTCCAAGAGCGGGACCACAGTCAACATCCGCAAAGCGATCTTCAAGCGCAACCACTTCCACGGCTAGCAACGCCAAGGGCGGCCCCCTCACGCCAATGACCGGGCCGCCCTGACCACCAGCACCCATCCAAGGAACTGGAGACATCCAGCATGACTCATGACCTCCGCTTAGCGCTGCTGCGCGCAGCGCTGGACGCCGCAGAACGCGGCTGGCACGTCTTCCCCCTCCGTCCCGGCGCCAAGCGGCCCGCTCTCCACGGACGGGCCACCTGCACCCGCACCGGCCCCTGCGCGGGCGGGCACCTGAAGTGGGAGCAGCGAGCCACGACCAACGCGGACCGCATCCGGGCCGCGTGGTCGCGGGCCCCGTTCAACGTCGGCATCGCGACCGGCCCGTCCGGGCTTCTGGTCATCGACCTGGACGTCCCCAAGGGCAAAGGCAGTTCGGACGCGCCTTGCGGCGCGGCGACCTTTGGGGCGCTCTGCGAGCGCGCCGGACACGCCGTCCCCGACACCTACCGGACCCGGACCGCGAGCGGCGGCGAGCACCTGTACTTCACCGCCCCACCCAGTCCCCGGCTCACCAACACCGCAGGCACCATCGGGGAGTTGGTCGACACCCGCGCCTGGGGCGGCTACGTCGTCGCCGCCGGATCCCGCACCACCACAGGGGACTACGAAGCCCTGTGCGGCCCTGAGACGACCTCCGTGCCCTCGTGGCTGCACAGCATCCTGCAACCGGCCCACAAGACGTCTCAGGCGCCCTCAATGGCCGTAGCCGGTCAATCCAGCCGATACGCGGATGTAGCACTCGCCAGCGAGACGCGGAACGTCGCATCGGCTCAACTCGGCTCACGAGAGGCCGCGTTGTTCCGGGCAGCGCGAGCCATGGGGCGGTTCGTCGCGTGGGGCGACCTCCCCCGGCACGTGGTCGAGCAGGCTCTTCAGGAGGCGGGAGAGACGGCCGGACTCACCGTCTCCGAGTGCCGCTCCACCCTCCGCAGCGCACTGAACTGGTCCATCACCCACAACCAGAACAGGCGGGATGCGGCATGAACACCCCCACCCGCCCCCGCCTGAAGAGCATCACCTCACCCCCGCCTGGGCCGCACGCCGCTCCACAGGCAGCGGACACGACGGTCGTAGGCGAGCCGAAAGACGCCGCCCGTAAGGGCGTCCAAACAAGCCCTAACCCGCGGACCGGCGGCGCCGGAAACCCCACACCGGACCGCCCCGGCATCCGCATCTACGCCACGCCGGTCTACCGCCATCCCCACGACGGGGCCCGCTGGTCCAAGCGCTACGGCGACACCCCCTCCGCCGCCTACGCCTGCCCCTGCGGACATGCCGGCACTGCCATCGGAGCCGACCGCGTGGCCGCCCTGCTCGCCGACTACGAACGCCACCGCGACACCTGCCCGCTGCGGAACCACCAGGAAGGAAGGGCCGCCGCATGACCCCCACCATCGACGGGGCCGCGCTGCTGGACGAGGTGGAAGCCTTTCACCGCCGCTTCAACGTCTTCCCCACCGAGGCCGCCTACGTGGCCGTCGCCCTGTGGGACGCGCACGCGCACCTGCTCGACTGCTTCGACTCCACGCCCCGCCTGGCCGTCCTGTCCCCGGAACCGGGGTCCGGGAAGTCACGGGCGCTGGAGATCGTGGAAACCCTCGTGCCGCACCCGATGACGGCCGTCAACGCCTCCGCTGCGGCCCTGTTCCGGGCCGTATCCGGAGCTGACGGACGCCCGACCATCCTGTTCGACGAGATCGACACCGTCTTCGGCCCCAAGGCCGGAGACAACGAGGAATTGCGCGGCTTCCTCAACGCAGGACACCGCCGCTCCGGGGTCACCTACCGGTGCATCGGTGACGGCGGTAACCAGACCGTGCAAGCCTTCCCCTCGTACTGCGCCGTCGCAGTCGCCGGACTCGGCTCCCTGCCGGACACAATCCTCACCCGCTCCGTCGTCATCCGCATGCGGCGCAGGGCCCGCAACGAACGCGTAGAAGCCTTCCGCGCCCGCATCCACGAGACCGAAGGCCACAAGCTGCGCGATCAACTCGCCCAATGGGCCGAAGGAGCCCGCGGGTTCGTCATGGGTGCATGGCCGGAGATGCCCGACGGCGTCACCGACCGGCCCGCCGACGTGTGGGAGCCCCTGATCGCCATCGCGGACGCCGTCGGCGGCCGCTGGCCACAGCGTGCCCGGGAAGCCTGCGTAACGCTGGTCAAAGCGGCGCAGTGCACCGACAAACACAGCCTCGGTATCCGGCTCTTGAGCGACCTACGCGACCACGTGCTCATCGGCATCGACCGACTGCCCACCATCGCCATCCTCGACCGGCTCAACGCACTCGATGACGCCCCATGGGCCGACCTCAACGGCAAGCCCCTCGACAACCGGCGACTGTCCCGCATGCTCGGCGAGTACATGACGAGCGACAACGAACCCATCCGCTCCCGCAACATCCGCACAGCAGGCGGAGTCCTCAAGGGATTTCACGCCCAAGATCTGGAAGACGCGTGGGCCCGCTACTGCCCCCCTCCCCAGGAAGCCGCTACAGCCGCTACACCGCTACAGCCCAGCTCAGACCAGCTGAATCTGTAGCGGCACCAGAGCGTGTAGCGGCTACGCCAGCTACGCCGTAGCTCGTGCGTAGCCGCTACACGCGACCTCTCCGCTACAAAAACCCACCCGCTGACCTGCGATGTAGCGGCGTAGCGGATGTAGCGGACCTGAGAGAGGCCCGGCCTTCCACCGCATTCATGAAGGGGATCGCATGGCAACGCCGTCTGCCAGCAGCACTCTCCGGTCCGGGCTCCCGGATCAATACCTCACGCCAGAGGACCTTGTGAGCCTGTTCCGCCTGGAAAGCGTCGAGACCGTCTACGCCTGGCGCAAGAAGCGAACAGGTCCCCCTGGGTTCCGCATCGGCAAACACCTGCGATTCGACCCTGCCGCCGTCCATCGCTGGATCAAAGACCTCATGGCGGCAGAAGACATCGCCTAGCCCAGCAATCAACTCGCCTCAGTCAAACGGGAGGGCCGCTTCGCGGCCCTCCCGTTCGCATGCGCATCGAAAGGTCCAACTCATATGGCAGGCCACATTCAAGACCGCTGGTACAAGTCGGAGAAGACTGCTGATGGCAGCCTCCGTAGGGTGAAATCCGATCGTCATGGATCGGGCATGCGGTACCGCGCCAGGTACATCGGCCCCGACGGCACCGAGAAGAGCAAGTCGTTCCGTGACAAGGAGAAGCGACTCGCGGACCAATGGCTCGCTCAGATCGAAGCGGACATGTCGCGCGGTCACTACGTCGACCCCCGTGCCGGAAAGACGACTTTCCGGCAATACGCGGAGCGCTGGGTCAAGACGCACACCGGCGAGATCAATAGCCGTGAGGCTGCGGAACGTCGGCTGCGGCTCCATGCCTACCCCCACATCGGCTCCCGCCCGCTCGGCTCGTTCAAGCCTGAGCACATCCGCGTCTGGATCGCCGACCTGGAAGCAACCGTGCCCGCTGAATCCCACCGCCGCATCATCGTCGGCACCGTCTCCGCAGCGCTGAGCGCTGCTGTCGATGACGGGCTCTTGAGCAAGAACCCGTGCCGCGCGCGTACGGTCCAGCTCCCGAAGCCAGGAAAGCCGCGCGTCACACCGTGGACGGCCGAGCAGGTCTTCGGCGTACGCGCAGCCCTCCCGCAGCGCTTCCGCGCGGCCGTGGACACGGCTGCGGGCTGTGGCCTACGCCAGGGCGAGGTCTTCGGTCTGGCCGTGGAGGAGATCGACTACGAGGGTGGTTGGCTGGCCGTGGGCCACCAGCTCAAGCGCATCCGAGGCAAGTACGTCTTCGCCCTGCCGAAGGGTGGCAAGGTCCGGGACGTGCCGCTCCCGAAGGCAGTGGCCACAGCGCTTCGAGAGCACTCGAAGGCGTTCGAGCCCGTCACAGTGACCCTTCCATGGCGTACGCCCGAAGGCCCTCTCGTGACGAAGCAGCTCGTCTTCAGCGGAGGCGTGGGGAAGCACGTCCGGGTGAGTCACTTCAACGATCACCACTGGAAGCCTGCTCTGGCCACCGCGGGCATCATTCCCGATGTCGAACCGGGCGAGCGATACGCGTCGGCCCGCGAGCACGGCATGCACGCTCTCAGGCACTTCTATGCATCGGTGCTGCTGGACGCGGGCGAGAGCATCCGGGCCCTGAGCTCGTACCTCGGTCACAGCGATCCCGGGTTCACGCTCCGGACCTACACGCACCTGATGCCGAGCAGCGAAGGACGTACGCGGACGGCCGTCGACGGCCTCTACCTGCGGTCCGCTCCTCAAGATCACGGCCCAGAGACGGCCCAAGCGGCCTGATCCGGCCCCGACCGGGGGCAGATACCCTGGTCGGGGCCCTTCGGGGTTCAACACACAGACTTCATCTACTTCTGGCCGATCTACACGGGCCAGGCCATTCCCATCGAGTCGTGGCGGGACCGTATGTGGCTCGACACCTGGGTGTGATGTCGGCTTGATGACGTAGAGTTCGCCGCGCCGGGACCCCTTAATCATCTGATTAAGACACCCGGCGTTCGAGGGGTCAACGGAACTGTGGGGGTTCTGTCATGCGCAGTGGCGCGAAGGCCGCCGTCATCGGCGGTGTGTTCGCCGCAATGGTGGGGGCCGCGGGATTCGGGGCGTACGCCCTGATCGGGGGCGACGACGATTCCTCGGGGGGCCTGGATCTCGGCGCCGTCGGGGACAAGCCGTCCATCGAGACGGGCCCGCCGAGCGCGGCCGAGGTCCGCACCACGGCACGGGAGTTCCTCGGCGCATGGGAGAGCGGCAACGCCTCCGACGCGGCCTCGCTGACCGACAGCCGTGGTGACGCGAAGGCCGCGCTGACCGGCTACCGCAAGGACGCCCGTATCGAGCGCGTCACGCTGGAGCCGCGCGCGGCCACCGGCAGGACCGTGCCCTTCGACGTCAGCGCGGTGATCTCGTACCGCGGGCAGCGCGCCACCTGGACCTACGACTCCGCCCTCACCGTGACCCGCCAGAAGACCACCGGCCGGGCCGTCGTCGACTGGAAGCCCTCCGTCGTCCACCCCGGACTGCGCGAGGGCGACAGCCTGAAGACAGGCGAGGCAGACGCGCCGCCCATCAAGGCGGTCGATCGCGACGGCGCCGAGCTGAAGGAGAAGGAGCACCCGGGGCTGCACGGCGTGCTCGCGGCCCTGCGGGAGCGCTACGGCGACAAGGCGGGCGGCAAGGCGGGCGTCGAGTTGTGGATCGCGCGCGCGAAGGACGCGAAGGACAAGGGCGAAGGCGGTGCCGGGGAGGCAGGGAAGCGTCCCGACGAGACACTGAAGGTGCTCTCCAAGGGCACCCCCGGCACGCTCCGCACGACCCTCGACTCGGGCCTGCAGGCCTCGGCGGAGAAGGCCGTCGCCGGGCACGGCAAGGCGGCGATGGTCGCCCTCAAGGCGAGCACGGGCGAGATCCTGGCCGTGGCCAACTCCCCGGCGTCGGGCTTCAACACGGCGCTCCAGGGCTCGTACGCCCCGGGCTCGACCATGAAGGTCATCACCTCCTCGCTGCTGCTGGAGAAGGGGCTCGCGGGCTACGACAAGCCGCACCCGTGCCCCAAGTACTCGACGTACGGCGGCTGGAAGTTCCAGAACGACGACAAGTTCGAGATCAAGCACGGGACGTTCGCGCAGAGCTTCGCCCGCTCCTGCAACACCGCCTTCATCTCGCAGGCCAAGAAGCTCGACGACGGCGACCTCACCCGGCAGGCGCGTGAGGTCTTCGGCATCGGTCTCAACTGGCAGACCGGCGTGCCGACGTTCGACGGGTCGGTGCCGGTGCAGAGCCAGGCACAGATGGCCGCCTCCCTCATCGGGCAGGGCGGCGTCCGGATGAACCCGCTGAACATGGCGTCGGTCGCCGCCACCGTGCGCACCGGCTCCTTCCACCAGCCCTTCCTCGTCGCGCCCTCGGTGGACGACCGGCAGGTCGCCAAGGCCTCCCGCGCGCTCTCACCGGCCGCCGCGGACCAGCTGCGCAGCCTGATGCGCCTCACCGCGACGGCGGGCACGGCCGCGGAGGCCATGGCCGGCGTGGGCGGGGACATCGGCGCGAAGACGGGCTCGGCCGAGGTGGACGGCCAGAAGGAGGCGAACGGCTGGTTCACGGCGTACCGCGGGGACCTGGCCGCCTCGGCGGTCGTGCCCGGCGGCGGGCACGGCGGTGAATCGGCGGGGCCGCTGGTGGCCCAGCTCCTGCGGCAGGGCGGCTGATCCGTCGCGGGCGACGGGTGCTGGACGAGACGGCGGGCGCCGGGGTCGAACCTCGGCGCCCGCCGCCGTCCGCACCGCGGTCCGCACGAGGGGCCGCGGGTCACGGTCCGCACGCCGCCGACCGGGCCGCCCGCACGATCCGCGCGCCGCCGCGTCCCTGCCGCGCGGTGGGAATCACACTCGCGTGGCCCCTGCGCGCACCGCTAGCGTCGGCCCCATGGCCACACCCCCTGACCCACCGCACGGCGAGGCCCATCCCCAGTTCGCCGCGGCGCTGCGCGAGCTGGCACTCGACGTCGAGGTGCGGCGTTTCCCCGACGCGACGCGTACGGCCGTGGACGCGGCGGCGGCCGTCGGCTGCGAGCTGAGCCAGATCGTCAAGTCGCTGATCTTCGAGGCCGACGGGCAGCCGGTCCTGGTGCTGATGGACGGCGCGTCCCGCGTGGACACCGAACGCGTACGGGCCGTGCTCGGCGCCTCGGAGGTCCGCCGCGCGAACGCCGCTCTCGTACGGGAGACGACGGGCTACGCGATCGGCGGCGTACCGCCCTTCGGGCACCGCACCCGGACGCATGTGCTCGTGGACCGCGGCCTGCTCGCGCACCCGGTGGTCTGGGCGGCCGCCGGCACCCCGCACACCGTCTTCGCGATCGGCCCCGAGGCCCTGGTCCGGCATGCGGGCGGGACCTTGGCGGACGTCCGCGAGCGGTCCGCGTGACACCTGTCGTCGCGGCGGCCGTCCTGCTGGCGGCGGTCACCCACGCGAGCTGGAACGCGGTGGCCCACCACATCAAGGACCAGCTGGTCGCCTTCACGCTGATCGGCACGGCGGCGGGCGTGTGCGGCCTGACCGTCGCGCTGTTCGTCCCCTTCCCCCGGGCCGCGGCGTGGCCGTGGCTGGTGGCCTCCGTCGTGGTGCACATCGCCTACCAGGCGCTGCTCATGCGGTCGTTCGCGCTGGGCGACTTCGGCCAGATGTATCCGATCGCGCGGGGCACGGCACCGCTGGTCGTCACCGTCCTGGCCGCCGTCCTCATCGGCGAGGTGCCGGACGGATGGGCGTCGGCGGGTGTGGCCGTCGCCTCGGCGGGACTGGTCGGCGTGGCGCTGTGGGGCATCCGCGGGAGCGGTGCGCGCCCGCACTGGCCGGCGCTGTCGGCGGCCCTCGCGACGGGGCTGGCCATCGCCTCGTACACGGTGCTCGACGGCATCGGCGTCCGCTCCTCCGGCACGGCCCTCGGGTACGCCGTGTGGCTCGTGGCCCTCCAGGGGCTGGTGATCCCGGCGTACGCGCTGGCCACCCGCGGCACCCAACTCCTCCCGCAGCTCCGCCCGGTGGCCGCCCGCGGCCTGCTCGGCGGTGTGCTGTCCCTGACCGCGTACAGCCTGGTCCTGTGGGCCCAGACGCGCGCCGCGCTCGCGCCCATCGCCGCGTTGCGCGAGTCCTCCATCATCGTGGGCGCGGCGATCGGTGCGCTCTTCTTCAAGGAGCGCTTCGGCGGGCCGAGGATCGCGGCGGCGGGGCTGATGGTGGTCGGCATCGGCCTGATGCTGCACGCCGGTTGACCCGCGCGGCCCTCTTCGGAGGGACGCGGACGTCAACCCCGCGGATCCGCCGTCCGGGGGGTCTGGGACGCGTCACCATGTCCGCCCGGGCAAGGCGGGCGTTGGACCAGCAGCGTCAGAGCCGCGACCGCGGCCACCGTCCCGGGAGGAACACAGTGCAGGCACATCGGGTGATGACCGCCACGTCCGTCGTGGCTCTGGCCCTGGCCGGACCGACGGTCCTGGGAGCGTCGGCCGCCGCAGCGGACACCCCGGGGGCCACGACCACCGGCGGCTCGGCCCCGGTGGGCAACGCCGTGCAGCAGAACACGTCCCAGAACTCCCGCCAGAACAACCACTGCTCCGACCCCAACGCGCTCTTCGACACGCCCCTGACGGCCACGGGGTCTCGGGTCGAGGGACGCTGCACGACCGGCGACGGCTCCTTCAACCACGGCGCATTCGTCAAGAGCGGCGGCGCCGACGCGGAAGGCGGGTCCAGCGGCAACGTCCTGGTCCAGCAGAACACCGCGCAGCAGGGCCGGCAGAACACCAACTGCGCGGACTCCAACCTGGTTCCGTTCCGGCTGACCGGCAGCCGGTCCGAGAGCCGCTGCGCGGACCGGGACGACTCGTTCAACCGGAACACGCGGTACGAGGGCGGCGGCGCCGACGCGAACGGCGGCTCGTCCGCGGCGGGCAACGCCTTCCAGCAGAACACCGCTCAGGAAGGCCGCCAGAACGCCAACTGCGCCGACCCCAACGAGACGAGCTTCGCCGTGACCCAGGGGCGGCTGGACAGCTTCTGCGGCAACAAGGACGACTCGTTCAACGAGGCGTCCGCCGTCAAGGGCGGCGGTGCACGGACCGACGGCGGCAGCGCCGCGACGAGCCTGGTCCAGCAGAACACCGCGCAGGAAGGGCGGCAGAACGCCAACTGCACCAACGCGAACGCCTCGACGGTCCTCGTCACCGGGGGCCGCCTGGACGGGAGTTGCCGGCACGTGGACGGCTCGCTCAACCGCAAGACCTTCGTCAAGGGGAAGGGCGCGAAGGCCGACGGCGGTTCGTCGCTCGCCTCCGCGACCGAGCAGAACGTCGCGCAGGAAGGCCGGCAGAACAGCAACTGCGCCAACCCCAACGACACCACCCTCACCGTGACCGGCGGTCGCGGCGAGGCTCACTGCACGGCGCTGGACCGCTCCGGGAGCGTGGGCACGGCGGAGTTCAGCGGCGGCGCGGAGGCGGAAGGCAGCTCTTCGGCGGTCGACGTGTACCAGCAGAACGTGGCGCAGGAGGGCCGGCAGAACCTCAACTGCGCCAATTCCAACGGCGCCACGGTCACGCTCTCCGGTGCCCGCAACGCCACGCGCTGCGTGGCCGTCGACGACTCGAAGAAGCTCGGCTGGTACCCCAGGTGAGAGAAGGGGTCACGCGCGCGTGGCCCCGTCTCCCGTTGCCGTCGGGGCTGTTCGCCGGGGCCGCCCGTCCGGACTGTCCCTTCGGGGACGGTTCGTTGGCATCAAGAACGTTACTTTCCCGGTGAATCGGGAGTTATGGATCGTGGCGATCGTGCCGTAGTGGGGACACGGAGCCGGGTTCGAAGCGATGACAGGAGACACCACGATGGGGCAGGGACGGCACGCGTCACCGAAGGCGACCATGCTGCAGATCCGCCGGGTGGCCGCGGCTGTGCTCACCACCGGGGCCCTGGTCTCGGTCGGCAGCGGCCAGGCCTTCGCCGACGTCATGGACGGCAGCCCGTTCAGCGGGCAGGAGAATCTTGACCAGGACGGCGAGCAGAACCTGGACTGCGGCAACTCGGCCCGGCTCGTGCGTGTCAACATCGCCGAGACCAAGAACCGCGAGAAGAAGTGCATCGACACCGACGGCCGTACGCGTCACCACACCGGCCACTTCGGCGGCGCGAAGGCCGTCGGCGGCACCACGATCGGTCCCCAGGTCAACACGGCGCAGTCCGGCAAGCAGAACCTCAACTGCGGCAACTCCGCGGACCTCGTCACGATCAACATCCTGGGCACCATCAACCAGGAGACGACCTGTGTGGCGGTCGACCCCGGGAAGAAGCGCGGACAGCGCGGCCACATCGGCCACGGGGGTCACGGTGACCACGCCGCAGGGGCCAGGGCACTGGGCGGGACCTCGATCGGGCAGCAGGTGAACACCGCGCAGACCGGCAAGCAGAACCTCCGCTGCGGCAACGCCTCCGACACGCTCACGGTCAACATCCTGGGCACCATCCGCAAGCACACCACGTGCATCGCGGCCGACCAGTCCCAGAAGAAGGGCTCCGCGAGCAGCTACCGCGGACCGGCCTCGGCCGACGCGGGCCAGGTCGTCGGCCCGGAGACCAACACCGGTCAGAACGGCCGCCAGAACCAGACCTGCGGCCACCCCGGCACCGGCATCGACCTGCCGCTCGGCCAGATCAAGCGCAAGACCCAGTGCGCTACGCAGGACCGCTCCTTCACCCAGGGGCGCTGAGCCCCGGGGCGACCCACCACAGCCCGACCCTGCCGCGCCGGTGACCTCCTCGGTCACCGGCGCGGCCGCGTTCCCGGGCAACGGCGCGGGGCGGCCGGCCCGCGAGCCGCGGGCCGCTCCCCCGCGCGCCGCTCACGAGGCAGAACCGGCGCCACGACCCTACGGTGGTCACAGAAGCGCCTTTGCGCGCGGCGGAAGCCTCGGAGGAGGCCGTGATGGAAGATCACTTCGTCTGGATGACCACGCGCCGCATCAAGCCGGGGATGCTGGAGGACTTCGAGCGGGCCTGGCGCCCCGCCCCCTATCCCGAGGGACTGCGGCACGCGTACGCCTACTGGTCCGAGGACGGGCTGGAGATCATCGGGGTCTCGTTCTGGGACTCGCGGGAGTCGTGCGACGCATGGCGCACCTCCGCAGGGGAGGCGCAGCGGCGCGAGGCGATGGCTCCGTACGTGACGGAGGAGCGGGAGGCGTTCTACCGCGGCCGCGAACTCGCCATCCCCGTGCGCTGATACGGGCCCGGGCCGGCCGCGCGGGCGCGCGGCGGTCCGCGTGCGCCTGTACGTCCCCGTGTCCTGGGGACCGGGTGGGGATTCGCTTCACCGCGCTGGTCAGGAGCCGATGTCGGTGGCCGGGTCTAGTCTGCGGATGCGGTGGTGCCGCGGCTCGTGACGTCGAGGCGGCGGCTCAGGGCTGGGCGGGACGCGCGGACGGGAGACAGCATGGCGACGACGCTCCAGATCACGATCGACTGCGCCGATCCGGCGCGGCTGGTGCGCTTCTGGGCCGAGGCCCTGGGCTATGAGGCGGAGTCTCCGCCGGGCGGGTTCGCGAGCTGGCGGGAGTACTGGCTCGACAGGGGCATTCCGGCGGAGGAGTTGGGGGACGAGAGCGACGACGGGCCCGATTCCGTCGTCGACCCGGGCGGGGTGGGGCCGCGCCTGTGGTTCCAGCAGGTGCCGGAGTCCAAGGTCGTCAAGAACCGCCTCCATCTGGATCTCAAGGTGAGCGGCGGCCGTACGGTCCCCCTGGAGACGCGGCGGCAGCGCGTCGACGCCGAGGTGGACCGGCTGGTGGCGGCGGGGGCGACCCGCGTGAAGGTGCTCGCCGTCGACGGCGCGGACTACTACGCGGTGCTGATGCGGGACCCGGAGGAGAACGAGTTCTGTGTCGCCTAGCGCGGCGCGCTTTCGCGCCGTCGCCCCGTTCGTCCTCCCGTAGCGGCCCTGGCGTCCTCCCGTAGCACCGTCCCGGTGCGCCGGTCAGTCGCCGCGCAGGGCCCTGCGGAGGCCGAGGTTGGCGATGAGCAGACCGCCGTCGACAGGGAGCGTCGTACCCGTGATCCAGGCGGCGTCGCGCGAGGCGAGGAAGGCGACGGCGGCCGCGATGTCGTCGGGGCGGCCGACCCGGCCGAGGGGGTAGTGGGCGGCCGCGCGGTCCAGCGCCTCCGGCCGGTCGTCCCAGCCGGGTGTGCGGACCGTGCCGGGGACGACGAGGTTGACGCGTACGCCGCGCGGTGCGGCGTGGACGGCGAGCGTCCGCGTGAGGGAGGCGAGTCCCGCCTTGGCCGCGCTGTAGGCGTGGTTGCCGAAGTCCCGTTCGCCGTTGACCGATCCGATGCTCACGATCGCGCCCCGGCCGTCCGGCGCCGCGGCCAGGTGGGGCAGGGCCGCGCGGGCGCAGCGGAAGGCGCCGCTCAGGGTGGCGTCGAGGTCCCGGTTCCAGGTCTCGTCGGGCTCGTCCTCGAAGGCGGGAGCGTCGGGGGTGCAGGAGAAGGCGTTGTTGACGAGGACGTCGAGCGAGCCGAAGCGCGCCACGGCATGCGCGACGGCGGCCTCGACCGCGCCCCGGTCCGTGACGTCGCAGGCGAGCGCCTCCGCCCTGCCTCCGGCGTCCCGGACCCCGGCCGCCGAGCGCTCGGCGCGCTCGGCGTCGAGGTCGGTGACGAGGACCCGCGCCCCTTCGGAGGCCAGCCGGCGGGCGGTCGCCTCGCCGATGCCCCGGCCCGCGCCGGTGACCAGAACGCCGTACCCCTCGAATCGCCGCATGCCACGGCCCCTTTCCGCTGCCGTACGTCGTCCCGACCGGGCGACCGCGGGGCTCGCCTGCCCCGCGGGGCGGAGGGGGCGGTGCGGGGCACGGCCGGGTAGGGCAGCGTACGGTCCGTGCGCCGCGGGGCGAAGACCCCGCGCCCAGGCCGCCCGTGGGAACCCGCCTCACCCGCAAGCACACGCACCGCGCACGGCGCCCAGGTCGCGCCCGGTGCGGTAGCGGAGGTCAACTCCCCTGAGCCGGAAGGCAGTCGTGGACCGCGCGGACCAGGGCCTGGGCCCGCGGGTCCGCAGTGACGTTTTTCTGCATGCCGTTCGTGACGTAGGCGAACGCCGTGCCCGACTCCGGATCGGCGAAGGCGAGGGAGCCGCCGCGTCCCGGGTGCCCGAACGAACCCGGGGACAGCAGCGGGCAGGCCGGGCCGTGCAGCATGTAGCCCAGTCCGAAACGGGTGTTGACGACCAGGACACGGTCCGGCCCCGCGGACTCCTCGGTCCGCGCGAGGGTGAGGGTCGCCGGCGCGAACAGGCGCCGGCCGGTGCCGGGATCCGGGCCGATCAGCGCGGCGTAGAACCGGGCGAGCGAACGGGCCGTCGCCACACCGTTGGACGCGGGCAGCTCCGCGGCGCGGTAGGCCGGGTCGTTCTCGTCCGGGAGCGGGTCGATGGCGCCGAAGGCGCGGCGCGTGAGGGAGGACGGGTCCCGGTAGGCGTCGGTGACCGTGCGCTTGGGCCGGACCCGTAGACCGCGGGAGGCGGGGCGCGGTGGCGCCTCGACGTCGGCGAGGCGGCCGGTCCGTGCCTGCTCGCGCTCGGGCAGGCCGATCCAGAGGTCGAGGCCGAGCGGCACGGCGATCTCCTCGGCCGCCCAGCGGCCGATGCTGCGCCCGGTGACGCGGCGGACGAGTTCGCCGAGCAGCCAGCTGTAGGTCTGGGCGTGGTAGCCGTGCGCGGTGCCCGGCTCCCACTCGGGTGCCTGCGCCGCCACGGCCTCCGGTCCCGCGACGCCGTCGGCGGCACGGGCCGGCGTGAGCGGGGTGTCGAGCACGGGCACCCCCGCGCGGTGGGAGAGCAGATGCCGTACGAGGACCCGGTCCTTGCCCGCGGCCTTGAACTCCGGCCAGTACGTGCGGACCGGGGCGTCCAGGTCGAGCCGGCCGCGCTGGTGCAGCATCAGCGGCACGGCGGCGGCGACGCCCTTGGTCGCGGAGCGGACGACCTGGGCGGTGTGCTCGCCCCAGGGTTCCGCGGCGTCGGCCGCACCCGCGCCCCCGAAGGCGTCGGCATGGGCCGAACCCGCCCACAGGTCGACGACCTTGTGCCCCCGCGCGTACACGGCGACGGCCGCGCCGCGGTCCCCCCGCTGCTCGAAGTTACGGACGAACGCGTCCCGGACCGGCTCGAAGCCGTCGGCCACCCTGCCCTGGACGTCCACCACGGGTCCGTTCCCCCTGACCTTTCCTTGCACCGACAACCCCCCATAGTGCCTGGAGGCCGCCGCGGCGGCTCACCCGGGGCGGGACCGGCTCCCGGTGCGGACACGGAGGGGTGCCACCAGGGGCCCCGGGACGGACGGGCGCCTGTAAGGTCCGTGATCAGCGCCGCCACGGCCCCGCGCCGGAGTCCGGTGCGCAGGATCCACCCCCCACGGCCAGGAGGTCACGCATGGTGCACAGACAGGCCCTCACGACGGGGATGACGGGGATGACAGCGCTGGCGGTCGCCTGCGCCGTCGCGTTCGCCGCGGCCCCCGCCGCCACCGCCGGGAGCAGCCCCGGTGAGTCCCGGGCCGACTGCCCGCGCCTGAGCACGAAGCTGAAGTGGTACGGCGACAACCGCGAACGGCTCCAGCGCATGATCGACGAGCAGGGCACCTGTTCCGGGAAGTCCGCGCGGTCCGGCCCATCCGGCCAGGGGCGTGAACAGGGCGACGGACAGCGGCCGGTGGCGGCGTTCGACTGGGACAACACCGTCGTCAAGAACGACGTCTCCGACGCGACGCTCGCCTGGATGCTGCGGCACGACAAAGTCCTCCAGCCGCGGAGCTGGAAGTCCACCGACAAGTGGCTGACCGACGACACGCACCGCGCCCTGACCCGCGCCTGCGGCACGTCGGTCCCCGCCGGCCGCCCGCTGCCGACCTCCACGGACACCGGTTGCACCGACGAGATCCTCGACGTCTACCTCGACGAGGAGACCTCGGACGGCAAGGCGGCGTTCGCCGGTGAGTGGAACCACCGGCGTACCGTGCCCGGTTACGTCTGGCTCACCCAGCTCTTCGCCGGGCACAGCCCCGCCGCCCTGACGGGCTTCGCGCGCGAGGCGCGCAAGGAGGCCCTCGCCGCGCCGGTCGGCTCGGAGCAGAAGGTCGGCACCCACACCATGGCCGGGTACGTCCGCTACTACGAGCAGCAGCGCGACCTCATCTCCACGCTGCGGAAGGCCGGGTTCGACGTCTGGATCGTCTCGGCGTCCGCGGAGCCGATCGTCCGGGCCTGGACCCCGGGAGCCGGGATCCCCGGGAACCGGGTCATCGGGGTGCGCAACGTCGTCGAGGACGGCCGCCTCACCACCGGCGTGCAGGGCTGCGGCGACGTGAAGGACGACACCGGCGGCGACGTGCTGACCTACATGGACGGCAAGCGCTGCTGGCTCAACAAGGTCGTCTACGGCATCGAGGGCGCGGAGGCCTTCCGCCTCCAGGACCCGGCGCACCGGATCGCGTTCGGCGCGGGCGACGCGGAGACCGACGTGACGTTCGTCGACGACGCCACCGCCGGGCATCTGGCCGTCAACCGGAACAAGACCGAGCTGATGTGCCGGGCGTACGACAACGCGGACCGGCGCTGGCTGGTCAACCCGATGTTCATCGAGCCCGATCCGAAGCAGAAGACGCCGTACCCGTGCGCGACGGAGGGCTACATGAACACCGACGGCGTGGCGGGCCCGATGCGCCGCGCGGACGGGTCGGTCGTCCCCGACCAGAAGGACCGGGTCTTCTGACCTGCCGACGGCACCCCGACCGCACCCGACGGCACGAGGGCACAAGGGCACAAGGGCACACAGCGGCACATGAACGCGGCGCGGCGGCGTGACCCCCGGACCGGACTGCTCCGGCCCCGGGTTCACGCCGTCGGCACCGTCACCGACCGCGGGTCGAAGCCGAACGGCAGCTCCAGGCGGTGGGTGCGCATCAACTCCTCGTCGCACAGCAGGTCCTGGGTGCGTCCGTCCGCGGCGATGACGCCGCCGCTCAGCACCACCGACCGCGGGCACAGCTCCAGCGCGTAGGGCAGGTCGTGGGTCACCATCAGCACGGTGACGTCCAACGAGCGGAGGATGTCGGCCAGTTCACGCCGTGAGGCCGGATCGAGGTTGGACGACGGCTCGTCGAGGACGAGGATCTCCGGCTCCATGGCGAGGACGGTCGCGACCGCCACGCGCCGCCTCTGCCCGAAGGAGAGGTGGTGCGGCGGCCGCTCGGCGAACTCCTCCATGCCGACGCGCTCCAGTGCGGTGTGCACGCGGGCCTGGAGCTCCGGTCCGCGCAGCCCCGCCGCGGCCGGCCCGAAGGCGACGTCCTCACGGACGGTCGGCATGAACAACTGGTCGTCGGGGTCCTGGAAGACGATGCCGACCCGGCGGCGGATCTCGGCCAGGTTCCGCCGGTCCACCGGCAGGCCGGCGACGCGCACCGTGCCCGCCCCGCCCGCCAGGATGCCGTTGAGGTGCAGGACGAGCGTGGTCTTGCCGGCACCGTTGGGGCCGAGCAGGGCGACCCGCTCACCGCGCGCGACGGTCAGGTCGACGCCGAAGAGCGCCTGATGGCCGTCGGGATAGGCATACGCGAGCCCGGAGACCTCCAGCGAAGGGGCGCCGGCCGCGTCGGAGAAGTGAACGGTCACAGGGTCCATCCCATCAGGCAGACGGCGAGCGCCGCGACGGGCAGGGCGGCGGCGTACGACCACTGGGCGCGGGTGGCGGTCACCTCGTCGATCACCGGCATCGCGCCCGCGTAGCCCCGGCTGACCATCGCCAGGTGCACGCGCTCCCCGCGCTCGTAGCTGCGGATGAACAGCGCTCCGGCCGACTTGGCCAGCACGCCCCAGTCCCGCACCCCGCGCGCCTGGAAGCCGCGCGAGGCTCGTGCGATGCGCATCCGGCGCATCTCGTCCGTGATCACATCGCCGTAGCGGATCATGAAGGACGCGATCTGGACGAGCAGCGGCGGCATCCTCAACCGCTGCAGTCCGAGCAGCAGTTCACGTAGTTCGGTGGTGGCGGCCAGGAGCACGGAGGCGGCGACGCCGAGCGTGCCCTTGGCGAGGACGTTCCAGGCGCCCCAGAGCCCGGACGCGCTGAGCTGGACGCCCGCGACCTCCACGTACGGGCCGCCGGCCACGAACGGCATCAGCACGGCGAACGCCACGAACGGCACCTCGACGAGCATCCGCCGCAGCACGAATCCCGGCGGGACGCGGGCGGCCGTGGCCACGGCGGCGAGCAGCAGCGCGTAGACGCCGAAGGCCCACATCGCCTCGCGCGGCGTGGACACGACCACCAGGACGAAGCACAGGGCGGCCGCGAGCTTGCAGTGCGGGGGGAGCCGGTGCACGGGCGAGTGGCCGTGCCGGTAGAGCTTGTGCGCGTGCCCGGCTCCCATCGCTCAGCGCTCCCCGGACGCGGGGGACGGTGAGGACGCCGCGGTGGACGCGGAGGCGGTCGGCTCCTCGGACACGGTCGACTCCCCGCGCGCGGTCGTCTCCCCGGACGCGGTCGTCCGCGCGGCCGGGCGGCGGCGGATCGCCCAGAACACACCCGTGCCGACGGCCAGGGTCGCGCCCACGCCGATCACGCCCGCGAGGCCGCCGGACAGACGGGCGTTGGCGAGATCCCCGGTCTGGTAGTCGGCGAGGGGGGAGTCCTTGGCCGCGTGGTCCTCGGCCTTCTTGTCGATGCCGTGGTCGGCGGCGACCTTCTCCAGGCCGTCGGGGTTCGCGGAGGCGTAGTAGCTGACGATTCCCGCGAGGAACAGCGCCGCGAGGACGCCGGCGATCCAGACGCGCCGGACACCGCGCGGGGTGCGGCGGACGGGCTCGGGGGTGGTGCCGGTGGTGTCGGTGCTGGCGGCCATCAGACGTTCCGCTCCTTGGTCCGCTGGGTGTCCGGGCGGTCGGCGCCCGGCTTCGGGTCGGCGGCGTGCTCGACCACGTGTCCGGCCGCGACGGGCTCGGCCGCCACGGGGCCGGGCGCGGCCGGTGCCGCCGCGGAGGTGGTGCGCAGGGTGAGGGGCCGGGCGAGACCACGCGCGCCGTACACCAGATCCGGCCGTACGGCGATCACGGCGCCCACCGTGAGCGCCGTGATCGCGCCTTCGCCGATACCGATCAGCGTGTGGACGCCGACCATGGCCGTGAAGACCGTTCCGATGGCCACGTCGGTGGTGCCGCCGATGGCGTAGAGGCCCGTGAAGGCGACCGCGGCCGCCGGTACGGAGACCAGCGCGGCGACGAAGGCCGCTCCGGTGACCGAGCCGCGGCTCGGCGGCAGGACCTTCACCAGCCCGCGGAAGATCCCGTACGCGACGACGACGGTCACCACGCCCATCACGGTGATGTTGACGCCGAGGGCGGTGAGCCCGCCGTCCGCGAACAGCACCCCCTGCATCAGCAGGACGACGGAGACGCAGAGGACGCCGGTGTACGGGCCGACGAGTATCGCCGCGAGGGCGCCTCCCAGGAGGTGTCCGCTGGTGGCGACGCCGACGGGGAAGTTGAGCATCTGCACGGCGAAGATGAAGGCGGCGACGAGACCGGCGAGCGGCGCGGTGCGCTCGCCCCCGAGCCCGTCGGCCGTGCCCAGCTCGCGCCGGGCGCCGCGGAGGCTCACGGCGACCGCGGCCGCGGCCACGACCCCCGTGGCCACCGACACCGGGGCGTTGATGAATCCGTCAGGGACATGCATGGCGGTTCTCCGCTCCTGGGATCCGTGTGGGTTCTGCTTGCGTCTGCGCTGCGCGTGCGGGAGGTCCGGAAAGGCAACGTTTCGGTCGACCGTTTCCGGTCAACCGCTCGATGATAGTCGGCACCTGCGAACCCTTTGCAAGAGCGAGTGCACCGCGAAAGCAAGCGCGCTCCGCTCCGCGCGCCCCCGGCCGTCAGGCCCCATGGGTGGCGGCGCGGCCCGGACGGCCGAATCCTGAAGTCATGACCAGGGCAGCCGAGCCGCCCGCGGAACCGCTCCCCGCCGAGCCGCTCCACCCCGCGCCACCGGTGCTGAGCAGGCGCCGGACCAACGCGGTGTTCGTGACGATCGTGCTCGGGCTGATGCTCGCCGCCCTCGACCAGCTGATCATCTCCACGGCGCTGCCGACGATCGTGGCGGAGCTGGGCGGCGCCGGGCACATGGCCTGGGTCGTCACCGCGTACCTGCTCACCGAGACGGTGGCGACGGTGCTCGTCGGCCGGTTCGGCGACGTCTTCGGCCGGAAGGTGGTCTTCCAGGTCAGCGCGGTCGTCTTCGTCCTCGGCTCGATCGCGGCGGGCGTGGCCGGCAGCATGCCCGTCCTGATCACCGGCCGCGCCATCCAGGGCGCCGGAGCGGGCGGCCTCCTGGTGACGGCCATGGCGCTGATCGCCGATGTGATCCCGCTGCGGCAGCGCGGCCGGTACCAGGGCGCGCTGGGCGCGGTCTTCGGCATCACCACGGTGGTCGGCCCGACGCTCGGCGGATTCCTCACCGACCAGGCCACCTGGCGCTGGTGCTTCTACGTGAACATCCCCATCGCCGTCGTCATGCTCGTCATGGCGGCGCGGACGATCCCCGCGGTCCGGGCGGCGGTGCGTCCGGTGATCGACTACAAGGGCATCGTCCTGGTCGCCCTCGGGGCATCGGCCCTGGTCCTGGCCCTGGAGTGGGGCGGTCGGGTCTACGCCTGGAACTCGGCGATCGTCATCGGGCTGCTCGCCGCCTCGGTCGCGCTCCTGACCGGGTTCGTGTTCGCCGAACTCCGGGCCCGGGAGCCGGTGATCCCGATGGATCTCTTCCGGAACCCGGTGTTCACGGTCTGCTCGATCCTCAGCTTCATCGTCGGCTTCTCACTGCTCGGCGCCCTGACGTATCTGCCGACCTATCTGCAGTACGTCGACGGCATCACCGCGACCGCGTCCGGAGTGCTCACCCTGCCCCTGGTGGTCGGGCTGCTGGGGACGGCCGTCCTCTCGGGCGAGGTGGTCAGCCGCACCGGCCGGTACCGCGTCTTCCCCGTCCTCGGCACCGGTCTGATGACGCTCGGCCTGCTGCTGATGTCCACGATGGGCGCGAGTACGGGGGTGTGGCTGGAGACCCTGTACATGTTCGTGCTGGGGCTCGGGATCGGGCTGACCATGCAGGTGCTGACGATCGTGGTGCAGAACACGGTGCCGTACCACGAGTTGGGCGCCGCGACGTCCGGCGTCACGTTCTTCCGTACGCTCGGCGCCGCCTTCGGCACGGCCGTCTTCGGGAGCCTCTACGCCGGCAGGCTGGAGCCGAACCTGGCACGGGCGCACGCCGAGGCGCCGGGGGTGCCGGACGCGGTGGTGCAGAGCCCGGAGGGGCTGCACGGGCTGGATCCGGACGTGGCGGCCCCGTTCATCGGCGCGTACGCCGAGACCGTGGCCAACGTCTTCCTGTGGGTCGTGCCCGTCGCGCTCGCCGGGTTCCTGGTGTCGTGGTTCCTGAAGGAGGTGCCGCTGCGGGACAGCGCCCGGGCCGGGGCTCTGGACATCGGCGAGGGGTTCGCGGCGCCCGACGCCCCGGACACGGACCTGCAGCTGGCCCGTGCCGTCGCGGGGGTGATGCGCAGGACCGAGAAGCCGCTGACCGCGGAGCTCCTCGCCGACTGCGGCAGCACGCTGTCTGCGGGCGAGGCATGGGCGCTCGGCCAGGTCCACTGGCGGACACGGGCGGGGAGGCGTACGGATCCGGAGGCGGTGGCGGCCGCCCACCGGATGCCGGCGGAGGTGCTGGAGCCGGTCTTCCGGCAGGTGGTGGGCGCCGGGTACGCGGCGTGGGGCGCGGAGGGACGGCTCCGCCTCACCGCCGCCGGGCGCTCCGAGATCGACCGCCTCACACATGCCTGGCGGCATTGGCTCGACACCCGGCTGGAGGACTGGGACGTCCGCGACCCGGACGACCGGGCACGGCTCGACCGGGCGCTGGACCACCTGGCGGAGGAGCTGCTGGAAGAGGAGGAGGCGCGGTACGCGCGGACCCCGGTGTGACACCCGCGCCGGACAGGGCCCGCCCCGCGCAGGATCCTCAACGGGCCGTGCCCGCCCACCCCTTGAGGGGCGGACGGGCACGGGGCACCGCCGGAGCCGATCAGACCCGGCTGAGCTCGGAGTCCTGGGCGTCGCCGGCCGCGGCCTCGCCTTCCGCCGACCCCGCGGCGGCCGGCTTCTGCAGCCGCTCCCCCTCGACGTCGACGTTCGGCAGCACCTTGTCCATCCAGCGCGGCAGCCACCACGCGGACTTGCCGAGCAGGCCGAGGACCGCGGGAACGATCGCCATGCGCACCACGAACGCGTCGAAGAGGACGGCGACGGCCAGACCGAAGCCGATCATCTTGACCATCGACTCGGAGGAGCCGATGAATCCGGCGAACACGCTGATCATGATGACGGCGGCCGCGGTGACGACCCGGGCGCCGTGCCGGAAGCCCGTGACGACGGCCTGGCCCGGCCGCTCACCGTGGACGTACGCCTCGCGCATCCGGGTCACCAGGAAGACCTCGTAGTCCATCGCCAGGCCGAAGACGACGCCCACCATGAAGATCGGCACCATGCTCATCACGGGCCCGGTCTGCTCGACGGCGAAGACATCGGCAAGCCAGCCCCACTGGAAGACCGCGACCACCGCGCCGAGTGCGGCGACGACGGACAGCAGGAAGCCGAGCGCCGCCTTGAGCGGGACCAGGATCGACCGGAAGACGACCATCAGCAGCAGGAAGGCCAGTCCGACGACGAGCGCGAGGTAGGGCACGAGCGCGTCGTTGAGCTTCTTCGAGACGTCGATGTTCATCGCGGTCGTGCCGGTCACGAGGGTGTCCGCGCCGGTGTCCGCCTTGAGGCCGTCGGACGCGTCCCGGATGTCCGCGACGAGGTTCTCGGTGTCGACGCTGCTCGGCTTGGACTCCGGGATCACCGTCAGCATGGCGGTGTCGCCGGACTTGTTGAAGGTGGGCTTGGTGACGCCCGCGACCCCGTCGACGCCCGAGACGGTCTTCACCACGCGCTGCGTGGCCGCCTTCGGGTCGTCGCTGTCCTGGGCGTCCACGGCCAGCATGAGCGGTCCGTTGACACCGGGGCCGAAGGACGTGGCCAGGGTGTCGTACGCCTTGCGCTGGGTCGTGCTCGTCGGCTTCGCGCCGTCGTCGGGCAGTCCGAGCTCCAGCGAACTGACGGGCAGGGCGATCGCGCCGAGTCCGATGACACCGGCCAGCAGCACCATCACGGGGCGGCGCAGGACGAAACGGGCCCAGCGGGTGCCCATGTTGGGCTTCTCCTCGGCGGCCCCGGCCGCCCCGTCTCCGTCCTCGCCCGCCGCGGCCAGCTTCTTGCGGGCCGTGCGGCCGAGGACGCGGCCGCGTGCGTAGCCGAGCAGCGCCGGGATCATCGTGAGCGCGATGACAACGGCGATGGCGACGGTGCCGGCGGCGGCCATGCCCATCTTGGTCAGCATCGGGATGTTGACGACGGCGAGGCCCACGAGGGCGATGACGACGGTGAGTCCGGCGAAGACGACCGCCGAGCCCGCCGTGCCCACGGCGCGTCCCGCTGCCTCCTCGGGCTTGTTGCCCTCGACGAGTTCGGCGCGGTACCGGGAGACGATGAAGAGCGCGTAGTCGATGCCGACGGCGAGACCGATCATCGTCGCCAGCGTGGCCGTGGTGCTGGACAGGTCGAGTGCGCTGCTGAGCGCGGTGATCGAGGAGACCCCGATGCCCACCCCGATGAGAGCGGTGAGCAGCGGCATCCCGGCGGCGACGAGCGAGCCGAAGGTGATGACGAGGACGACCGCGGAGACCCCGATGCCGATGATCTCGCTCGCGCCGGTCTCGGGTATGGACTCCAGGGCGTCACCGCCGATCTCGACGGTCAGGCCCTCGTCGCGTCCGTGGTCCGCGGCGTCCTTCAGCGCGTCGCGCGTGGACTCCTTCAGCTCGAACGCCGAGACGTCGTACGAGACCTGGGTGAAGGCGGTCGTACGGTCCTTGCTGACGGACTTGGACTTGTACGGGTCGGTGACGTGTCCGACCTGCTGACCTTCGCCGAGTTCCCCCACGACCTTCAGCACGGCCTTGCGGTTGGCCGGGTCGGTCAGCGTCTCGCCCTTGGGAGCCTCGAAGACCACGCGGCCGGTCGCCCCGTCGAAGTTGCTGCCGGGGAAGCGCTCGTCGAGCAGGTCGAACGCCTTCTGGGCCTCGGTGCCGGGAATCGAGAAGGAGTTGGAGGTCGCGGCGGGCGCACTGGCGGCGCCGACGCCGACGGCCGCGAGCAGCGCGACCCATATGAGGACGACGAAGTGGCGCCGGCGGAAGGCGAACCGGCCCAGTTTGTACAGGAATGTGGCCATGACGAGATGCGCTCCCGTGGGGTCAAGGGGTCGATGAGGGTGTGCGGTACCGGACCGGCGACGAGAGCGGCGCGCCGGTACGGGACCTGTATGCGGTTGTGCGGGGAGATCTAAGGGGTCAGACGCCGAGGACGGGAAAGATCACGGCGTGGACGAAGCGGGTGAGGTACTCCTTGTCGGCCGGCCGGTCCTCGATCAGCTGACGGGTGAGGAACGCGCCGATCATCACCTGCGGGACCCATTCCAGAGCGGGCAGGTCGGCGGGGATCTCACCACGGGCGACCGCCCGGTTCAGCATCACGTTGATGCCGTCGATCTCCGGCTCGATCTTGAACCGGCGCAGCGCCTCGTGCAGATCCTCGTTCTGGTAGACGGCGTGGGTGAGCCCGCGCAGGAGCGCGGTGTCCATCTCCAGCCGGTCGTCGTCGGAGGAGTCCAGCAGCTCCTGGATGTCGCCGCGCAGGCTGCCGGTGTCGACCTCGGCGGGCGAGACGGGCTGGATCTGCCCCAGCGCGCGGGCGACCAGTTCGGGCTTGCTGTTCCACTGGCGGTAGAGGGTCGCCTTGCTCGAGCGCGTCCTCGCCGCGACGGCGTCCATGGTCAGGGCGTCGTAGCCGACCTCGCGCAGGAGGGCCAGCACCGCCTCGTACAGCTCGGCCTCCCGTTCGGGGGTGAGCCGGGTGCGGCGCGTCTGGGGGCGTGGCTCCGTCTGCATGGCGGGCACCTCCTTCGTCGCTCTCGGCGCGAGCGCTATCGACACGAAACCGTTTCGTACACCTCGAGAGTAGACGGGCGTCCGATCGAAACGCAAACGTTTCGCTGTGTGGTGTGCGCCACGAGTTGCCCCTCCCCGGACCGGGCGCGGACATTGGAGGAGTGAGCGACCGCGCGTATCTCCGGTACCCGCACGTCCACCAGGACCTGGTCTGCTTCGCCGCCGAGGACGACCTTTGGGTGTCCCCCGTCCCCGCGCCGGGTGAACAGGCGGAACGGGCCTGGCGGGTGACCGTAGACCGCACCCGCATCGGCCACCCCCGCTTCTCCCCCGACGGCAGCCGCATCGCGTTCACGACCTGGCGCAGCCTCGACCCCGAGATCCACCTGGCCCCGACGGACGGCGGGCCGGCGCGGCGCCTCACCTACTGGGGCAGCACCGACACCCGCGTCTGCGGCTGGAGCCCGGACGACCACATCCTCGCGGTCGCCTCGCACGGCCAGCCCTTCTCGTACTTCTCCTGGGGCTACAAGGTGCCCACCGACGGGAGCCCCGGCGGCCGGCTGCCCTGGGGCCCGATCTCCGACATCGCGATCGCCGACGTCGGCGGAGAGCATCTGACCCTGCTGCTCACCGGCAAACCACCGCACGAGCCCGCCTCCTGGAAGCGCTACCGGGGCGGAGCGACGGGCCGGCTGTATCTGCAGTGCGAGCGCCTGCTGCCGGGCATCGGCGGGCATCTGGACTGCCCGATGTTCGTCGGCGACCGCATCGCGTTCCTCTCCGACCACGAGGGGATCGGCAATCTCTACTCCTGTGCGCACGACGGCTCCGATCTGCGCCGCCACACCGACCACGAGGAGTTCTACGCACGCCATGCCTCGACCGACGGGTCGCGCGTGGTCTACCAGTGCGCGGGCGACCTGTGGCTCGCCGAGGACCTCTCGCCCGGCGGCGCGCCACGGAGGCTCGGCCTGCGGCTCGGCGGCCCGCGCGCCGGACGGCGCACCTACCAGATCCCGGCCGCCTCGCACGTCACCTCCCTCGCCGTCGACCCCACGGGGAGGGCGAGCGCGGTCTGCGTCCGCGGCAGCCTGTACTGGCTCACCCACCGCGACGGCCCCGCCCGGACGATCACCGACACCCCGGGCGTACGGATCCGGCGCCCGCGCATGCTCGGGCCCTCAGGGCGGATCGCCTACGTCACGGACGCCGAGGGCGAGGACGCGATCGAGCTCGCGGACCTCCCGCGGGCGGGAAGCGCGCGCGAACCGCGCCGGATCGCCGCGGGCGAGCTGGGCCGGGTGCACGAACTCGCCGCGTCACCGGACGGCGAGCGGCTCGCGGTCGCGGCGCACGACGGACGGCTGCTGATCGTCGACACGAGCGAGGACGGCGAGGACGGGCCCACGGAGGCAGCGGCGCCGGGTGCGGTCACGGAGGTGGTGCGCTCCGCCAACGGCCCCGTGCGCGACCTCGCCTTCTCCCCCGACTCGGAGTGGATCACCTGGTCCCACCCCGGCATCGGCCGCACCCTCCGGCAGATCAAGCTGGCCCGCCTCGACGGGCCCGGCATCGTGGACGTGACCGACGGCCGGTTCGAGGACGAGCAGCCGGTGTTCACCCGCGACGGCCGCTATCTCGCCTTCCTCTCCTGGCGCGGCTTCGACCCCGTCTACGACGTGCACACCGGCGACCTGTCGTTCCCGCTGGGCTGCCGCCCGTATCTCGTACCGCTGTCCTCCGCGACGCCCTCGCCCTTCGCGCTCTCCCCCGAAGGCCGGCCGGCCGCGGGGGGACTCGACCCGGACGTCTCGGACGGCGGCGACGGGACGGTGACGATCGAGGCCGAGGGGCTGGCGAGCCGCGTGACCCCGTTCCCGGTCCCGGCGTCCAAGTACTCCTCGCTCCAGCCGGTCGCCGGCGGCGGTCTGGTCTGGATGCGCTGGCCGATCTCCGGCGCGCTGGGCGAGACCTTCGCCAACCCCGCCGACACCACGGGCAAGCCCACCCTGGAGCACTTCGACCTCGCCCGCGCCCGGCGCACCGAACTCGTCACCCACCTCGACTGGTTCGCCCTCAGCGGCGACGGCACCCGGCTCGTGCTGGGCGACGACGACGACCTGCGCGCGGTCCCCGCGATCGAGCCGGGCGACCTCGACTCCACCGTCCACCTCGACCTGCGCCGCATCCAGCACCAGGTGGACCCGGCGGCGGAGTGGCGGCAGGCGTACGCGGAGACCGGGCGGATCGTGCGCGCGTACTTCTGGGACCCGGGGATGTGCGGGGTGGACTGGGACGGGGTGCTGGACCAGTACCGGCCGCTGGTCGAACGGGTCGCGTCCCCGGACGAGTTCGCCGACCTGCTGCGCGAGGTGATGGGCGAACTGGGCACCTCCCACGCGTACGTCGGCCCTGCCCGACGCAGCGAGGGGCCGCCGCACTACCAGCGGCCCATCGGCCTGCTCGGCGCCGACCTCGGCCGGACGGCCGACGGCGGATGGGCCGTGACGCGCATCCTGCCCGGCGAGTCCTCCGATTCCCGCGCGCGCTCGCCTCTCGCGGGCTCCGGTATCCGCGAAGGCTCGGTCCTCACGCATGTGGACGGGCGGCCGGTGGACCGGGTGGCCGGGCCGTACCCGCTGCTCACGGCGGCCGGCGGGACGACCGTCGAGCTGACGTTCCTGCCTCCGGGGGGCGAGGGCCCGCCCCGGCGCATCGCCGTCCAACCGCTCATCGACGAGCGGACGTTGCGCTACCAGCACTGGGTGAACAAGCGCCGCGAGGTCGTCCGCGAGACCAGCGGCGGCCGGTGCGGCTATCTGCACATCCCCGACATGGGCGGCTCGGGCTGGGCGCAGTTCAACCGCGATCTGCGCAAGCAGATGGCGTACGACGCGCTGATCGTGGACGTCCGCGGCAACGCGGGCGGCAACATCAGCGAGCTGGTCATCGAGAAGCTGACCCGCCGCGTGCTGGGCTGGGACCTGACGCGCAACGCCCGGCCGGTCTCGTACACCTCCCACGCGCCGCGCGGCCCGATCGTCGCGCTCGCGGACGAAATGACCTCCTCCGACGGCGACATGATCACCGCGGCCATCGAACTGCTGGGCCTGGGGCCGGTGGTGGGCCTGCGCACCTGGGGCGGGGTGGTCGGCATGACCGGGCGGCACCGGCTCGGCGACGGCACGGTCATCACGGTCCCCATGAACGCCGCGTGGTTCGAGGAGTACGCGTGGGGGGTCGAGAACCACGGCGTGGAACCGGACATCGAGGTGGACCGTACCCCGCTCGACTGGGCCGAGGGACGCCACCGGCAGCTCGACGACGCCGTGCAGCTCGCGCTGGAACTGCTGGAACGGCACCCCGCGAAGAGCCCGCCGGACTACTCCGGCGTACCGGACCTGCACCGCCCCGAACTGCCGCCGCGGAACGGCAACTGAACCGCGTACGGACGCAGGCGCGAGCGTACGACGCACCCGCCCGCCGTACGGGCCCGGGGCCGGCCGTACGGGCCCGGGGCCCGCCGTACGGACTCGGGCCGGGCGGTACGGACTCGGGGCCCGGACAGGAGAACGGGGCGCACCCGCCGGGGATGCGCCCCGCCCACGAAGGCCGAGGGAGCCGTGCGAACGTGCGCACCGGACCCGTTCCCGCGTCAGCGGTGGGACTCGCCCTGCATGTCGTCGAACGAGCCCTGGCGGCCCTGCTCGCGACCCTCGGAGGAGTGCTCGCGCTCCTTGTCCTGCGGACGCTGCTGGCCACCACGCTGCGGCTGCTGACCACCACGCTGCGGCTGCTGCTGACCACCGCGCTGGGGCTGCTGGCCACCCCGCTGCGGCTGCGAGCCGCGCTGCGGGTTCTGGCGCTCGCGCTCGGACTTCTCGCCCTGGCTGCCGCCGCCCTGCTTGTTCTGCTTCGCGCGCTCCATGCGCTGCGCCTTGTCGTGGAACTGGTCCTTGATGGCCATCGATGTCACTCCTCGCTGGGTGAGGGGGCTTGAGCCCTGGACAAGCGTGACATGGGTGGACACTCTTCGCATTTCTGAACCCAAAACTCGTCACGGAGAGCGACAAGGCGCAGCTCGGCGCTGGTCTACGCAGCGCTACCCGGCGTGCTCGGCGCGTGTCTTCTCGTCCGCCGCGCCACCCGCGCCCACCAGTCCTCCGCGCAGCCCCTGGCTCTCGGCCAGCCGCGGCTCGATCCGGCGCATCTCACGCTGCCCGACGGTCCCGACGATGCCCGGCAGATACCCGCGGACCGCCTGCATCCCGCGCAGCCACCACTGCCCGTAGACATGCGCGGAGCGGCGCTCGATGCCGTCCACGATCCGGTCGACGGCCGGGCCCAGCGGGTAGGTGCGGTTGGCGGGCCAGGGCAGCCGCTGCCGCATCTCGCGCATCACGTCGTCCTCGTCGGCCCCGCGGACCATGTCGGTGTCGGTCCAGCTCAGGTACGCCACACCGACCTTGACGCCCTTGTGCCCCAACTCGCCCCGCAGGCAGTGCGCGTACGCCTCGACGCCCGCCTTGGACGCGCAGTAGGCCGACATCATCGGCGCCGGGGTGATCGCGGCGAGCGAGGCGATCTGCAGCAGATAGCCGCGGCTGTCCAGCAGCGCGGGCACGAAGGCGCGGGCGGTGGCGGCGCTGCCGAGGAGATTGACCTCGACGACCCGGTTCCACGACCGCGCGTCGGAGTCGGGGAACGGACCGCCGGTCGCCACACCGGCGTTGGCGACGACGATGTCGGTCCGTCCGAAGCGCTCGCGGACCTCCGCCGCGACCCGCTCCATCGCCTCGCTGTCCGTGACGTCGGCATGCCAGTACATGGACTCGGTCGTCAACCGGTCCGACACCCGCCTCAGCTCGTCCGGCTCCAGGCCGACCAACGCGATCTTCACACCGCGCGCGGCGAGTTTGCGGGCCAGCAGCTCGCCCACGCCGCGCGCCGCGCCGGTCACGACCGCGACCCGGCCCTCCAGAGGTGTGCGGGCACTCATGACGTCTCCTCCTTGACCGTGGCCGTGGTGCGGCCGTCGTGTTCGTCCTGTTCGAGGGCGGGTGGTCCACCGGCGGCCAGATGATCGCGGACGAGTTCGCGGATCAGGCCGACGACGGTGTCCGGCTGCTCGACCGGGGTCATGTGGCCGAGCCCGGCCAGTTCGGTGAATCCCACGCAGTGGGGCAGGGCGGCGACGATCCGGCGGGCGTGCCCGATCGGAGTGAGCCGGTCGGCCGTCCCCGCGACGACCGCGGTCGGCACGTCCAGCCGCTCCGGATTCGCCTCGAGGTCCAGTTCGCCGAGGACATGGGCCCAGGCGGCGCGGACGCGCGGCGGACAGGCGTGCACGATACGGGCGCATGCCTCCGTCATCTCCGGGGTCGCCGCCGCGCCCATCGTCACGTACTTGAGGAGCCGCCGGGCCGGCGGCGTGACGGGGCCGAGCGGCAGGGCCGTGCCGAGCAGCGTGCGGTGGACCCGGGTGCGGATCCGCTCGTTGCGCAGCGGTACCACCCGCGCCTCGCTCAGCAGCCGCGAACTGCCCGTGCTGCACAGCAGGACGGCGGCGGCGTGGGCGCGGAACGCGGTCCTCCCGGCGGCGGCCAGAAACGTCATCGCGCCCATGGAGTGCCCGGCGAGCACGGCACGTTCACCCGGATCGAGGGACGCCCCGAGCACCGCTTCGAGGTCGTCGGCGAGGACGGAGGTGCTGTAGGCGGCGGGTGAGGCCGCGGGGCTGCGGCCGTGGCCGCGCTGGTCGTAGGCGATCACCCGGAATCCGGTGGCCAGTTGGCGGGCGACCGGGGCCCAGAAGGCGGTCGAGCAGGTCCAGCCGTGCGCGAGGACGACCGCGGGCGCGCCCTCGGGCCCGTACGTCTCGACATGCAGCCGGGCGCCGTCCGCCGAGACCGCGGTCAGCTCACGGACCGCGACGGGCGGGTCGTACGGGCCCGGGGCGCGGTGCAGCAGACGGCTCATCGGGGGTCCTCCCCTGCGGCGACCAGCGATCCGTCCCCGGCCGCCTCGCACCCCTCGGCGACCGCGCCGTCCTCCGCCGGTACGGGGTCCCCGCCCGGGCGCAGCACGGCGTACTCGGCGAGGTCGACCTGCCGGGTGACCCGGCGGAACTCGCCCGTCGTGCCCGGCCAGACGGTGGTGTTGCGGCCGTTCGCGTCGAGGTACCAGCTGTCGCAGCCTCCGGTGTTCCACACCGTCCGCCGCATGCGCTCCTGGATGTGCCGGTTCCAGGCGTGGACGGACGAGGGGCGGGCGTCGAGCGCCACCTTGCCTCCCAGGATGCCCAGTTGCCTGAGGTAGTCGGTCATGTAGGTCAGCTGGGCCTCGATCATGAGGATCATCGAGCTGTTCCCGAGGCCGGTGTTGGGACCGATGATGGTCATGAAGTTGGGGAAGCCGGCCGCGCTCGCCCCGCGCAGCGCCTCCATCCCGCCCTTCCACGCCTCGGCCAGCGTCCTGCCCCCGACGCCGGTGACGCGGTCGGCGATCGGCATGTCCGTGACGCGGAAGCCGGTGCCGAAGACGATCGCGTCCGCCTCGGTCCCGGTGCCGTCGGCGGCGATCAGTGTCGAGCCGCGGACCTCCTCGAGGCCGGAGGCGACCAGCCCCACATTCGGCTGCGCGAGGGCCGGGTAGTAGTCGTTGGACAGCAGGATGCGCTTGCAGCCGATGCGGTAGTCGGGAGTGAGCTGGGCACGTGTCACCGGGTCCTTGACGGCCTTGCGCATATGGGACTTGGCCATGGCCTGGATGAACCCGAGCTGCCCCGGGCGCTTGGTGAAGGCGCTGACCTGGAGTTCGCGGAGGCCCCAGAGCATTCCGCGGCGCAGGGCCCGGGTGGCCGGCAGGACGGTGTGCAGGTGGCGTTCGAACGCGCTGATCTTCCGGTCCATGCGCGGCAGGACCCAGGGCGGGGTGCGCTGGAACAGCGTGAGGTGGTCCACGACCGGCTGGATCGACGGCACGATCTGGATCGCCGAGGCGCCCGTCCCCACCATGGCGACGCGCTTGCCGCGCAGGTCGTAGTCGTGGTCCCAGCGGGCCGAGTGGAAGACCTTGCCGGGGAAGGTGTCCAGGCCCGGGATGTCGGGGACCTTCGGGTCGGAGAGCGGGCCGGTCGCGGAGACGACGACGTCCGCGGTGAGCGGCCCGGAGGCGGTCTCGAGGTGCCAGTGCAGCGCGCCCTCGTCCCATCGCAGGCTCGTCACCTCGGAGTTGAAGCGGATGTGCGGGCGCAGCCCGAAAGTGTCGGTGACCCGCTCCAGGTACGCGCGGATGTGCGGCTGGCCGGAGAAGTTCCGCGGCCACTCGGGGTTGGGCGCGAACGAGAACGAGTACAGGTGGGAGGGCACGTCGCACGCACAGCCGGGATAGGTGTTGTCCCGCCAGGTGCCGCCCACCGCGTCGGCCCGTTCCAGGACGGTGAAGTCGGTGATGCCCGCTCGGCGCAGATACACGGCGGCGCCCAGCCCGCCGAAGCCGGACCCGATCACCGCCACGCGCACGTGGTCGCGTTCCTGCGCTCGTCCGCTGCCCTGGTCATGGTTCCGCCCGGCCATGCCACTGCCTCCCGCCCCTGTGCGACAGTGCCAGCAATCGCTGGCAACGTTCCGGAGACTAAAGCAGGACGATACTGATGGGTAGAGGTCGCGCACCGGAAGTTACCGCGGGTTGCACCTGGGGTGCGTGCGCGCTCGTACGCCGACATAGGCTGCTGCCGTGGCGAAGGACGAGGAAGCCCGAGCAGCCCGAGCGGCTGGAGCAGCGGTGACAGCGGAAGCGGCCGGTGCCGCGGGCCGTGACGCGGCCGGGGCGCCGGACGGTGACGCGGCACCGGGCCCGCACGCGGCACCGGACACGGGGCGGGCCGCGCCGGACGCGCACGTCCAGGAGTTCCGCGCCGAGGAACTGGCCGAGAAGGCCGGGATCACCGTCCGCACCCTGCGCTTCTACCGCGAGCGCAAGCTGCTCCCCGAGCCGCGCCGCGAGGGCCGAATCGCCTGGTACAACGACCATCACCTGGCCCGCCTGCGGACGATCGCCGCACTCCTCGACCGCGGCCACACCCTCGGCGGCATCGCCGAACTCATCGCCGCCTTCGAGGCCGGGCGGGACGTGGGCGAACTGCTGGGTCTGGAAGGCGAAGCCGGCACGCGCTGGTCCGAGGAGACCCCGGTCCGCCTCACCCCCGAGGAACTGGCCGACTACTTCGCGGGCGACGTCACCGCGGAGAATCTGGCGACCTCCCTCGCGCTGGGCTACGTGGCGGTGGACGGCGAGGAGGTCGTCCACGTCAGCCGCCGCCTCCTGGACGCCTCCAGCGAACTGGTCGCCCAGGGCGTCCCGCTGGCCGCCGTCCTCGCCGCGGCCCGCGAGGTCCGGGCGCACGCCGACGAACTCGCCGAACTGTTCACCGGCCTCATCCGCACCCACGTCCTGCCCGCGTCACCGGACGTCGCGGCGGTCGTCGAACGCCTCCGGCCCATCGCGAAGGGCGTCATCGACGCGGAGCTGTCCATGGCGATGGACCGCCGCATACGCGCCGATCTGCTCGGCGAACCCGGCAGCCGGGAGAAGGAGCCCCCGGAGAGGGCGACCGGCCAGTAACTTAGGTCCCGTACGGACCGGGGACACCGGCATACGGACCCCGGCCGGCGGCATACGACCGGCGCACGCCGTCACCGGCGAGGAGCACCGGCAAGGCGTAGGACGGGAGACGAGGGTGATCGTGGACAGCTTCGACGGACTCACCGAGGCCGACGCACGCGCGTTCACCTCGCGCTGGCTGCCCGCCTGGACGGGCAACGACCCCGAGCGGCTCACCGCCTTCTACGCGGACGACGCCGTGTACTGCGACCCCGCCGTTCCGCGGGGCGTGCACGGCCGGGACGAGATCCTCGCCTACTTCCGCCGGCTCCTGGCCCGCTACCCGGACTGGGTCTGGACGAACACCGACGTCCGCCCCCTGCGCGGCGGCTTCCTCAACTACTGGCACGCGGAGATCCCGGCGGGCGGCACCGTCGTGGCGTGCGACGGGGTCTGCACGGTGACACTCAGGGACGGTCTGATCACGAGGAACGAGGTGTTCTTCGACCGCTCCCCGCTGCTGGCCGCGATGTCGCCCTGACGGATCCGCGGCCGGGATGCCCGGGGCCCGGGCGGGACCGGGGCTGTACCGGGGCGGGCCTGGGCGGAACGGTCTCCGCAGGCGTACCCCGCTGTCGTACCCGAGGAGCACACTGGGGGCATGTGCCGCAGCATCAAGACTCTCCGCCCGCCCCAGATGGACGACGTCGGCGACGACGACATCAGGGCCGCAGCCCTGCAGTACGTCCGCAAGGTCTCCGGCTTCCACCACCCGGCCGCGCACAACCGTGAGGTCTTCGACCAGGCGGTCGCCTCCGTGGCCGACGCGACCCGCCAGTTGCTCGACGACCTGGTCGTCCGCGGCTCCGCCTCCCGGGAGAGCGCGAAGACCTGAACGGTCGGGCCTCCTGGACCGGGGCCAAGCGTGGGACCACCCGTGCGGCCGCCCGGGGAACACCCGCCGGACCGCGGGCCGCCCGCGGTCAGTCGCGCGAACGCAGGCGCGGCAGGTCGAGCGTCGCCGCGGTCGCGGAGGAGCCGTCCGCGATGGCGTCCGCCGCCCCACGGGCCCAGTCCGCGAGGGCGCCGACCTCGATCCCGTACGGGCGGTCCGAACCGTACGGCGTGATGGCGTCGGCGGCCCGGCGCAGCAAGGACTCCGCGCCGCGGGCGTTGCCGCGCGCCGCGTGGGTCACGCCGACGGCGAGCTGCGCCAGGCCCTTCCACAGCGCCCGGTCGCCGGGCTCCGAGGCCGACTTCCAGGCGTCCTCGAAGACCTCGTGCGCATGGAACGGCATGCCGTCGTCCAGCAGTTCCTGCGCCTCGGCGAGCGTCTCGCCCGGAGTGCGGACCACGCCCTCCGGCTGACGCTCGACGCCGTCCGCGCCGTAGGGCAGCGGCCGTCCGAGGCCGTCACGCGGCCTGGCGTTGCGGGCGCGCCCGCCCTCGTCGCGGTCGCGGTCCTGGCCCCCGGATCTGGTCTCGCTCACGGCTCCATGGTGCCTGCTCGCCGGCGCCGCGAGCCCACCCGCCCCCCGGTGACCGGTACCGGGGGCCGTCGGCGGGACCCGACGCGTCAGTGGCCCGTCCCGTACGTCACCGTGACCGGCGCGTGGTCGGACCAGCGCTGGTCGTAGCTCGGCGCCCGCTCCACCACGGCCTTCACCGCGCGCTCCGCGAGACCCCGGGTCGCCACGTGGTAGTCGATACGCCAGCCGCTGTCGTTGTCGAAGGCCTTCCCGCGGTACGACCACCAGGTGTACGGGCCCACCGCGTCCGGCTGGAGCCACCGCACCACGTCCTCGCACTCCGCCTCCTCGAACACCCGGCTCAGCCATGCCCGTTCCTCCGGCAGGAAGCCGGAGTTCTTCACGTTGCCCTTCCAGTTCTTGAGGTCGGCCTCGCGGTGGGCGATGTTCCAGTCGCCGCACACCAGCACCTCACGGCCCTCCGCCGCGGCCCGTTCGCGCAACTCCTTGAGATACGGCAGGAATTCAGCCATGAAGCGTTCCTTCTCGTCCTGCCGTTCGGTGCCGACCTCTCCCGAGGGGAGGTAGAGGCTCGCCACCGTGACCCCTGGCAGGTCGATCTCCGCGTAGCGTCCGCTGCCGTCGAACTCCGAGGAGCCGAAGCCGATCCGCTTCCCCTCCGGCTCGCGGCGCGCGTAGAGCGACACCCCCGCGCGGCCCTTGGCGGCGGCGGGGGCGTGCAGCGTGTGCCAGCCCTCCGGTTCCCGTACGGCCTCCGGGAGCTGGCCCGGTTCGGCGCGGACCTCCTGCAGGCAGACCACATCGGCCGAGGAGTCCGCCAGCCACTCAACGAAGCCCTTCTTGGCGGCGGCGCGGAGCCCGTTCACGTTCACGCTTGTCACACAGAGCACCACGGCACCCTACGGGAGCGCGCGTCCCGCGACGGCCGGGGCCCGACCGCGGCCCGCCGACCGGCCTGACCTCCTTACGATGGCAGTCATGCAGATCCGCACCGTGCGCTTCGACCACCCCGACGCCCTGAAGCTGAACGACCAGGTGCAGCAGGAGTACGCCGTGCGGTACGGCGACGGCGACATGACGCCCCTCGACCCGGCCCAGTTCGACCCGCCCCTGGGCCTCTATCTCGTGGCGTACGAGGGCACGGAGGCCGTCGCGTCCGGCGGCTGGCGCGCCCAGGACGCGAACGCCGAGGGCTACGCGGACGGCGACGCCGAGATCAAGCGCATGTACGTCGTGCCGGGCGCGCGGGGCCGGGGCCTGGCCCGCCGGATCCTGGCCGCCCTGGAGGAGAGCGCACGGGCGGCGGGGCGTGTGCGCATGGTCCTGGAGACCGGCACCAAGCAGCCGGAGGCCATCGCGCTCTACACGTCGTCCGGCTACACCCCGGCGGTGAAGTTCGGCTGCTACCGCGAGTACCAGGAGAGCCGCTGCTACGCCAAGCCGCTCACCACCCCCTGACCGCCGGCGCCCGCACCGAAGCCACGTCGCACGGCGGCTGAGGGGCCGGGGCCGGGCGGGAACCGGGGCGGGCGAGGGCCGAGGGCCAGGGGCCGCCCGTCAGCTCCGGTACGTCTCCAGAAGCTGGAGCCAGATCTCGCTCATCGTCGGGTACGCCGGGACCGCGTGCAGCAGCCGCTCGACCGGGACCTCGCCCGCCACGGCCACCGTCGCCGACTGGAGCAGCTCCGCCACCCCGTGCCCGACGAACGTCACCCCGATCAGATGCCCCCGGTCGACGTCGACGATCATGCGGGCCCTGCCGCGGTAGCCGTCCGCGAACAGCGACGCTCCGGCCACCTGGCCCAGGTCGAAGTCGACGACCCGCGTCCTGTGGTCCTGACGCTCGGCCTCGGCCGCCGTCAGGCCCACCGCGGCCACCTCCGGCAGGCTGAACACCACCTGCGGCACGGCAGCCGTGTCCGCCGTCGCCACGTGGGCGCCCCACGGCCGGGTGTCCAGCTCCTCCTTGTCCAGCGCGCGGACGGAGATCGCACCGCCCGCCATACGGGCCTGGTACTTGCCCTGGTGCGTCAGGAGGGCGCGGTGGTTGGCGTCGCCGACCGCGTAGAGCCAGCCGTCGTCCATGGCCTTCACGCGGCAGGTGTCGTCGACCTCCAGCCAGCTCCCCGGCTCCAGGCCGATCGTCTCCAGGCCGATGTCACCGGTGCGCGGTGCGCGGCCCGTCGCGAAGAGGATCTCGTCGGCGACGACCTCGCCGCCGTCGTCCAGGCCCACCGTGACGGGGCCGCCCGGCGCCTCACGCCGCACGGACGCCGCCGACACCCCGATCCGCACGTCCGCGCCCGCCTCGCGCAGCGCCTCGGTCACGTACTCCCCCGCGAACGGCTCCATCCGCGGCAGCAGCCCCTCCCCGCGTACGAGCAGGGTCACCTGCGAGCCCAGCGCCTGGTACAAGGTGGCCATCTCCACGCCGACGACACCGCCGCCGACGACCGCCAGCCGCGGCGGGACCTCGTGCGCGCTGGTGGCGTCGCGGCTGATCCACGGATCGGCCTCGGCGACGCCCGGCAGGTTCGGCACCACGGCCCGGCTCCCGGTGCAGACGGCGACGGCATGGCGCGCGGTCAGCGTCCGGGGGGACCCGTCGGAGGTGTCGACGGTGATCCGGCGCGGCCCGGTGAAGCGCCCGTGGCCGCGGACGAGGTCGACGCCGACCGAGTCCAGCCAGTCGACCTGGGAGTCGTCCTTCCAGTGGTGCGTGAAGCCGTCACGGCGGGCGAATACTGCGGCCGCGTCGAGGCCGCCGTCCACGGCCTGGCTCGCCCCGGCGACCGCCCGGGCCTCGGTGAGCGCGGCGGCCGGGCGGAGCAGCGCCTTGCTCGGCATACAGGCCCAGTAGGAGCACTCGCCGCCGATCAGCTCGCTCTCCACGATCACGGTGCGCAGACCGGCCTCCGCCGTACGCCCCGCGAGTGTCTCGCCGACCGGCCCCGCACCGAGCACGATCACGTCGTATTCGTCCGCCTGCATGGGTCCGCCTCTCGGCTCGGGAACGATGACCACGGTCGCTCCTGCCATCCTTCCGCCGCTCGGGTAACTCGGCCACATGAATCTCTGGAATACGGACAGGCTCCCTCCTGTTGCCCCGAGCGGACAGCCCGCCGACGACATTCGGAAGCAGGTAGAGAGCACATGAGTACGGTCGAGCTGACCAAGGAAAACTTCGACGAGGTCGTATCCGAGAACGACTTCCTCCTCATCGACTTCTGGGCTTCCTGGTGCGGCCCCTGCCGTCAGTTCGCGCCCGTCTACGAGGAGGCCGCCGGGCGTCACTCCGACCTCGTCTTCGGCAAGGTCGACACCGAGGCGCAGCCGGAGCTCGCCGCCGCGTTCGACATCCGGTCGATCCCGACCCTGATGATCGTCCGGGAGAACGTGGCGGTCTTCGCCCAGCCCGGCGCGCTGCCTGAGGCGGCCCTCGAAGACGTCATCGGCCAGGCGCGCGCCCTGGACATGGAGCAGGTCCACAAGTCCGTCGCCGAGCAGCAGGCCGCGCAGGCCCAGGGACAGGGGCAGGGGCAGGACGCCGCCGCTCCGGCTCCGGGCAGTGAGGCTCCGGGCGCGGGCGCTCCGGATCCCTCCGCCTGAGGACGCGCCGCCGAGGACTTCCCGCGTCCCTCGGGACGGCCGCATCCGGGACCGGGAGCCCGGTCCTGGGCTCCTGGCCGGAGACCGGCTTCCGGGATGACCGGGGAGGCGGCATCGGCAGAGCAGGGTGAGGGGACCGGCAGGTCCCGTCCCGTTCTGGCGGCCGGTGATCGCCGGTCGTGGGCCTTGGTCGTTCCTGGGTCGTCAGGTCAGGCCGTCCAGGCCGTCCTGACGTCCGGCTCCCCGCGGTCCGCCGGGGACCGGTGGTGGGGCCGGGCCGGCCCCTAAGAGCCTCCTCGGAGGACGTCCACGGGGCTCGGGGTCCCGCTGGATGCCAGGCCTGCCGGTTCCGGCGGCCGGTCCGGGGCCTGCCCCGTCTCCGCATACGGGAGGCCGGGGGCTGCGAGACCCGGCCCTACGGTCTGCGGCTCCTGCCCGGCTCATGTCCGGGCACTGACGGCCGGAGGCGGAACGAGCGAAGCGGCGGGGGGAACACTGCGCCACGGGGGAAGACACTGCGCTCCGCCCGCCGCCGAGGGGGCGCGCCAGGCCGTGGGCGCGCCCCCCGTCATGCACTCTGCCCCTGCGGACTCGAGAGACGCTGGTCAGCCGCTGGAACGCTGACGGTGCGTCCGCTCTCCCCCTCCACCCTCCTTCGAGGTGGCCTTCCTAGCCTCGTCGCCGGGCCCGCGTGGACAGAGTCCGGGCCAAGGGCGGTAGCCGCCCGGAGCGCGGCGATGGGGAGGCAGACGTGTGGCAGGCACCGGAACCGCTGCGGCGGGCGGGGAGACAGCTGGCGGCGGGACTGGTCGCCCTGGGTCAGTGCCTGGGGGCCCACGTCCCCGCCGAGTGCTACGACATCGCGCCCACACCGGAATCGGCCGGTGACACCCCGGGCGGGAGGACGGCCCGAACGTCGCGAGTGACAGGGACGGCGCGGTCGGATCGGACGGCGCCCGCTGACGGTCGTACGCCGCCGCCCGGCCACCCCGAGCGCCTGGTCCCCGTCTCGGAGCTCTCGGGTCCAAAGTGGGCGGCGTGGCGCCGCCTGGAGGAGCTGTGGGAGCGCGACGCGTCCGGCGCCGAGAACTCCGCGGACGCCGCCGGCTCCGCCGGCCCCCTGGACCCCGGCCTCTGAACTCCGGCTCCCTGGACTCCGGTTCGGCTGAACTCCGGTACCGCTGAACCCCGGTACCGCTGCACTCAGGCTCCGCTGGGCTCCGGGTGGGCTGGACTCCGGTTCGGCTGAACTCCGGTACCGCTGAACCCCGGTACCGCTGAACCCCGGTACCGCTGCACTCAGGCTCCGCTGGACTCCGGGTGGGCTGGACTCCGGGCGTTGCCGCGCCTCCGGCTCTATGCTGCCGCGATCACGACGGCCGAGGCCACGTCCGCGTCGTGGGTGAGCGACAGATGCCATGACGTGATGCCGTGCCGGGCGGCCGCGGCGGCGACGGTGCCGCGGACATGAAGGAGCGGGCGGCCGCCCGGCCCCGTCCGGACCTCCGAATCGTGCCACCGGAGCCCTCCGGGCGCGCCGAGCGCCTTGGCGAGGGCTTCCTTGGCCGCGAAGCGCGCGGCCAGGGACGCCGTGCCGCGTGGAGCGCCCGAGGGCAGAGCGCGTTCCTCGTCGGTGAACAGCCGGTCGGCGAGGCCCGGATTGCGCTCCAGCGCCTGGCCGAACCGGGTTATCGCCGCCACGTCGATCCCCACCCCCACGATCCGGGGCGGAGCCGAGGGCGGCGGAGGAGTGGTGAGCGGATACGGCAGGAGCCAGGTCAGCCACCTGCCGATGCCCGTCAGAAAACCGCCGCGCCGAGCCGCCGCGCCCATGTCGTCGCTTCCCATGCGGGTGAGGCTGTCACCCCCGGCTCGACGGCTGCTCGAAGAGCCCCCGAGCCGGGCCAGGCTCCTGAGCCGGCGCGGGTACGGGCCCGAAACACCGCGTGCGGTACGAGCCCAAACCCGTGCACCGTACGTCGCGACGCCCGCCCGCGGCACAGCCCAACGCTCGTCCGCGGTACGCCCGAAGCAGCGCGCTGGTCCCGCCCGACGCCCTCGTTCGCCGTACGGACCCAAATGCCGTGCACCGTACGGCCCGAGGCCGTCCGCGGTGCGCCCGAGATGCCTCCGCCGTGCGGGACCGAAGCTCCATGCACCGTACGGCCCCAGGCGCCGAGGGCGTCCGCCGTGCCGACCCGAAGTCCCTTGCGCCATACGGCCCGACGCCTCATGCGCGGTACGAGCCATGGGCAGCGCCCCGCCCCCTCCTCCCGCTCAACGGCTCCGCTGAGTTCCCTCCTCACCCCTCTCCTCCAGCCGCTTTCCCTCAACCGTCCCGCGATTCGCCCGGTCTCTCGGCGTCCGTGGCCGTCCGGGGAGCGCCGTCGGCGCTCCTCATACTCCCCGGTCCACCGCCCGAGTCCACCGCCTTCCCCGGGGCGTGGCCGGAGTCCGCCGCCGCACCGGGTGCACCGGGGCCACCCGGGCCACCCGGCCCTCCGGGGCCGCCCGGCCCGCGGGCCTCGAGCTTCACGTCCTTCAGCATCAGGGCGAGCACCAGCCCGACCACCAGGACGGGCACGGCCGAGAGGAACACGGTGGACAGCGCCCCGCTGTAGACGTCTGCCACCGCCGACGCGGTCTGCGGATCGAGGGCGTCGATCTGCCGCGGTTCGAGCGTGCCGCCCACGACCCGGTCCGCCACGTCCGACGGGAGCTGCCGTACGGACTCCGTGGCCAGGCGGGCGTTGAGGAGCGAGCCGAACACCGTGGCGCCGAAGGCGACTCCGATGTTGCGGGCGAGCCCGACCGTGGACGTGCTGACCCCGATGTGCTGCCGGGGCGCGGTGCTCTGCGCCACGAGCGTGGTCACCTGCGAGGAGAGTCCGACGCCGATGCCCATGACGGCGAGCAGGGCGCTGACGGTCGCGGCGCCCGTGTCCGCCGAGGTCAGCGACATGAACCCGGCGGCCACCGCGGCGAGAGCGGTGCTCGCCACCGGGAACCACTTGTACCGACCGGTCTTGCCGATCACCTGGCCCGCCACCACCGTCGCCACCGCCATGCCGATCATCGCGGGCAGGAACAGCAGCCCCGTGCGCGTGGCGCTGACGCCCTCGACCGTCTGGAAGAGCAGCGGAACGAAGTTGACGCAACCGAAGAAGGCGAAGCTGACGGCGAAAGCCACGACCACGCAGATGGTGAACGTCCGGTTCCTGAACAGCCCGAGCGGGACGACCGGTTCGGCCGTGCGCCGCTCGTGACGCACCCAGACCGCCCCCAGCAGCACCGCGCCCGCGCCGAGCGCGACGACGGCGACGTGGCCCCAGCCGTAGCGTCCGGCCAGGTCGGTGACCAGGACCAGGCAGACGATGACGGCGGTGAGGAGGGCCGTGCCGCCGTAGTCGACGCGCGGCCTGGCCGCGCCGCGGGCGGCGCGGGGCAGCAGGGCCCAGATGCCCGCCATGGCGAGCAGGCCGAGCGGCAGGTTGATGTAGAAGATCCAGCGCCAGCCGAGCTGGTCGGTCAGGAAGCCGCCGGCCAGCGGACCCGCCAGGTTGGCGATGACCATGACACCGGCGAACCACCCTTGGTACTTGGCGCGTTGACGCGGCGGCATCAGATCGCCGAGCACCGAGAACGCGCTGACCTGGAGGCCGCCTCCGCCCAGGCCCTGGAGCGCACGGAACGCGATGAGCTGACCCATCGAACCGGCCGCTCCGCACGCCGCGGATCCCACCAGGAAGATCACGATGGCGGTCACATAGACAGCACGGCGACCAAAGAGGTCACCGAGTTTGCCGTATACGGGCATGGCCACGCTGAACGTCAGCATGTACGCCGTGAACGTCCAGCTGTAGAGGTGCAGCGCGCCCAGATCCGCGGTCAGGCTGGGGCCCGCGGTGGCGACGATCGACTGGTCGAGCATCGACATCGCGCTGGTCAGCAGCAGGGCGGCGAGAAGCAGCGGGAAGCGGGGCGGCAGCGGGCGCGGCGGCGGGGCGGCGGCCTCCGGTCCTTGCGGACGGCCGGGTCCGGCGTCGGTCATCGGGTCCTCCTCGGGCCACAACTTCTAGGCACTTTGCAAGTGTATGCCACGCGCATATAAATGTCTTGTGTAGCCTAGCGTCCGGGGGTGGAGATGCGACCGGGGGATTTCTCAGACCTGACCTGCTCGCTGCCCGCCGTCGAGCACCGCTCTAGCAGAAGTCAAGTAATCGACCTCACGCTCACGAAGTGCATCAGGCCGTATCAATGATGCAGACCAACGGGAGGGCCAGTGCTGCAGATCGGGTTACTTGGAACCCTGCAAGTCGTCCATGACGGCGTGCACGTCACGCCATCCGCACCAAAGGTCCGACAAGTTCTCGCGTTGCTGGCCCTGCGGGCCAACACCACGGTCCCGCTGCACCAACTCGTGGAAGAACTCTGGGAGGAGCGCCCGCCGTCCAGCGCGGCGACCACCCTTCAGACGTACATCTACCAGTTGCGCAAGCTGCCCGGGCTCTGCGATCCGCAGCACCCGGGCCCCGCCGTGGGCACCAGAGCCCTGCTGACCACACCGGGCGGCTACCGCCTCTCGGTGCCCACGGACTGCCTGGATTCCCAGGAGTTCGGAGACCTGGCCGCACGCGGAAGAGAGTCGCTGGAGAGAGGTTCGGTAGCGGAAGCCGCCGACCTGCTGCAGCGGGCCCTCACTGTCTGGCGAGGGCCCGCTCTCAGTGATCTGGCCCCCGGCCCGATCGTCGGGATCGACGCCCTGCGACTGGAGGAACAGCGCTACGAGGTGCTGGAGGAGCGGATCGACGCCGACCTGCTCCTTGGGCGGCACCACCGCCTCATCAGCGAGTTGACGGCGCTCGCCGCCGACAACCCCACCCGTGAGGGGCTGCACGCCAAGCTCATGCTCTCGCTCTACCGGGCGGGCCGGCGGCCGGAGGCCCTGGAGGTCTTCCAGCGCATCCGCCGCGTGCTCACCCGGGAGCTGGGGCTCGAGCCCTGCTCCGAACTCCAGCGGCTGCATCAGCAGGTGCTGGCGGGGGACCGCGGTCTCGACCTTCCCGGCGGCCGGACAGCAGTCCACGGGGCACCCGCCGGCGGACCACCGGTGACCCTGCCCGCCGACGCTCCCCTGGTGGGACGGGAGGCCGATCTGCTGCACGTGGGGCGGATGTTGTCGGAGCCGGGGGGCACGGACGGGCCGCGGTGCGTCGCCGTATCGGGGCCGCCCGGGGCGGGCACCACGTCCTTCACCGTCCATGTCGCGCACCGCCTGGGCGACGCCTTCCCCGACGGGCGGCTCTACGTCTCGTTCGGCAACCCGGCCGACCCGCTCTCCATCGACGAGGTGCTGGCGAGCCTCCTCGAGGCCGTCGGCCACCGGCGGGCCGATCTGCCGCCCCACCGGGCCGACCGCGCCCGGATGTTCCACGCGTGGACGGCGGGCCGCCGGGTGCTGCTCGTCGTCGACGACGTGGCGGCCACCGACCAGGTGACCGATCTGCTGCCCGCCGACTCCGGTTCGGCCGTGCTCGTGGCCGGCTACCGCCGTCTGTACGGCAGCCAGTTCAAGGCGCGGGTGGATCTGCCACCTCTGGGATCCGAGCGGTCGCTCGAACTGTTCCTGGGCGCGCTCGGCCGGGGCCGGACCCTGGGCGATGCTCCCGGTCTCCACACGATGCTCGATCTGTGCGGGGACCTGCCGGGCCCGACGCTGGAGGCCGTGGGCCTGCTGGCGCTACGGCCGCACTGGTCGATCCGTCAGCTCATCGACTGGCTGAGCCGCGACAGGCCCGCTGTCGTGGCGCATCAGCGACCGCATCCGTTCCACCACGTGGTGCGGCGCTGCGGACGGCTCGAGCCCCGGCTCCGGGACGCCCTGGCCAAGCTGGCCTGGGAGTCCACGGGCGATCTGACGGTGGAACAGGCGGCCGTGATCCTGGCGAAGGACGCGGATGAGACGGAGGAACTCCTCGAGGAACTGGTCGAGTTCTTCCTCCTCGGCGTCGACATGGCGACCGACCCGACCACGGAGCGGTTCTTCCAGTACCGGCTCGCACCACTGGTGCGGACGGCACTGCGCGCGGTGCAGCCGGCACGCACCTGCGTCTGACAGCACGTGATTCAGGGGGCGCCCCGCGGGGCGCCCCCTGAGTCGTGCTGCCGCGGAGCACTGCGCGGTCACAGCTCCAGGTCGTCCCCGAGGTCCAGGAGCCAGGAGTTGACCTGCAGCACCATCTCGATGTTCATGCGGTGCAGCCAGTCCTGCACATCGGCCCCGCCGTCCTGGGAGACCACGGCCCGGGCCGCGTCCAGGTCGATCATGGCCAGCACCGGTGACGCCGGATCGGCCAGCACCTCCGCGAGCTCCTGGTGCAGGGCCTTGGTGTACGTCGCGTCCTGGCTCACCGGGAAGGGCGCCTTGGGCCGGTCCAGGACCTTCTCGGGCAGCAGATCACGCGCGGCGGCCCGCAGCAGGCTCTTCTCCCGGCCGTCGTAGGTCTTCATCTCCCAAGGAATGTCGTACGCGTACTGGACGAGCCGGTGGTCGCAGAACGGTACGCGCACCTCGAGGCCGGAGATCATGCTCAGGCGGTCGTTACGCTCCAGCAGCCGCGGCAGCCAGTGGGTCAGATGGAGGTGGCAGATCTCCCGGGCGCGGCGCTCCTCGTCGGCCTCCCCCGGGAGCCGGGGTATCCGCGCCATCGCCTGCGCATAGCGCTCCGCGTAGTACGCGCCCATGTCCAGGCGGGATTTGAAGGCCGGCGAGAGCAGCCCCTGCCCCAGGCCCTCGCGGGTCCCGGGGTGCCACTGCTCGAAGGCGACCCAGGGGAACTGCTGCTCGTACGCCAGGTCGGGGATGTGCACCCAGCTGTAGCCGCCGAAGATCTCGTCGGCGCTCTCCCCGGTCAGCGCGACCTTGGAGTACCGGTGGACGCCCGCGAACGCCTGGTAGGTCGAGGTGTCCATGTCCCCGAAGGGAGCAGGGACGTCCTGCGCGCGCAGGACGGTACGGCGCGCGACCGGATCGATCAGGTCGGCGGTGGTGAGTTCGATCTCCAGATGCTCGGCACCGATGTGCTCGGCGACGGCACGGGCGTACGGGGAGTCGGGGGCGCTGCGTACCAGGTCGGGCTGGAAGTTGTCGCTGTAGCCGCTGTAGGTGACGGTCGTGGTCCGGACGGGGCCCGCGCCCTCGGCCGCGAGCGCGCGGGCCGCCAGCGCGGCGACGGTGCTGGAGTCCAGACCGCCGGAGAGCATCACGCTCAGCGGCACGTCGGAGACGAGTTCGCGGGCGACGCTGCTCTCCAGCAGCTCGCGCACGGTGCCGATGGTGCGCTCCAGGTCGTGCTCGTGCGGCCGTGCCTCCAACTCCCAGTACCGGCGCAGCGATATCTCGCCACCGGGCCCGTAGAGCAGGGTGTGACCGGGCGGCAGGTCGCGGATGTCGCGGTAGACGCTCTCGCCCGGGGCACGGGCCATGGAGAACAGCACACGGAGGCCGTCGAGGTCGACGACCGGGCGCACCTGCGGGTGGGCGAGCAGGGCCTTGGGCTCCGAACCGAAGACCAGCCCGTCACGGGTCTGCGCGTAGTAGAGGGGCTTGATGCCGAAGCGGTCCCGCGCCAGGAAGAGGGTGCGCTCACGGGCGTCCCAGACGGCGAAGGCGAACATGCCCTCCAGCCGCTCGACGCAGCGCTCGCCCCACTCCAGATACGCCCGCAGCACCACTTCGGTGTCGCTGCGGGTGCGGAAGCGGTGGCCCCGGGAGGTCAACTCCGTCCGCAGCTCACGGAAGTTGTAGATCTCGCCGCAGTAGGTGAGCGTCGCGGCCGGCTCCTCGCTCTCGTCCGCGGCCATGGGCTGGCGGCCACCGGCCAGGTCGATGACCGCCATCCTCGTGTGGACCAGCGTCACGTGCCGTTCGGACCGGACTCCCTGGTCGTCAGGCCCCCGGCAGGCCATCGTGCGCGCCATGGACTCGGCGACTCCGGGTTCCTCCCGGGGCCGGCCGTCCTGGCGGACGGCCCAGCCTGCGATGCCGCACATACGGGATCTCCTTCCGTGGCCTCTCGGTTGCCCTCGGTGTCCAAGATTTCCCGGAGCACTCGAAGCGGCGTGGAGAGGCGCTGGACCGGCCCGGTACGGATCACGCCCGGCGTGCGTCCTTGCGGTACGCCGGGATCAGGACCACGCCGACCGCCAGGTGCAGGCAGACCAGCGTGACGCGGTTGCCCGCCGACAGGCCCGCGGCGAACAGCGGGCCGAGGAGGGAGAGGGCGACCACCGCCAGGGCGATGGCGGTCCACACCGTTCTGGCACGGCCGGTCAGACGCTCCAGGAGGGCCAGCAGGCCCCATCCCGCGAGCGAGATCACGGCCACCGAGATGATCACGGCGGGGAGGACCAGCTCACTGGTCGTCGTGGAACCGGGGCCGTCCGGGATTCTCAGGTCGATCCCGACGACGCGGTCGGCCAGGATCCAGATCAGCGCGTCGAGCACCACGGCTCCCACCAGGGCGAGCGCGCGGGTGCGCACCGGGCTGCCGGTGCGGGCGGCGGCGGGGGTTGCGGACATGTCGGCCTCCTTCGGTGGCGAGCGCCCGGGCGAGCGCCGGACCCTCGATATTGTGCACTACGCACATGCATGACCTTCGCACATAATGGTCTCACACCCAGGAATGCCCGGTCCAGTCGTATGCCAGTAGCCTCGAAGCGTGAAAGGTGCAGAAGAAATCGATACGCAAGCACGCACAAGAGACGTAGATGCGCCGGTCGACGAGACCGTGCTGACCGCCGTCGAGGCGGCGATGATCCGGATCCGCCGCCGCCAGTCGCGCCGCAGCCTCGCGCGGCCCGTGATGAAAGGGCTCGCCGATCCGGTGGACCTCAACACGCTCGCGGTCGTCGACGCCGTCGACGAGGGATCGAGCGAGAGCGGCCGCGACGTCACGGTGGGATTCGTCGCCGACCGGCTCGCCATCGACCCCTCCCGGGCCAGCCGGATCGTCGCCGACGCCGTCAGGTCCGGCTTCGTGCGCCGCGTGGCCTCGCAGGAGGACGGGCGGCGGAGCTGCCTGGAACTCACCTCGACGGGAGAGGAGGCCGTGACCGCCGCCCACCGCACCCGGCAGGACTTCTACTCCACGGTGCTCGAGGACTGGGAGCCGGGCGAGCAGCAGGAGTTCGCCCGCCTGCTCACCAAGTTCGTCCGCTCCCTGGACGACGCGGCCCGCGGCTGACACCCCCGCGGAACCGCGCCTCCGGCGGCGGCGCCACCGGCCTCCGGTATCCGCCCGCCCGAGGTCGCCCGGGCGCCGTCCACCGGAGGTCGCCCACCTCCCGTCCACCGGCCTTCGAGTGACCTTCGAGCCCTCCCGGCGAGGCTGATCGCGCCAGAACCCCGCAAACCGACGGCGCGTCAGAGTCCCGCTGCCGCGGGGCGTCCGCGCCTTGGCCTGAAGGAGGCGCGACGGTGAGTACGACAGACCAGACGGAGAGGCGACCCGTACCGGAAGCCGAGCGCGGCCGCTCCGGACCGGCGGACGCGCCCGGTCCGGCCTCCGCCTCGGCTCCGCCCGCCGGGCCGCCGCCCGGCATCCGCTGGGCGTACGTCATGGTGATCGTGGCGACGCTCGCCGCGATCGCGAGCAACGTCTTCGAGATCGCCCACCAGCTCGAGACGGGCGTCGCCGGCGCCGCGACGACCGGCGACCTCGTCCTGACCATCGCGTTCTGCGCGCTGTTCGGGTTCTTCGCCGAGATGCTCAGGGCCGGCCGCCAGTGGGGCCGGGTCCTGCTGACCGTGTTCACGTCGCTGGGCATCCTGTTCACCGGTCTCGGCCTGGCCGGGATCGGCGGACGGCCGCTGGTGGGGGCGCTGCAGGGCACCCTGGCCGTCATCAGCCTCGTGACGTCGGTGGTCGGACTGGTCCTGCTGTTCCTCCCGTCCGTCAACCGCTGGATGGCGGCGGTGCGCGGCCAGAGCCGTACGATCCCGCAGCGGCTGCGCAAGGCCGTCCTCACCGCCCATGTGGCCATATCGGTCGGCTGGTTGGGGCTCGTGACCGGGATGTTCGCGATGTCCGTGGCGGGCGCCACCACGAGCAGCGCCGAGCAGCAGGCCGCGATGTACCGCACCATGTCGATGCTCGACGAGATCTTCCTCGGGATGACCAGCATGTTCGCCCTCATCACCGGCATCGTGGTCGGCGCGGGAACCAAGTGGGGTCTGCTGCGGCGCAGATGGGTGGCCGTGAAGTTCTTCATGACCATGGGCGTGATGCTGCTCGGCTTCGCCGTCATCCACCAGCTCATCCTCGAGGCCAACGCACTGGTCGACGCCGGCGCCGCGGTGCGCGGAGGCGAACTGGACACGGTCGGCTGGTCGATGGCCGGTTCGGCCGCGCTGGCCCTGCTGTCCCTGGTGTTCATGACGGCCGTGTCCACGTACAAGCCGTGGGGTCCGACCCGCTGGGGCAAGAAGGGCCCGGCACACGCGGGCTCCTCCCGTACTCGTTCCTCCGGGACGGACTCAGGCACGACGAAGAACGCGGCCCGGGCACCCCGGGCGTCGAGCTGATCCGTCCGCCACGCGCGTGCCCCTGACCGGCACGCCCTCGTGACATGGGCCGCGATGTTCACCGGGCCGCGCGCCACGACGCATCCTGCACCACGCCCGCCTCACAGCACGTCACGCACAGCCTCACAGCACGCACGCCGTACCGCGCACCGCCCGTTGATCCGCCCCACCGCCGTCCGGGCCCTCCCGTACGCCAGGAAAGGACAAGCATGACTGCGATCCGGGACACAGAAGTCCTGCGCCACAGCCGCCTCTTGGGGGTCGGCACCTACCGGCCCGAACGGTCCGTCCCCAACACAGAGATCGCCGAGCGCACCGGTCTCGACCCCGACTGGATCGAGCGCCGCTCGGGCATACGCTCGCGCCGCTACGCCTCCCCCACCGAGACCCTTCCCTCGATGGCGACGACCGCGGCCGAGAAGGCACTCGCCGCGGCGGGCATCTCCGCCGACCAGCTCGGCACGGTCATCGTCGCCACCATCACCTCCATGGAGCAGATGCCGGCCGTCGCGGTCGAGGTCGCGCACCGGCTCGGTGCACGACAGGCCGCCGCCTTCGACGTCTCCGCCGCCTGCGCGGGCTTCTGCCATGCCGTGGCGCTCGCGAGCGACCAGGTGCGGATGGGCCGTTCCGACTACGTCCTGGTCATCGGCGCGGAGCGGATGACGGACATCCTCGACCACGAGGACCGCGACACCGCCTTCCTCTTCGCCGACGGCGCCGGCGCCGTGGTCGTCGGGCCGTCCCAGGAACCCGGGATCGGCCCCGTCGTGTGGCGCGCCGACGGTTCGCGCAACGCCGCCCTGAAGATGACCGCCCCGTGGCACGACGGCACCGGCGTCCGGCCCGACGCACGGCCGGCCATCACCATGTCCGGCTGGAAGGTCTACCGGTGGGCGACCAACGAACTGGTGCCCGCCACCCGGCAGATGCTCGACCTGGCGGGCGTCACGGTCGACGACCTCGACGCCTTCATCCCCCACCAGGCCAACATGCTCATCACCGACTTCGTGGTCGAGCAGCTCGGCCTGACGGAGCGCACCGCCGTCGCCCGCGACATCGTCACCAGCGGCAACAGCTCGGCAGCCTCGATCCCGCTGGCCATGGAGGAGTTGCTGGCCGGCGGGAAGGCGCCCAGCGGCGGTCTCGCCCTGCTGGTCGGCTTCGGGGCCGGGCTGGTCTACGCGGGCCAGGTCGTACGGCTCCCCTGACCCCGAGCGCCCCTCGGACCGGAGCGGGCACCCGGCTGCCGAACGCACGGCCCGGGTGCCCGCTTCTTCATGCCCGTACCGGGGCCGCTCAGGCCCTCGCCCCGCTCTCCCCGCGGCGGTGCAGGGCCTCCGTCCGCCGGGCCCGGTAGGGACGTACGCGGAGACGCACGGACGGCCGTGCCGCGGAGAGCGGATGCTCCCCGCGGCACGGCCGTCCTTTCGTCGTGCTCGCCGCTGTCAGTACTCCGCGGCCACCTCGAACAGGGCGAAGGGGCTGGGCCGTTCACCGTCCTGGTACTGGCGGAGCGGTGAGGTCGTCCCCCGGTGCGCCGAGCCGGACTCCCACGTCTGGAAGGCCGCGAAGCTCTCCCATTCGCTGAGCACCGCGAAGGCTCCCGGGTCGGTGACCTCGCGCAGCAGCTCGTTGCCCAGCAGGCCCGGCGTGCCCGCCAGGTCCTTGCTGATCCGGTGGTACGCCTCCTCCACCGCCGGCACGTCCGCCTCGGCGGCACGGAGGTACAGCATCACCCGGACCCGCCCCGGCGCCCGGCTCATCAGGCCACCTCGACCAGATGCATCATCGCCAGCGATCCGCCCGTGCGGTACGGGTGGAGCTTCTCGCGGTGCGCGATGTGCTCCGGGCTGCTCTCGAAGGCGAGGAAGGAGTCCTTGTCCGTCCAGTCGCTGGCCACGTAGTAGACGGACTCCTCCCGGGCGCTGCGCGCCAGGGTGTGGCCGAGGTTCGCCGGCTGCGCGGTGACCTCCTTGCTGCCTTCCGCCCAGACCTTCTCGAAGTCGGCCTCCAGGCCCGGCTTGACCTGCACGGTCAGCAGGACGCGAAAGGCTCCGACGCGCTCCGCCGCCATCTCAGACACCTCCGTCGACGTGCAGGGTCTCGCCGTTGACGTACGTGGACAGGTCACTGGCGAGGAAGAGGACGGCGCCGGCGATCTCGTCCGGCTGCCCGAACCGGCCCAGCGCCATCATGCGCAGATACCGCTCGTTGTACGCGGCGCGCTGCTCGTCGGTCAGCTCGTCCGGCTCGGACGTGTCGATGACGCCCGGCGCCACCACGTTGAACCGGATGCCCTTGCCGCCGAGTTCCTTGCACAGCGAGCGGGTGAGCCCGACGAGGCCCGCCTTGGACGCGGTGTAGTGGCCGCGCAGCGGGATCCCGGCCATGGCGCCGCGCGACCCGATGTTGATCACCGAGGAGCCTTCGCGCAGCATCGGCAGCGCCTTGCTGATCACCATGAAGGGGCCGGTGAGGTTGGTGGTGACGACCCGCTCCCACTCCTCGAACGGAAGCTGGGCGAACGGGATCTGGCTGATGACGCCCGCGTTGTTGACCAGGATGTCGAGCGTCTCGAAGCGGCTGCGGCACTCCGCCAGCACCGCCTCCACGCCCTCCGCCGTCCCGACGTCGGCGCGGACGAGAGCGTGGTCCCCGCCCAGCTCCTTCAGCTCTCGGGCCAGGCTGTCGGCGGCCTCACCCTCGGTGCGGTAGCAGGTCACCACCGTGGCACCGGCCTTGGCCAGGGCCAGTACGGTGGCCCGGCCGATGCCCCGGGTGCCGCCGGTGACGAGCGCGTTCTTGCCCACCAGTCGAAGTTCCATGGCTTCCTCCGTCGTATCGGGTCGCGTTCACTCGTGTCGTCGCGGTCGCGGTCGGGGTCGTCCGAGCGCGGCCGTGCGGCACCGTGGTGAAGTCCGCGTGGATGAGGGGATGAGGTCGGTTCACCGGCCGGCCGGGACGGGGCGGCACTCCAGGACCGCCCAGCGCCCGGGAACCGGATCGTTCACCAGCTCGAAGCCCGCGGTCGCCAGCAGCGCCCGCCACTGGTCCTCGCTGCGCTCGCGCCCGCCGAAGCGGACGAGCATGTCCAGGTCGAGCAGCTTGCCGCGGTCCCACTGGTTGGCGGGCCCGACGAGGAACTCGCAGATCAGCAGCCGTCCTTCGGGGCTGTTCTCCAGCGCCTCGTGGATGCGGCCGAGGATCGCCGCCGCGCGCTCGTCGTCCCAGTCGTGCAGAACGGCCTTGAGCACATAGGCGTCGTGGCCCTTCGGCAGCTCCTGGAAGAAGTCGCCGGGGACCACCCTGACGCGGTCCGCGACCCCCGCGTCACCGAACAGCTTGGGCGCCTCCTCCACCACGGCGGGGCGGTCCACGAGCGTGCCCCGTGTCTCCGGGTGGCGTGCGAGCACCTCGGAGAGGAAGAAGCCGCGCCCGCCGCCCACGTCGGCGATGCGGGCGAACCGGCCGAAGTCGTAGCCGTCGAGCAGCATCCGGGCCGTGGCCCGGCTCATGCCCGTCATCGCCCGGTCGAACAGGGCCCCCGCCTCCGGGTCCTCCTCCAGGTGCTCGAAGAACCCGTGCCCGTAGGCCTCTTCGAAGGCGGGCCGGCCCGTACGCACGGTGTGCATCAGGGAGCCGTAGGAGCGCCACAGCATCTCGGTGCCGTTGTAGAGCACCATGTCCCGCTGGCTGCCGGGCACGTCGGAGCGCAGGGCCTGGCTGAGGTCGGTGAGCGCGTACCGCCCGTCCTCCTGTTCCTCGAAGACCCCGAACGCGGCGGACACCCGCAGCACGCGCCCGAGGGAGTCCGCGTGGGTGCCGGTGCGCGCGGCCAGTTCGGGCACCTGGAGCGGGCCGGCGGCCAGCTCGTCGGCGATGCCCAGCTCGGCGAGCACATGCAGCACCCGGGATATCCGTTTGCCGTCCGTCAGCAGCAACAGCTGTACGTGGGGCGGCAGCGCGGCGGTCATCGCCGGGCCGACCACACCGGTCATGGTGTCCACACGATCTCCTAGGCCGGGAGCGGGTGTCGGTTGGTGAGAGAGGGGCCGTGAGGGGTGATGGGGCGTCATATGAGCAGCGCCGCTGCGCTGACGTTGGCGACCAGCGCCGCGACGGCCAGCGCACCCCGCACGCGGTTCCAGCGGATCCAGCGCTCGCGCGGGTCGAGCCGCTCGAAGTCGGCGGGCAGGGCCTGCGGATCGAGCGTCGCCAGCCAGCGGTTGATCGGCACGTTCTTGGTGAGCGAGACGGTCATGGCGCAGGCCAGCAGCAGGGCGGCGAGCGCGGCCAGCAGCCGTACGGCCGGGCCGTCCGCCGCTATCGTCAGGGCGACGTCGCAGAGCAGGCAGCTCAGCAGCGAGATGGGCATGAACGGGTCGAAGCGCGTGACCAGGCCCTTGTGCACCGGGACGTACATCCCGGTGGGCAGCGTGGTGAACAGCGGGGCGGCGAGCACGGAGATCGCCAGTCCGCCGGCCGCGAGCCCGCCGGCGAGCAGTGCCAACGGCATCAGTACCTGCACCAGCTCGGCCACGATTCGCCCTCCCGCCCCGGCCGCCACCCGGTGCGGCGGACCACTCCCTCGACTCTCGGAGTCGCTGGTCGAAACGGGCTCGAAGACGGCTCGATGATCAACGGCGGGGCGCCGCGGCCCTGTTGGGGGCCTGCGGCGGGCCCGCTCACCGCACGGCCGCGGGCGGTGCCGTCGAGCGCCGCTCCACAGCGAGTCGAGCAGGTGACGGCACGGTGGCGGACACACCCACCATCGACCGGGAGTCGTGATGCTTGAGGAAGTGCTGAGCGGGATCGTGCTGACCGGGACGGGGACCGTCACAGGCATCTTCGTCGCGGTCGCGGTCAGCGTGGGTCCCGCCATGTCGGCCATGGGGCGCGCCGAGTATCTGCGGGCCCACGCCCTGCTGGGCAAGGGCTACCACCCGCTGATGCCGATCCTGGTCAACGTCGTGACGCTCAGCGGATTCGCGCTCGCGTTTCTCGCCGAACCGCCGGGCAGCGTCCTGTTCCCGCTCGCCTCGGTGCTGCTCATCGGGGTGCAGGCGGTCTCGCACCTCGGCAACGTCCCGATCAACCGCTCGCTGAGCGGTCTGGCCGCCGACGGCCCCTGGGTGGACCCGCGGCCGCTGTGGCGCGCCTGGCACCGCACGCGGACGGCCCTGGCCGCGCTCGCCCTGGCCGCCGACACCGTCGCCGTGCTCGCCGCCCGCTGACCTTCGCCGCCCGCTGAAGAGGAGAAACCGCCATGCCACTGGACGCCGTCACCTATCGCGTCACGCCCGGACACGAGGAGGAACTCACCGAGGTCTTCTCACCGCACAACTTCACCCGGGTCGACTCCCCCGTGATCAAGGACGGTTCGGGCGAGACCGTGGGGATGCTGCTCGGCACGGGGCTGTTCGTCCAGGGGGACACCCTGGTCCGGGTGATCCACCACGACGGCGCCGGCGCCGCGCAGATAGCACGGCACATGTCGGTCCAGAAGGGAGTGCACGACGCGGAGCGGGCGATCCTGCCGTATCTCTCCGAGCCCCGTGACACCGAGACGCCCGAGGGGTTCCGGGAGCACTTCCACCGCAGCCTCATGACGGTGCTGGAGCAGCACAGCCCCGACGAGCGGCCCGCGGCCGGCACGGTGGCCCTGCGCTACCCGCTGCGCAAGGGCGCCGGGGAGGAGCTGGCGGCGGCCCGGGCCACGGCGAACCGGCAGGCCTCCCTGCGGCTGTCCGAGGAGCACCCGTCCATCGTCCGTACGGCGCTGTTCCTGCACGAGGACACCCTGGTGCGGGTCGTGCAGTACGACGGCCACCCGTACGACGTCGTCGGCTATCTCACGGACCGCTGCTTCGGGCAGGACGCGGAGGCGTGGCTGACGCCGTATCTGGACGGCACGGAGCGGCCCTCGCACCCGGACGCCTACCTGGCGCTCGTCCACGAGCAGGCGATGCTCTCCATCGCCCACATGTCCGTCCTGGGCGTCGACTGACCTCTCCCCCGCGCGCGTTCGTCGGGCGGGCGCCCCCGCCCGACGAACGCGCGCGGAACGCAGGAAGCGCCCGGAACGCGCGAAGCCGCCGGGAACGCGAGAGCCGCCGCCGCGCCTCACGGCACGGCGGCGGCTTCGGCGTACGCCCCGTCAGGTCTCGGGGTGATCGAACCACTCACCCAGCTTGGTGCCCATGAGCGGGCTGCCGCGCAGCTTCAGTTTGCCCGTCAGGAACGCCTTCGCGCCGGGCAGCTTCCCGACCCCCATCGCCAGCATGTCGGGGAGCTTGATCCCGATGGTGATGTCGGGGCTCTCGTGCCGGCCCTTGTCGGTGCTGCAGGTGCCCTCCTCGACCTGCACATAGTGGAGCTTCTGGCCCTCGGCGGAGGTGATGTCGAACTGGAAGACCCCCTTCTGCCCCTTGGCCTTCTCCGGGTTGAACTCCGACACCAGCAGCTCGAAGATCAGCGTCAGGGCCGCGTCCACCCCGCCCTCGCGGCCGGCGACCGCGACTTCGAGTTCCTTCGACGGTGTCGACTCGACCAGTTCGATCAGCTCGGTCACCTGTTCCTGCTGCACGCTCATGCGTGTCCCCTCCCGGTTCCTCAGGCTTCGGCCGTGGCGGCCGGTGTCAGTGCGTGGACGACCTCGAGCAACTGCATCTCCCCGCCGGCGCGGATCGCCCAGAGCTTGCGGAGATAGGCCTGCTGCTCGGGACTCTGCTCGAAGGCCCGGAAGGACGGCTCGTCCGTCCAGTCCGTCAGCACGGTGTAGCTGCCGCGCTCGCCTGCCGTGCGCAGCAGTTGCTGCCCGTGGTTGTCGGAGAAGCCGCGGACGGTCTCGGCGTGGCCGCGCCACAGCTCCTCGAACTCCGCCTCGTGCCCCTCGGTGATACGGATCCGCAGCAGCACCCGCAGTCCGGCCGTCACGGCCGGACCGCCGGCCGGTCCGCCGCAGCCTTCTCCACCAGCCCCTTGATCCGGGCCATCTCCCGGCGGGTGTTGGTGTTGAGGCGGTCGGTCATCTCCTTGTCGCCGAACGGCAGTCCGGAGCGGACCGCGAACTCCTGCCGCCAGCGCATCTCCACGCCGGCGTCGGTCTGGACGTAGGTCCACAGGAGGTTCATGAACTCGAACGGGCCGGTCTCGATACGCCGCGCCCGTACGGTCCTGGTGGCCGGGTCGGGCGTGCGCTCGGAGACCCAGTCCCAGACGGCGCCGTTCTCGTCGGGGTGCAGGGTGAGACGGAAGGTGAGGGTCGCGCCCTTGCGGTCGAGGATCTCCGCCTTGGCGTACTCGGAGAACAGCTCGGGCCAGGACTCGACGTCGTTGGTCATGTCCCAGACCAGGTCCATGGGCGCGTCGATGACGATCGCGTTGTCGGTGGAGCTCGCCATGTCAGACCGCCGCCAGGCTGGCGTTGACGTAGTCGATGACGGCCTTGGGGGAGTCCATCTCCTCGATGGCCTCGTCCGGTATCTGCAGGTCGTACTCGCGCTGTATCTGGCTCGCGATCTCCAGGACGGCGAGGGAGTCGTAGCCGATCTCGGTGAAAGTGGTGGCGAGGTCGGCCTCGGTGAGCTCCCTCCCGTCGAGCTCACCGGTGCAACGGCTCATGATCGCCTTGAGGTCGTCGAAGCTGATGGTGCTCATCTGTTCCTCCTGGGGACGGGAAAAGCGGTGCCGGCGGGGTGGTGCGAGCGATGCCGGCGGTCAGACGGACGTGAGGACCACGGCGGCGTTGAAGCCTCCGTAGCCGCGCGCGAGGACCAGAGCGGTCCGCAGACGGGCCTCGCGCGGACGGTCGGTGACCAGGTCGAGGCGGTGGACGGGGTCGGGGCGCGCGTTGACCGAGGGCGGGATCACCTGGTCGCGCAGGGCGAGCACGGCGGCGGCGACGTCGAGCGGCGCGCCACCCGCGTAGAGCCGTCCCGTCATCGTCTTGGGCACGGAGACCGGGACGCCGTCCGGCCCGAACAGCGCCGTGATGGCCTCGGCCTCCTGCCGGTCCAGCTCCGGCACCCCGTGGCCGTCGGCGAAGACGACGTCGACGGCGTCGGGCCTCACCCCGGCGTCGGCGAGGGCCAGTTCGGCCGCGCGCCGCAGGCCGGGCGGCCGCCCTGAGTCGGGATGCGGGTCGAACGTGGCCGCGTAGCCCGCGATCTCGCCGTAGATCCGCTCGGCCCCGCGGGCGCGCGCGTCGTCGTGGCTCTCCACGACGAGGATCGCGCCGCCTTCCCCCGGCACGTAGCCGCTCGCCTCCGGGTCGAAGGGTACGAACGCGCGGTCGGGCCGCAGCTCCTCGCTGAGCCGGCCGCCCGCGAGCTGGCAGACCAGCCCGTACGGGGACAGGGAGGCGTCGGTGCCGCCGGAGACGACCAGTCGCGTGCCCTTGGCGAGGACCCTCCTGGCCTGCGCCAGAACGTCCAGGCCGCCGGCCTGCTCGGAGCACAGCACGCCGCAGGGGCCGCGCATGCCGTGCCGGATGGACAGCTGCCCGGTGGTGGCCGCGTAGAACCAGGCGATGGACATGTAGGCGCCCACGGCCTGCGGGCCTTCGGTGTAGAGCTTCTGCAGCTCGCGCTGGCCGAACTCCACACCGCCGGAGGAGTTGGCGGTGATGACCGCCATCTCCAGGTCGCTCATCCGGTCCGGCTCCACGACGGCATCGGCCAGGGCCTCGTTCGTGGCGCCGAACGCGTACTGCGTCATGGCGTCGGTCTCGCTGACCAGCCGCTGGGGTGCGTGGTCGGCGGGGTCGAAGCCGGTGGCCTCGCCGGCGACCTGCACGGGATACCGGGACGGGTCGAACCGGCTGATCCGGCCGAGCCCCGACTTCCCGTCCAGCGTCGCCTGCCACCACGCCTCGCGGTCCAGGCCGTTGGGCGCCACGACGCCCACGCCGGTGATGACGGACGCGGTCATCGGATCCTCCTCGGTGATGTGAGCACCACCGCGCTCTGGAAGCCGCCGAAGCCGCTGCCCACGCTGAGGACGACGTCCAGTTCGGCCTCGCGCGCCGTGCCCGGCACGTAGTCGAGGTCGCACTCGGGGTCGCGCTCCTCGTAGTTGGCGGTGGGCGGGATCGTGCCGCGGTCCATGGCCAGCGCGCTGGCGGCGATCTCGATGGAGCCGATCGAGCCGAGCGAGTGCCCGACCATGGACTTGATCGAGCTGACCGGGATCCGGTACGCGTGCTCGCCGAGGCTGCGCTTGTACGCGGCGGTCTCGTGGCGGTCGTTCTGCTTGGTGCCGGAGCCGTGGGCGTTGGCGTAGTCGATCTCGTCGGGGTTGATCCGGGCCTCGTCGAGCGCGGCGGTGATCGCCTCGCCCATCTCCCGCCCGTCCGGGCGCAGTCCGGTCATGTGGTAGCCGTTGGCGCGGGCGGAGTAGCCGGCGACCTCGCAGTAGATACGGGCGCCGCGCCGCCGGGCGTGCTCCAGCTCCTCGATCACGAAGACCGCGGAACCCTCGCCGAGGACCAGCCCGTTGCGTCGCCGGTCGAACGGGCGGCAGGCGTGCTCGGGGTCGTCGTTGCTGGTGGAGGAGGCCCGCAGGGTGTCGAAGCAGGACACGGTGATCGGATAGATCGGGGCGTCCGTGGCTCCGGCCACCATCACCTCGGCCGAACCCTCGCGGATCAGGTCGACGGCGTACCCGACCGCGTCGATGCCCGCGCAGCAGCCGGAGCTGACGACGGTCGCGGGACCCTCGGCCCCCGCGGCCCACGCCACCTCGGTCGCCAGGGAGCTGGACATCACGTACGAGTAGAGGTGCGGCACCATGTAGCCCTGATCGACCAGCCACCGGCGGCCGTTGTCGCTGACGGTGCGGTACTCCTGCTCCATGGAGATGGCGTTGCCGACGCCGTTGCCGACGCTGACGCCGATGCGGTGCGGGTCCTCCGCGTCGAGGTCGATGCCGCTGTCGGCGACGGCCTCGCGGGCGGCGACGATCGCGAACTGTCCGGCCCGGTCGGTGCGCGCGATCTCCTGGTACGACAGGCCGTTCCGCTCCGGGTCGAAGTCGCACTCGGCCCCGATCCGGCTGCGGAACGGCGACGGGTCGAAGAGCGTGATGCGCCGGGTCGCCGTACGGCCCTTGACGATCATCTCCCAGAAGTTCTCGCGGCCCGGCTGCCCGGGGGCGACGACACCGATGCCGGTGATCACCGCGCGTGCGGTCATCGCACGTCCCCCACTTCGGGCAGGGTGCCCTCCCCCGGCAGCGGCTCGCAGTCCACGTGCCCGAGTTCGGGGCGCGGGGCCAGAGGGCTGAGGAAGAACGCGACGAACGCCTGCTCGGTGCCGGGGTTCTCGATGCGGTGGCGCACGCCGATCGGGACCATGAAGGACTCGCCCGGCTCCAGCACCACCTCCCGGCCCTCGACCCGCAGCAGGATCCGCCCGCGGATGGTGTGGAAGAACTCCTCGGAGTAGGGGTGGTAGTGCTCGGAGACGAACTCTCCGGGCTCCAGCGTGCCCACGCCCATGAACCCCGAGGTGGCTCCGCAGGTCTTGGGGCTGAGCAGGACACGCAGGTCGCCGCCGCGCTTGCGGTTCGGCTCCACGTCGTCGATGGCGACCTTGGTCAGGTCGGAGGTCTGCATAGGTGCTCCACAGGTGGGGACGGAAATACCGGGGACGGAGTGCGGCGGACCGGCGGACTCGGTGGTCCGGATGCGGCCGGACAGGGCCTGGGGCCCGATGCGCCTTACAGGGCCTGGGGCCTGATGGGCCGGACAGGGCCTGATGAGGCCGGCGGGTTCAGGGCGTCCAGCTGTAGAAGGCCTCGGCCATGGAGTCCTTCGGCTCGCGCCACGACGGGTCGTACGGCGTCATGAACTCCTGCAGCCGGGTGTTGATGTCCTGGTAGAGCGGGTGGCTGCGGGCCTTGTAGAGATCGCCGTTGATGGGCGCCTCCGCCTCGACGAGGTGGAAGTACAGCCCGTGGAAGCGGAAGAGCGTGCGCCGCTGGACGCCGATCATGTGCGGCAGATCGGTCGCGTCGGACTCGGCGAAGAGCGCGGCCACCTTGTCCGCGTCGTCGGGGTCCATCCGCGCCACGATGAGGGTGCGGTGCGCCATGGAGACTCCTTCGGGTAAGGCCCGGAGCGGTCGGGCAGGACGGACGGCCGTGGCGCCCGTGAGCGGACGGGTGCCGTGCCCGGAAGCGGTCGGGCGGCTGTCCGAATGCGATGCTGGCCCGCAGGACTTGAGACCTCGTCCAGGGCAGCTCGACGTCAGATTCGTGCCGTTCTGCGGCGGAGTAAAAGGGCGGTAAAGGCCGCTGCTGCGGCGAATCCCGCCAGGTAGATCCAGAGCGGCAGGACGCCCACGAGATGCGACAACTGCCCGCCGACACCGGCTCCCAGGGCCGCCCCGAGATAGAAGAGCCCCATCATCCGGCTGCCATGCCCTTCGGGCGTCGACTCCGCCGTGGTGCTCAGCCCGACGGGCCCGAAGACGAGCTCGCCGCACGTCATGCACAGGAAGGCGCCGAGCAGCCACAGGGCGGAGACGAGGGTGTTCCCGTCCGCGGCGAACCACGCCCCGGTGGCCAGGACGGCGAAGCCGCCCCCGGCGCACAGCAGTCCCGAGGAGAACTTCTGCACCACCCCGGCGCGTGCCCCGATCCGCAGCCACAGCCAGGCGAACAGCGGCGCCAGGAGCAGCAGGAAGAGCGGGTGCGCCGACTGGAACCAGCTCGCGGGCACGGTGAACCCGGCGATCCCGCGGTCCGTGTGCTCCCGCGCGAACAGGCTGAAGACGGAGCCCAGTTGGCCGTACATGGCCCAGAACAGCACCGAGGGCACGAAGATGCGCCGGTAGCCGCGGATCCGCGCGCGCTCCGCCTCGTCCAGCTCCGCGCCGCGCAGCAGCCGCCGGAAGTACCAGACAGGCGCCACCAGTGACGCCAGCCCGCACAGGGCCAGGACCGGCCGCAGCGGCAGGCCGCCCGCGACGGCGACACCGGCCCCCAGCAGCACGGCCACCGCAAGGGCGGCCCAGGCGCGGCGGATCAGGCGGCGCAGCGCGTCGGGCGGAAGGGGGCGGCTGGGGCCGGTCGCCGCGCCGCGCAGCGACGAGGCGCCGTGCAGGTACTGGAGGACGCCGAAGGCCATGCCGACGGCAGCGGCGCCGAACCCCAGGTGCCAGTCGACGCGTTCCCCCAGGGCGCCGGTGACGAGCGGGCCGACCAGGGCGCTGACCTGGATGCTCATGTAGAACAGCGAGAACGCCGCCTGCCGCCGGCTGCTGCTCGCCCCCGGGTTCATCTGGTCGAACATCACGGGCAGGTTGGGCTTGAGCAGCCCGGTGCCGCAGGCCACCAGGACCAGGCCCAGATAGAACGTGGCATGGGCGGGCACCGCCATGGAGAGGTGGCCGGCCATGATGACGAGGGCGCCGCAGAGCATGGCCCGGTGGGTGCCCAGCACCCGGTCCCCGAGCCAGCCGCCGGGCATGGCGGCCAGGAACGACGCGGAGATGTAGAGGCCGAAGAGGGCGCCCGCCGTGCCGTCGGAGAGCCCGAGGCCTCCCTCGGAGGCGGGCGCGGTCGCGTAGAGGAAGAGCAGCGCCTGCATGCCGTAGAAGCTGAAGCGCTCCCACATGTCGGTCATGAACAGGGTGGAGAACCAGCGCTCCCGGAACATCGACCGCAGCGGCCTGCCGGGATCGTCCTGAACGGTGGCGGGTCGCGCGGCCGCCGTGCTGCCGGAGGTCATGACGCCCTCCTCACAGCGCGATCCCGCCGTCGATCTGCACCACTTGACCGGTGATGTAGTCGGCGGCGTCGGAGACCAGGAACGCGACGAGTTCGGCGACGGACTCCGCGCTGCCGAAGCGGCCCATGGCGATCTTGCCCAGGGCGGCCTCCCGCGCCTTGGCCGTCATGCCGTCGAGCATCTCGGTCTCGATGAAACCGGGCGCGACCGCGTTGACCCGCACGCCGTAGGGCGCGACCTCCTTGGCCAGGGCGCGGGTGAGGCCGTTCAACCCGCCCTTGGCGGCGGCGTAGTTGGTCTGGCCCGCGTTGCCGTACACCCCGATGACCGAGGAGACGTTGACCAGTGCCCCGGCCCTGCGGGTGAGCAGGCCGCGTACGACGGCGCGGCAGACGTTGAACGTACCGTCCAGGCTGGTGCCGACCACGGCCTGCCAGTCCTTGGCGGCCATCAGCGCCATCGGCCGGTCCCGGAGCACACCCGCGGAGTTGACCACCGCATAGGCCGGGCCGAGCTTCTCCTCCGCCTCACCGACGAAGGTGCGGACTGCCTCGGCGTCGGTGACGTCGCAGACCACGTGGTGGGCCCGCGCACCGGCCTCGCCGATCAACCGTGCGGTCTCCAGGGCGGCTTCGTCCGCCGACCGCGAGCAGAAGCCGATGGCGTACCCCGCCCGCGCCAGCCGGACCGCGACCGCGCGGCCGATGCCCCGCGATCCGCCGGTCACCAGCGCACTGCGCCTTTGCTGCATCTCGTGTCCCCTCCCACGTGCACGGCAGGGCCGGGGCGGCGTGCTCCGGCCGAGCGCGAGCATCGTCCAGCCGCCTCGAGGGAGACTCGAAGGAGTGGCATGGACCGGCATCCTCGAGGGATGCTCGAAGGAGACCCGCCAGGCTGTCGCCCATGGTGGAGAACCTCTTCGAACAGAACATCCTCTGGGCCGTGTTGACGGCCGTCTTATGGGGATTCGCGGCCCGCGGGGCGCGACGGCTGGCGACCCGGCCCACCGCGGCTGCCCTCCGGCGCAGGGCCCTGCTCGGTCTGATCCTGCTGAGCTGCGCGCTGCTGGCGCTGGCTCTGCGGGCCGGCCTGGCGCTCGCTCTCGCCGGTGCCGCCGGGTGGCTCGGGGCGGCCGACTACGTGCTGTTCGGGGCGCTGCCGCCGGTGCTCGCGGGCGTCGCCGTGGCATCTCTGGCCGTGCCCGCGTACGTACGGGTGTGGCGCGCGGCACGGAGCGCGGCGGCGGACCGACCGGACGCGCCCGCGCCGGACACCGGGGACGCCGTCGCGCGTCCCGGTCTGCCCGAACTGCGGGCCCTGGCCTCACGGACCCGCCTGATGGTCCCCGTGCAGTCCGGATGGGTCGCCACCCTGCTGGGCGCCGCGTACACCCTGCACCCGCCCACACCCCCGTACCTGGGCATGGTCCTGGTGGAACTCGCCCTGCTGGGCGCCGCGTCGGGGGCCCTGCTGCTGCTCCAGCAGCGCCGCCGCCCCGCTCTCACCGCCCCGGACTGGCGGCCCCCGTCCCGACCGGGACGCCTGCTGCGTGCCACCGCCGTGGTGACCGGTCTGGCGGTGCTGACCGTCGGCGGCTGCTCCCTGGTGGCCGAACAGAGCCGTCTGCCGGGCCGGATGGGCGAGTCGGGGCACGAGCACTCCTACGACACCGGAGGCGGCGCGTCCGCCGGCCGGGCCGCCGCTCGCACCGTCGACGACCTCACCGGTGACCGCGAGGGCGAGCCGGACCGGCGCTTCACCCTGACCGCGACGGACCGCACGGTGCGCCTGGCGTCGGGCGAGAAGGTGGCGGCCCTCGCCTTCAACGGGCAGCTCCCCGGGCCCGAACTGCGCGTGCGCCGCGGCGAACTGGTCGAGGTGGTCCTGGTCAACCAGGACGTGAAGGACGGCGTCACCCTCCACTGGCACGGCGTCGACGTCCCCAACGCCGAGGACGGCGTCGCCGGGGTCACCCAGGACGCCGTGCGTCCCAGCGAGCGCCACGTGTACCGCTTCCGTCCGGACCGGGCGGGCACCTTCTGGTACCACTCGCACCAGCAGTCCAGCAGCACGGTGGCCCGCGGCCTGTTCGGGTCGCTGGTGGTGGAGGAGCCCGACGGGGGCGACCCGGAGGTACTGGACCGCACCGTCGTGGCGCACGCCTGGACCGTCGGGGGTGCGAAGCCCGCCGCGGGACCGCCCCGCGGAGGCGGAGGCGGGGGCGGTGGGGGCGGAGGCGCGCTGAGCGGCGTCAACGGCGCCGGCGGCACCCTGCGGACCGCCTTCGGCGACGACACCAGGACGCGGAAGGAGTCGGTGAAGGCCGGCACCGAAGTGCGGCTGCGCCTGGTGAACGCCGACAACTGCCCCCGCACGTACTCGCTCGCCGGAACTCCCTTCAAGGTCGCGGCCATCGACGGCAACGACGTGAACGAGCCGACGGACCTGCGGGACCGGCGGCTGCGGATCGCGGGCGGCGGACGGTACGACGTCACCTTCCGCCAGCCAGCAGGGCCGGTCCATCTGACCGTCGTCGGGGACGCCAACGCCTCCACCGCCAGCCACGGCTTCGAGGGCTGCGGCGAGGACGGCGCCTACGGAGCGGGCCGCGCCGAGACGGCGTCCCTGCTCCTGGCACCGGACCCGGCCACCGGCGAGCAGCCCCCTGCCGTCACCGGCCCGCTGTTCGACCCGCTGCACTACGGCTCGCGCGGCACCGCCCCGTTCGGCAGCTCACCGCGCTTCGACCGGGACTTCCATCTCGTCCTCGGCAACAGCTTCGGCTTCTTCGACGGCCGGCCCATGGTGCTGTGGACCATCAACAACGCGGTCTACCCGGACATCCCGGCCCTCCTGGTCAAGGAGGGCGACCTCGTCCGCACCACGTTCGTCAACCGGAGTCTGGACGACCACCCCATGCATCTGCACGGCCATCGCATGCTCGTCCTCTCCAAGGACGGCAGGAAGGCGACCGGCAGCCCATGGTGGACCGACACCCTCAACGTCGCACCGGGCGAACGCTACGAAGTGGCCTTCCGCGCCGACAACCCCGGTCTGTGGATGGACCATTGCCACAACCTCGACCACGCGCGGGACGGCATGGTGCTGCACCTCGCCTACGACGGCGTATCGAGCCCCTATGAGGCGGGGAGGTCCACCGGCAACCTCCCGGAGTGATCCGGGCCCGGGGTTCCCGCGACCGGGCCCGGAGTTCCCGCGACCGTGGCCGAGGCTCCGGCCGCCGGGCCCGGCGTTCCCGCCGGGCGCGCCGACCGGGCCGGCAGATCCGCCGCTCCGGTCGGGGCACCCTCCCGCGCGGGCAGCGCCCCCTCCCTGAGCAGACGCTCGCGCACCGCCCGCACACTCCGCCGGTCCGCCTCGGGTCCCATGGCCCGGGGCGGCAGCGCGGGCACCACCGCGCTGCGCCCCGAGCGCACCGCCTCGTGTCCCCGCGCCAGCACCGTGAGGCTCTGCGAGGGCCCGGCCTCGACCAGCAGACGGTCGCCGTCGCGCAGCACCCGGTCGAGCGTCGGCCGGAACAGCACCGGCGCCGTCGGCTGCACCGCCCAGAAGGCGGGGCGGACGGCCTCCGCCGGGCTCAACAGCCCCGCGGTGTAGGCGGAGTAGAGGGGCGTGCGCGGCGCGGCGAGCCGCATCGTGGCGACGAGCGCCTCGGTCTCCGGCACCAGCGGTGCCAGGGCGGGGCTGTGGTACGGCGTACGGGAGGCGAGCCGGCGGAAGGTCCTGCCGTCCGCGACGAGCCGCTCCGCGACCGCGCGCAGCGGCTCATCGGGCCCCGACAGCACCGTGTGGCGCGGGGCGTTGACGGCACCCACCACCACGCCGTCGCCCAGGTAAACCGACAGCTCGTGTTCCGCGGCCGCCACGGCGAGCATCCCGCCCCCCGGTGTCGCGCCCTGCATCCGCACCCGTGCCCACAGCAGCCGCACGGCGTCCTCCAGGCGGAACACCCCGGCGAGCACGGCAGCGGCGAACTCGCCCATGCTGTGGCCGAGATACGCGGCCGGCCGCACGCCCCAGCTCTCCACCAGCCGCCCCATCGCGTAGTCCACGGCGAACAGCAGCGGCGCCGAACGGCTGTCGGCGTCCATCGGCTCGAAGGGAGCCTCCGCCAGCCAGTCGGCGCGCACGGCCTCGCCCTCGGCACCGAGTGCGTCCAGCACCGCGTCGACGGCGTCGGTGAAGACGGGCTCGTGTCCGTAGAGGCCGGCCGCCATCTGCGCGTGCTGGGCGCCGGTGCCGGGGAACATCAGGACCACGGAACGGTGCTGGGGACACGTCATGGCGCGAGCGTGGACGGCCCGGGTCGAGCCGCACTCCACCCGTACGTCCAGAGGCCGTCGAGTCCGTCTTGAGCAGGCGCGCGCACGCTGGTCCGCATGAGCGTCGTCGAGGAAACGCCCCTGAACACCCTGGCCCCCGCGGACGGCCATCTGCGCGACCGTGCCGCCGAACTCAGCGAGCTGCGCGAGAGCGTGCGGCGCGGTCCCGGCGAGCGGGCGACCGCAGCGCAGCACGCCAAGGGCAAACTGACCGCGCGCGAGCGCCTCGCGCTCCTCTTCGACGAGGACACCTTCACGGAGGTCGAGGAGCTGCGGCGGCACCGGGCCACCGGCTTCGGGCTCGAGGACCGGCGTCCGCACACCGACGGTGTGGTCACCGGCTGGGGCCAGGTCCGCGGCCGTACGGTCTTCGCCTACGCCCACGACTTCCGGATCTTCGGAGGTGCCCTCGGCGAGGCCCATGCCGAGAAGATCCACAAGCTGATGGATCTCGCCGAGTCCGCGGGCTGCCCGGTGGTCGGCCTGTGCGACGGCGCGGGCGCCCGCATCCAGGAGGGGGTGACGGCACTCGCCGGCTACGGCGGGATCTTCACCCGCAACGTCCGCAACTCCGGGGTCATCCCGCAGATCAGCGTGATCCTCGGACCGTGCGCGGGCGGCGCCGCCTACTCCCCCGCGCTGACGGACTTCGTGTTCATGGTGCGCGGCACCTCCCAGATGTTCATCACGGGCCCCGACGTGGTGCAGGCGGTCACGGGCGAGGTCATCACGCACGACGCCCTCGGCGGCGCCGACGCTCATGCCTCCGTCTCGGGCGTGGCCCACTTCGCGTACGACGACGAGCAGGGCTGCCTGGAGGACGTGCGGCATCTGCTGTCCCTGCTGCCGTCCAACAACCGCGAGCTGCCGCCCGCAGAGCCCACCGCCGATCCGGCGAACCGCCGCACCGAGGCGCTGCTCGACCTGGTCCCGGCCGACCCCGGCCGGGCGTACGACATGCGGGCCGTGATCGCGGAGATCGTCGACGACGGCGAGGTCTTCGAGGTCCAGGAGTCCTGGGCGACCAACATCGTCTGCGCCATCGCACGGCTCGACGGCCAGGCGGTGGGCATCGTCGCCAACCAGCCCGCCGCCTTCGCCGGGGTGCTCGACATCCATGCATCGGAGAAGGCGGCGCGGTTCGTCCAGACCTGCGACGCGTTCAACCTGCCCCTGGTCACCCTGGTCGACGTCCCTGGCTTCCTGCCCGGCGTGGACCAGGAGCACGGCGGCATCATCCGCCACGGCGCCAAGCTGCTCTACGCGTACTGCAACGCGACCGTGCCGCGCGTGCAGCTCATCCTGCGCAAGGCCTACGGCGGGGCGTACATCGTCATGGACTCGCGCTCCATCGGCACGGACATCTCGCTGGCCTGGCCGAGCAACGAGATCGCGGTGATGGGTGCGGAGGGCGCGGCGAACGTCGTCTTCCGCCGGGAGATCGCCGCCGCGGAGGACCCGGACGCGACCCGTGCCCGGCTGGTCAAGGAGTACCGCGCCGAGCTGATGCACCCGTACTACGCGGCCGAGCGCGGGCTCGTCGACAGCGTGATCGACCCGGCGGAGAGCCGCATCCGGCTGATAGGGGCGCTGGCGATGCTGCGGGCCAAGCACGCCCCGCTGCCCACCCGCAAGCACGGGAACCAGCCCCAATGAGCGGCCCCGACAGCAGCGATGGCCCGGGCGGCATCGTCCGCGTCGTCCGCGGTGAGCCGCGCGCCGAGGAACTCGCCGCTCTCCTGGTCGTCCTCCGTGCCCTCGCCGGTGCCGTCGCGCCTCCTGCCGCCGCACCGTCCCGGGCGGCGCCGTGGGCCCGGCTCGCCGCCGGGGTGCCGGCCGCGGCCTGGCTCGCCCGTCCCCGTCCGGGGTGGCGCACTCCCTGACCCCGCCCTCAGGACCGCCCGCTCTCCGCCACTCGCCCCCGTACGCATCCCGTACGCACCCCGCCCCGACCGGTCGGATGCGACGCGAAGAGCTCGTGGACACCGGCTATCCGACGCCCTTTCCGGGCAGAACAATCCAAAACGCACATTCGGTCGTAAGAGAAGAGTGCGCTCGCTCCAGCCCGGTCCGACACCTGGTCCGGGACGGCCGGGCCGGTCCCGACCACGTATGACCGACCGCAGGAGTGACCAGCGGTGTCCGCGTGTCACCGATGGGTGAGCGCAACCGCACCACCGCATGACCATCACGATCGTTGCGGAGAGTCCGATGACGATGTTCCAGCAGCCCGACACCGTGACCCGTCCGCATGTCGACTCCGAACTGCCCGGACCGCGCTCGTCGGAACTCCTCGCCCGGCAGGACCGACGGGAGTCCAACGCGAGGGTCTACCCCCGCCACTTCCCCATCGCCGTCGACGAGGGCTTCGGCAGCTTCGTCCGCGATCTGGACGGCAACGTCTTCATCGACTTCCTGGGCGGCGCGGGGGTGCTCTCCCTCGGTCACAACCATCCGGAACTGGTCCGCACAGTCGCCGATCAGCTCGGCAGATTCACCCACGGCCTGGACTTCCCCACCCCCGTCAAGGACGCGTTCACCGAGGCCCAGCTCTCCATGCTGCCGCCGGGTATGCGCGAGCGGACGAAGCTCCACTTCTGCGGTCCGACCGGAGCCAACGCGGTCGAGGCCGCCGTGAAACTCTGCAAGACGGCGACGGGGCGCGCCGACATCATCGCGTTCCAGGGCGGCTTCCACGGCGGCACGCACGCCGCCATGGCTCTGAGCGGGACGGTGGCACAGAAGGAGCCCGTTCCGGGCGGAGTGCCCGGCGTCCACTTCTTCCCCTACTCGTACTGCAGCCGGTGCCCGCTCGGCCTGGACCCGGACACCTGCGACACCAACTGCGTCGGCTTCCTCGAGCGCTCGCTCAACGACAGCCTTGCGGGCATCCCCCACCCCGCGGCCGTCGTCCTCGAGCTGGTGCAGGGGGAGGGCGGAGTGGTACCCGCCGGGCCCGAGTTCGTCCGCCGGACACGGGCGCTGACCCGCGACCTGGACATCCCGCTGGTGATCGACGAGGTGCAGACCGGCGGCGGCCGCACCGGCACCTGGTTCGCCTTCGAGCAGTACGGCATCGAGCCCGATGTCGTCGTCGCCTCGAAGGCACTGAGCGGCATCGGCGCCCCGGTCGCACTGATCCTTTACGACGAGCGGCTGGACGTGTGGGCCCCGGGCGCGCACACGGGGACCTTCCGCGGCAACCAGCTCGCGTTCGCCTCCGGCCTGGAAGCCATCCGGATCTTCCGCCGTGACGACGTCCTGGGGAACGTACGGCGCCGCGGCGACCAGATCGGGACCCGGCTCGCCGAGCTGAAGGACCAGCCGTGGGTGCGCGAGGTGCGCGGCCGCGGGCTGATGTGGGGCATCGAACTCGCCGACCCCCGCGACGGCCGCCCGGCCGGTGCGCTCGCCGCCGAGGTGCAGACGCGCGCGCTGCGCCACGGGCTCATCGTGGAGCTGGGCGGACGCGACGACTGCGTCGTCAGGATGCTGCCGCCCCTCAATGTGACCGCCGAGGTCGTCGACATCGCCTGCACGATCCTCGTCGACGCCATCGCGGAGTGCGCCGCCGCGACACCGACGGCACCGACGACGCCGACCACCGCCGCGGCATGAGCACCGAGGCACGCCACGCACGGACCCGCGACGGCCGGGACATCTCCCCGGAGGGCCCGCCGGAACACCGGCCGCCGGGTCCGGTCCTGATCGCGTCCGGCCGCGAGCAGACGATCCGCTGGCGCCCCGGTGAGCGTCTGGAGCACCTCTTCGAGACCCGCTGCGATCTCCTGCGGACTCCCCCCGTCGGGACCCGACCACCAACGACCGGACGACCACAAACAACCGGACGACCGCCGACGGACGAACGAACGGCGGCGGACGAACGAACGGCGACAGGCGGTGGACCGGCGACGACCGGGCGACCGGCGGTCGACGAGGGCAACTCCGTCCTGACGTACGACCAGTTGGACGCCCGCGCCAATCAGCTCGCCCGCCATCTCCTGGCCCGCGGCGTGCGCCCCGGCGACCGTGTCGGGCTCCTCTTCGCGCGGGGCGTGCACGCGTACGTCGGCATGCTGGCCGTCCTCAAGGCGGGCGCGGTGTACGTCCCGCTGGACGCCGCCTTCCCGTCCGACCGGCTGGCGTACATCGTGCGGGACGCAGGAGTCCGCACCGTCCTCTCGCACTCCCTCCTGCGGGACCGCCTCGAGCACACGGGCGCGGCCGTCCTCTGCGTCGACGAGGCGGCGCCGCTCCTCGCCGCCGAGGATCCGCGGCGTCTTCTGCCCGGCGAGCGCGGCGACCCGCCCGACGACCTCTGCTACATCATCTACACCTCCGGCTCGACGGGCCGTCCCAAGGGCGTGGCCATCACCCACGCCGGTATCTGCAACTTCGTGCGCGTGGCGGGCGAGGTCTACGGACTGCGGCCGGATGACCGGGTCTACCAGGGCATGACGATCGCCTTCGACTTCTCGGTCGAGGAGATCTGGGTGCCCCTGATGGCGGGCGCGACCCTGGTGCCCCGTCCGCCCGGCTCCCCGCTCGTCGGCCGCGACCTGTGGGAGTTCCTCGACACCCGTTCCGTCACCGCTCTGTGCTGTGTGCCCACCCTGCTGGCGACGCTGGAGGCGGAACTCCCCTCGCTGCGCTTCCTGCTGGTGTCCGGCGAGGCGTGCCCGCAGGACCTCGTCACCCGCTGGCACCGACCGGGACGCCGCTTCCTCAACGTCTACGGCCCCACGGAGGCCACCGTCACCGCGACCTGGACGCCCGTCCACCCGGACAGGCCCGTGACGATCGGCGTACCGCTGCCCACCTACTCGGCCGTGATCCTCGACCCCACGGCCCAACGAGCCATGAAGCCGGGCGAGATGGGGGAGATCGGCATCGCGGGCGTCGGTCTCGCCCGCGGCTATGTGAACCGGGACGACCTCACCGACCGGGCCTTCGTCGAGGACTTCCTGCGGATCGGCAACAACCCCTCCGGCAGGATCTACCGGACGGGCGACCTCGGGCGGGTCAACGACGACGGCGAGATCGAGTACCACGGCCGCATCGACACCCAGGTCAAGATCCGCGGATACCGGATCGAGCTGAGCGAGATCGAGTCGGTCCTGCTGCAGGTCCCCCGCATCGCGCAGGCAGCCGTCGCCACCCATGAATCGGCGCCCGGGCTGGTCGAGTTGGTGGCGTACTACAGCCCGCACCGGTACGCGGAACGGCCCGACCCGGACCGCGTCCGGCAGGAGCTGCGCGCCCGGCTGCCGGGGTACATGGTGCCTGCGTACCTGGAGGAGATGACGGCCCTGCCCGTCCTCCCCAGCGGGAAGATCGACCGCAAGCACCTTCCGCCGCCCAGCGGTCCGCGGAGCCCGGCCACCCGCCCGTACACCCCGCCGGCCACCGGCACCGAGGCGGTCCTGGCCGGCCTGCTGGCCGGTGCCCTGGGCCTGGAACGTGTCTCCGCCGACAGCCACTTCTTCGACGATCTCGGCGCGAACTCCCTGCTCATGGCCCGGTTCTGCGCCCGCGTGCGCAACCGCCCCGGGCTGCCGCCGGTGTCGATGCGCGACATCTATCTGCACCCGACGATCGCCGGCCTCGCCACGGCGCTCGCCGAGGCCCCGCGCGCGCCCGAGAGCGCCCCCGTCACGACGGCACCCGCGGAACAGCTCCCGGGCACACCGCGGTACGCCCTCTGCGGTGCCCTCCAGTTGCTGCTGTTCCTCGGCTACGTCTACTGCGGCTCCCTGCTGCTCATCGAGGGCTACCGCTGGGTGTCCGACGGCAGCGGGCTGCTGGACGACTACGTGCGCTCGACCGTGTTCGGCGTCGCCACCTTCCTGGCCCTGGCGGCGGTTCCGGTCGTGGCCAAGTGGATGCTCATCGGGCGGTGGAGACCCTGCGAGGTCCGCCTGTGGAGCCTGACCTATCTCCGGTTCTGGACGGTCAAGACCCTGGTCGGGCTGAGCCCGATGCTGCTGTTCGCCGGTTCGCCGCTGTACGTGCTCTATCTGCGGGCGCTGGGCGCGAGGATCGGGCGCGGCACGGTGATCTTCACGCGGTCCGTCCCCGTCTGCACCGACCTGCTGACGGTCGGCGAGAACACCGTCATCCGCAAGAACGCCCTCCTCAACTGCTACCGCGCCGAGGCCGGCCGGCTGCGCACGGGCCGCGTGACCCTCGGCGACGACGTCCTCGTCAGCGAGCACACGGTCCTCGACATCGAGGTGACGATGGGCGACGGCGGGCAGTTGGGGCACGCGTCCTCGCTGCACGCCGGGCAGACCGTACCCGCGGGCGAGGCGTGGGCCGGATCGCCGGCGCAGCGGACCGGCACCGACTTCCGGGCCGTCGAGCCGGTGCGCTGCGGCACCGTACGCCGCGCCCTCTACGCCGCCGCGCAACTCCTGACCGTGCCGCTGCTCTACGTGCCGGTGGCCCTGGGCGCCCTCGGCGCGCTGCTCCCGCAGGTCCTCACCACCGACCAGCCGATCCTGACGAGCCCGGCCTTCTACCGCGACCAGATCCTCGCGTCCCTGGTGCTGTTCTTCGGCCCCCTGCTCGCAGGGCTCGCGTTCGTCGTCGCCGTCCCGCGCCTGCTGAACGTCGTCCTCCGGCCGGACCGGGTCTATCCCCTCTACGGGTTCCACTACTCCGTGCAGCGGACGATCGCCCGCATCAGCAACATGTCTGCGTTCATGGGCCTCTTCGGGGACAGCGCGTTCATCGTCCACTACCTGCGGTCCATCGGATGGGACCTGTCCAGGGTCGTGCAGACGGGCTCGAACTTCGGGGTCGCGCAGCAGCACGAGACGCCGTTCCTGGCCGTCGTCGGCAGCGGCACGATGGTCTCCGACGGGCTGTCCGTCATCAACGCCGACTTCTCCAGCACGTCCTTCCGCGTCACCAGGACGGCTGTGGGGCCGCGCAACTTCCTCGGCAACGACGTGGCGTACCCGTCCCGCGGCAGAACGGGCGCGAACTGCCTGCTCGGTACGAAGGTCATGGTGCCCGTGGACGGCGAGGTGCGCGAGGGCGTCGGGCTGCTCGGGTCCCCGTGCTTCGAGATCCCGCGGTCGGTGCAGCGCGACAGCCGCTTCGACCGGCTGAAGAGCCGCGAGGAACTCCCCCGGCATCTCGCCGCCAAGAGGCGTCACAACACCGCCACGATCGGGCTGTTCCTGCTCGTGATGTGGATCGAGTTCTTCGTTCTGCTGCTGCTCGCGGTGCTGGCCGCGGAGCACTACACGGCGATCGGAGCCCTGGCCGTCTCCGCAGCGGCCCTGCTCGGCACCGCCTTCACCATCGCTTTCTCCACCCTCGCCGAACGGGCCGTGCTCGGATTCCGCTCCCTGCGCCCCCGGTTCTGCTCCATCTACGACCCGCAGTTCTGGCGCCACGAACGCATGTGGAAGCTCAGCATGGTGCCGCTGTTCAACGGCACACCGTTCAAACCCCTGCTGTGGCGGCTCGCGGGCGTGCGCATGGGCCGCAAGGTCTTCGACGACGGCTGCGGCATCCCGGAGAAGACGCTCGTCACGATCGGCGACGGCTGCGCGCTGAACATGGAGTCCACGATCCAGTGCCACTCCCTGGAGGACGGCACCTTCAAGACGGACCGCATCACGATCGGCGACGGCTGCACGCTGGCCCCGGGGGCGTTCGTCCACTACGGCGTGACGATGGGCGACGGCGCGACGCTGGGCCCCGACTCGTTCCTGATGAAGGGCGAGGAGATCCCCCCGGGCGCACGGTGGCGCGGCAACCCGGCGCGCGAGGCCGGTCCCGTACCCGGCCGGTGACGGCGTCCGTGGTATTCCGCCTGGCCGCGACCGCACAACTGCCGTACGGGCACTCGCCGGGATATCAACGAGATCGATGACGACAGGGAAGCAAAAAGGCACCGCCTCAGGTACCGGGTCTCGGCGGACGCCCCCGTTCATCGCGCCTGAAACGACGAGATCCCGATCGGACGGTGACCGTCTGATCGGGATCTTCTTGCGGTGGACCTGAGGGGATTTGAACCCCTGACCCCCTCGATGCGAACGAGGTGCGCTACCGGTCTGCGCCACAGGCCCTTGCAACGGGTGAAACCTTAGCATCCCGGCCCGGGAGCCTGGAAATCCGTTCCCGGGCCGGTGCGCTGAGTGCGCCGGTCACGCAGGGCGTATCGGAAGGCTCACTCGTTGGCTGCCCGGGGCCGGTCCACATCGTCCGCCTGGGCACCCGCCGAAGGCGGGGCGTACTGGTCGAACAGCGGCGTGCGGCCGCGCTCCCGAGCGCGGCGGCCCGTCGGGCGCCGGGCGGCGGGCTCCGCCTCAGCCGGGGTCTCGGCCTCGGAAGCGGGCCCGGCCGTGCTCGACCGGGCCGAGCTCCATGCGTCCGGGGCGTCGAGGTCCAGGCTCCCGGTGGCGCGCGGGGCGACCGGAGCCGTCACGTACGTGGGCAGCGGCACCGGGACCGGGTCCCAGGTGTCGCCCTCGCCCGTGCCGCGGCGGCGCTGCTGGTCGACCCACTCCGCGTGGTCGGTCTGCTCCACCAGCGCCCGCCTGCCCGCGGTGTGCGGGGAGGCCGGGGCCGGGGCGTCGGCGGGCGGGGCGTCCTGGAGGAAGGCCCGGCCCTCGCCCTCGTCGACGGAGTCGGCCTGGGCGCGCGGCTCGGGGCGGGCCGACGGCCGGCGCCGCTCGTGCAGGCGCCGGGCGGCGTCCTCGGCGCGGCGCCGGTCCATGGTGAAGGCGAAGCGGCGGCGCTCCTGGACGCGCAGGTGCGCGATGTAGAGGCTCAGCAGGACGGCGGGGACGGCCGGTGCCCACAGGAAGGCGAGCCCGCCGACCGCCGCGACGACGGAGCCGAGGGTGAAGGCGAGGAAGAGCACCATCGTGGTGCGCCGGCGCCGGGCGATGGCCTGGGAGCGCCGGGCCCGCTGCGCGGCCGACATCGCCTGGCGCTGCGCGGAGGGCCGGGGCGCGGGGCGCTCGGCCCGCTCACGCGGGGCGTCATCCCGGCGGTGAGCCGCGTCATCGCGACGGTGGGCGGCCTCGTCACGCCGCTGCGACGTTTCATCACGCCGGTGGGCCGCCTCGTCGCGCCGCTGCGGCGCGTCGTCGGTGACCGCGGTGGTGCGGAGCATCGTCTCAGTGGCGGCGGACACGGCGAACGACCGGACGTCGACCGATCCGGTCTCGGCGTCCGGGTCCGTGGTACTCCGCTCCGGTTCCTCGTCCTCCCCGTCGGCGGAGCCCCGCTTCTCCAGGTCCTTGGCGTAACGGCGCTCCATCCCCGCCCGTCCGGCGAGCAGCCGGATGGCGGTGCTGAAGCGTTCCGTCGGACGGGCTTCGTTCAGCTCGTCCTGCCTACGGAGCCACATCGGCACCAAGTAGGCGGCCCAGGCCCCGACAATGACTGCGTAGATGAGGCCGCTGCTGCTCACGCCTCACACGGTAGAGGGGTTTGCATGGGGCCATCTGCCAATTGGCGCGGTGTGTCGCACGATCTGGCTGATATCTCGAACTTTTCTTGTGATTGTTGAGATCAGCAGACGGCAATTTGCGATCCGGCACGGTCAATTTCGAACAAGTTTTTTATTTGCGCGCCGTTCCGGGACGCAACCGGTGCCAGCGCGCGACCATACCTTCGGGGACTTCCTCCGCCGTCAGCGCGTAGACCAGGTGGTCACGCCAGTCGCCGTCGATGTGGAGGTACCGCGGGCGCAGACCCTCTTCGCGGAATCCGAGTTTCTCGACGACCCTGCGGCTCGGCACGTTCTCGGGCCGGATGCACACCTCGATGCGGTGGAGTCCGACCGAACGGAAGCAATGGTCGACCGCGAGTGCGACGGCCGTCGGCATCACGCCGCGGCCTGCCACCGCCTGGTCGACCCAGTAGCCGATGTGACCCGAGCACATCGAGCCCCACGTGATTCCGGCGACCGTGACCTGCCCGACGAGCCGGCCCCGGTACTCGATGACGAACGGCAGCATCCGTCCGGCGTGGGCCTCTCCGCGCAGATGGCGGACCATCTGCCGGTACGTGGGGCGCTGGGTCAGGGGGCCGCCGGGAGCGGGCGGCGGCACGGTCGCCTCCCAGGGCCGCAGCCAGTCCCGGTTGCGGCGGTTGACCTCACGCCAGAGGCGCTGGTCGCGCAGCCTTATGGGACGGAGGGCGATATCGCCGTCCGCCAGCTCGACGGGCCAGGGGACGTTCAGGTTCAGCTCCCCGCTGGTCTGGGGTGATCGCCGCCGCGGATCTGGTCGACGGCGTGGACGAGCAGGCGTTCCAGGACGGCGAGGCCGTCGCGGACACCACCGGTGGAACCGGGGAGGTTGATGATCAGCGTAGTGCCGGCGACGCCCGCCAGCCCGCGGGAGAGCGCCGCGGTGGGTACGGTGGCCAGCCCTTCGGCACGGATCGCCTCGGGAATCCCGGGGACCTCGTAGTCGAGGATGCGGCGGGTCATCTCGGGCGTGCGGTCGGTGGGCGAGATGCCGGTACCGCCGGTGGTGAGCACGACGTCGTACCCGGAGGCGACCGCTTCGCGCAGGACGACCTCGACGGACTCCCCGTCGGGGACGACGCGCGGCCCGTCGGCCTCGAAGCCCATCGCGGTCAGGCCCTCGACGAGCAAAGGGCCGCCCTTGTCGGCGTAGACGCCTGCGGCGGCGCGGTTGGAGACGGTGACGGCCAAGGCGCGGCGGCGGCTCATACGTCACCCCGCTCGGCGGATCCGGATCCGCCGTGACCGGCTCCCGGGCGGTGCCAACTCCCGGACTTTCCGCCCGTCTTCTCCTCGACCCGGACGTCGGTGACGACCGCCGCCTTGTCCACGGCCTTCACCATGTCGATCACGGTCAGGGCGGCGACCGAGACGGCGGTGAGGGCCTCCATCTCCACCCCGGTCCTGTCCGTCGTCTTCACGGTGGCCGCGATCTCCACCGCGTCGTCGGCCACCGCCAGGTCGACCGTGACGCCGGAGACGGCGAGCGGGTGGCAGAGCGGGATCAGGTCGGGCGTCCGCTTGGCCCCCATGATCCCGGCGATGCGGGCAGTCGCCAGGGCGTCCCCCTTGGGCACTCCCTCCCCGCGCAGCAGCTCCACGACGCGGGGCGAGACCAGGACGCGCCCGGTCGCCCGGGCGGTCCGCGCGGTGACGTCCTTCCCGGAGACGTCGACCATTCGGGCGGCGCCCGCGTCGTCGAGGTGCGTGAGGTGCTGCTGCTCGCCGCTGCTCATCGTTCTCCCGGTCCGGTGTCCGTGGGCAGGGATGGTACCGGCAGCGCAGGCGGATCAGTCGAGGAGGACGACGGTCACCTCGGCCCCGGGCTCGACGGACGTGGTGTCCTCGTCCAGGACGATCAGGGAGTTGGCGAGGGCCAGCGCCTTCACCAGGTGCGAGCCCGCACCCCCCACAGGGGTGACGGCCCCGTCCGCGTACCGCCCCCGCAGGAACTGGCGCTTGCCCTTCGGGGACGACCCGATGCCCTGCGGGCACGTCGCGCGGACGGTCTCTCGCTCGACCGGTTCGAGGCCCATGAGGGAGCGGATGGCGGGGCGTACGAACAGCTCGAAGGAGACATAGGAGCTGACCGGATTGCCGGGCAGGGCGAGCAGCGGCGTACGCTCGCGGCCGATGCGGCCGAACCCCTGCGGCTTACCGGGCTGCATGGCGAGCTTACGGAACTCGACACGTCCGACGGTGCCACCGCCGTCTCCCTCCTCGTCCTCCTCGTGCCCCTCGAACCGGGACAGCGCCTCCTTGACCACGTCGTAGGCACCGACGCTGACCCCGCCGCTGGTGACGACGATGTCGGCGCGGATCAGCTGGTCCTCGATGGTGGAGCGGAGGGTGGCGGCGTCGTCGGCGACGGCACCGACGCGGTACGCGATGGCTCCGGCGTCACGGGCGGCCGAGGTGAGCGCGAAGCTGTTGGAGTCGTAGATCCGGCCCGGGCCCAACGCCTCGCCGGGCGGGACGAGTTCACTGCCGGTGGAGAGGACGACCACGCGCGGGCGCGGACGGACCCGGACCGTGCCGCGGCCGATGGCGGCGAGCAGCCCGATCTGTGTGGGGCCGAGGATCGTCCCTGCGGTGAGGGCCAGTTCCCCCACGGAGACGTCGGAGCCGCGGCGGCGGATGTGCGCGCCCGGCTCGGCGGCCCGGTGGACGCGGACCTCGCCGGTGGCGCCCTCGGGGGCGTGCGCCGCGGCCGCCATGCCAGTGGCCGGGCCACCGCCCGTACCGCCGTCGGTCCACTCGACGGGGACGACCGCCTCGGTGCCCGGCGGGACGGGTGCGCCCGTCATGATGCGGGCGGCCTCCCCGGGGCCGACCGAGGGCAACTGCCCGCTGCCCGCGGCGATGTCCCCGACCACGGTGAGGACGGCCGGATACTCCTCCGTGGCTCCGGCGACGTCGACGGCACGCACCGCGTAACCGTCCATGGAGCTGTTGTCGAAGGGCGGCAGGGCGGTGGGGACGGTGACGTCCTCGATCAGTACGCAGCCCTGGGCGTCGAGGAGTTGCAGCTCGATCGGCTCCAGGGGCCGCACGTGGCGGAGGATGTCGTCCAGGTGCTCCGTCACCGTCCAGACGCGGTCGCCCTCGGGCGCTCCGCGCGCCGCGCCGTGGCCCGGGTCCGGGTCCGTGCGAGGAATGCCGGCCCCCCGTCCGTCCGACGCGGCGGCCCGGTCAGCGGTGTCGCTCAACGTGGTCCATCTCCTCCGTGACGTAACTGCGAAGCCAGGCCCGGAAGTCCGGTCCCAGGTCTTCACGTTCGCACGCCAGTCGGACAATGGCACGCAGGTAGTCGCCGCGGTCACCGGTGTCATAGCGACGGCCCTTGAAGACGACGCCGTGGACGGGCCCGCCGAGGGTCGGGGTCTCGGCGAGCGTACGGAGAGCGTCGGTGAGCTGGATCTCGCCACCGCGGCCGGGCTCGGTCTTGCGGAGCACCTCGAAGACGGCCGGGTCCAGGACGTAACGCCCGATGATCGCGTAGTTGCTGGGCGCCTCGGCGGGGTCGGGCTTCTCGACCAGGTCGGTGATCTGCACGACGTCGTCCGCGCCGGTCGCGCGGACCGCGGCGCACCCGTAGAGGTGCACCTGGGAGGGGTCGACCTCCATGAGCGCGACGACGCTGCCGCCGTGCTGCTCCTGCACCTCGATCATGCGGGAGAGCAGCGGGTCGCGGGGGTCGATGAGGTCGTCGCCGAGGAGGACGGCGAAGGGCTGCTCGCCGACGTGCGGAGCGGCGCACAGGACGGCGTGGCCGAGGCCCTTGGGGTCGCCCTGGCGGACGTAGTGCATGGTCGCCAGGTCGCTGGACTCCTGGACGCGGGCGAGACGGGACTCGTCGCCCTTCTTCAACAGGGCCGATTCCAGCTCGTAGTTGCGGTCGAAGTGGTCCTCGAGCGGGCGCTTGTTGCGCCCGGTCACCATGAGGACGTCGGGGAGGCCGGCCGTGACGGCCTCCTCCACCACGTACTGGATCGCGGGCTTGTCGACCACCGGCAGCATTTCCTTCGGCGTGGCCTTGGTGGCCGGAAGGAAGCGGGTTCCGAGTCCTGCCGCGGGGATGACAGCCTTGCTGATCCGGGAGCGCGATTCAGTCATGCGGCACACCATAACCGGTGAGTATGAGGAGAAGATGGGCCCCTGGTTCATACGTTCTCATAAAGAGAGGTTTGTGCCCACCGTGAGTCGAAGTCACTCTAGGAAGGCCGAGTTGCGGCGGGATCTCCTGGCGGTGAGAGCCCGGTTGACAGTGGATGACGTCCGGGAGACGGGCGCGGTTCTCGCCCGGCGCGCACTGGAGCTGGCGGAGCTCGCGGAGGCGCGTACGGTCGCCGCGTATGTGTCGGTGGGGCGCGAACCCGGGACGCGCGCCCTCCTCGACGCGCTGCGCGCCCGGGGCACCCGCGTCCTGCTCCCCGTCCTGCTGGAGGACAACGACCTCGACTGGGGCGTCTACGAGGGCGGGGAACGGCTCGCCCCCGCGCGGCGCGGGCTGCTGGAGCCCGAGGGCGGGCGGCTCGGTCCCGAAGCGATCACGACCGCGGACGCGGTGCTGCTGCCCGGCCTCGCCGTGGACGAACGGGGCCTGCGCCTCGGCCGCGGCGGCGGCAGCTACGACCGCGTCCTGGCCCGGCTGGAGCGCGCGGGTGCCGACCCGGCTCTGGTGGTGCTGCTCCACGACGGCGAGCTGCTCGGCGCGGGCGAGGTCCCGGCCGAGGCGCACGACCGACCGGTGCACGCCGCGGTGACTCCCTCGGGGGTCCGCCGCTTCACCTGACCCCGCACCCTGCGGGACACCGTACGGTCCTGGACCGAACGGACCGCGGCCCCGCTCCCCCGGCGTCGGGGAGGGCGGGGCCGCGGTGCTGTCCGCAGGCGCTACGGCGTCAGCGCCAGTCGGTCCGAGGTCGTCTTCGTGACCTTCTCCTCGCTGAACGCCCAGGGCAGCAGCTCACCCTTGGCCCACTTCTCCGTCTGGTCGGTGTAGTGCGGGTGGTAGGCGTGGCCCGATGCTCCGGTGAGGTTGATCCAGCGGGACTTGTCCATGTCCCCCAGGTTCACGATCATCCGCATCGACGGCACCCAGATGACGTCGTACCCGCCGGCCGCGTTCCAGCCGGTGGCGTTGACCGCCGCCTCACCGCCGCCCAGGTTCCAGGGCCCCCGGTTCAGGACGTGCTGGACGATGCCGGGCCCGGCTGTGCCCAGGGTCTGGTTCTTCAGCGTGAGCTGGTGCAGGCGGCCCCAGCTCCAGGTGTCGATGTCCTTGCCGAGCTTGGCGGTGAGTTCGGCGCGGGCGTCGCGCATGGCGTGGGCGAGCAGCTCGTCACGGCTGCGGTCACCGGGGTTGCGGACCGTGCCGGAGGTCTTCCACCAGTCGTTGTTCTCGTCCTTGAGTATGCCGCGGACGACCTCGTACCAGCGGTCGCCGCCGTCGGGCTGCGCCTCGTCCGGGGCACGCTCGCCGCACTCGCGCACGGTCCGGGCGTTGCCGTCCAGATCCTCCAGCGGGCCGGCGTCGTCGGTGGGGCGCACCCGCAGGCACTGGCCCTTGACGCGCACCTCCTTCGGCAGCTTGTTGCCGAAGGCCAGCTTGAGGGTGTTGCGCCAGACGGCGTTGAAGTAGGCGGCGGGGGCGGAGTCCGCGTCCTGGGTGTAGGCCCAGCCCTCCAGGAGCTTCTGCGCCTCCCGGACGAACGGGTCCTTGACGTCGATCTTGAGGAGGTACGGCGTCAGCAGCTCGGCGATCTCGCTGCCGTTGTCGAGCTGTATCTTCTGCATGTCGTCCGTCGAGATCTTGCCGCCGTCCTTGATCTTCGACTGGATGCGGTCGTTGATCCGCTGGCTGCGCGCCCCGTAACCCCAGTCGTCGGTGAGGTGGTACGGGTAGGTGCGCTGATCTATGACAGCCTGGTTGGCGGTCACGATGTAGCCGCGCGAGGGGTTGTACTCCCAGGGGAGCGCGGACTGCGGGACATACCCCGTCCACTTGTAGCGGGAGTCCCAGCCGGGGGCGGGATAGCGGCCGTCCGCGGGGTGGCGCCCGTCGCCCTTGCCGCGCACCGGGATACGGCCAGGTGCCTGGTAGCCGATGTTGCCCGCGGCGTCGGCGTAGATGATGTTCTGCGAGGGGACGTCGAAGCCGGCGGCGGCCTTGCGGAAACTCGTCCAGTCCTTGGCGGCGTTCAGCCCGAAGAGCGCGTCCATCGACGTGCCGGGCGACAGTGCCGTCCAGCGCAGCGACACCGCGTAGCCGTTTCCGCGGTCGGGTGCGGCGTCGCGCACGGGTGCCTGTCTGCCCACCGTGCCGAGTTCGCTGTTCCGGTCGGAGACGATCGGGCCGTTCCCGGTGGTGCGGACCGTGATCTCGCGCGAGGCACCGCCGGCGACCTTGATGGTCTCCTTGCGGGTCTTGAACGGAAGCTGCTTGCCGTCGGAGAGATAACTGCTGCTGGTGACCTTCTCCAGATACAGGTCCGAGACATCGGCACCGAGGTTGGTGAAGCCCCAGGCGACGTCCTTGTTGTGGCCGATGACGACGCCGGGCATGCCCGAGAAGGTGTAGCCGGCGACGTCGAAGGTGCAGGACTCGCTGACGGTCCGGCAGTGCAGGCCCATCTGATACCAGAGCGAGGGCACCTGCGGTGCCAGGTGGGGGTCGTTGGCGAGCAGCGGTTTTCCGGTGGCGGTGTGCTTCCCTGAGACCACCCAGGAGTTGGAGCCGATGCCGCTGCCGCTCGGGCCGAGCAGGGCGGGGATGTCCTCCAGGGTCTTGGACAGGGACGACAGCTGGGTCGCCATGCCCTGGGACGCGCCGCCGAGTCCGCTCGCCCCGCCCGTGCCCGCGCCCGCGGCCGTGCCGGTGGCGGCGGCCTTGGGGTCGAACTTCTTCGTGGCGCCGTCGACGCTGCCGCTGCCGACGATCGGCCGGTTCCGGTCGTACGGGTAGCCCGGGTAGAGGTCCTCGATCTGCCGCGGGGTGAGGCGGCTGGACATCAGCGAACGGTCGATCTCCTCCTGCATGTTGCCGCGCAGGTCCCACGCCATGGCCTTGAGCCAGGCGACCGAGTCGACCGGGGTCCACTTCTCGGGGGTGTAGTCGTGGCTCATGTTGAGCGCGGAGTACTCGACGGAGAGGGCCGAGCCCTCATGGTCCGCCAGATAGGCGTTGACGCCCTCGGAGTACGCCTGGAGGTACTTCTTCGTGCGCGGCGACAGCTTGGTGTCGTACTCCTCCTGGGCCACCTTGCGCCAGCCCAGCGTGCGCAGGAAGGCGTCGGTCTCGACCTGCCCCTTCCCGAACATCTCGGACAGCCGGCCCGCCGTCATGTGCCGGCGGACGTCCATCTCCCAGAAGCGGTCCTGCGCCTGGACGAACCCCTGTGCGCGGAACAGGTCCTCGTCGGTGTCCGCGTAGATCTGCGGGATGCCGTTGCCGTCGCGCTTCACCTCGACGGGTCCGGAGAGGCCCTTGAGCTTGATCGAACCCGTGGTCTCCGGGAACGAGGCACGCACGGTGCTGACGCTCCAGTAGGTGCCGTAACCGAAGCCCGTCAGCAGCAGTAGCACGACTGCGATCACGAGGAGGCGGGCACGACGACCCTTCTTCTTGCCGGAAGGGCCTGTCTTGTTGGCGGGCATCGCTGTCCTTCGCGGGGCAGGTGAACCTGGGAGTGCTGGAGCAACCATAGGCGGAGCACCTGAGCCGTCCGTACGGGGAGTCGGAGCCCCGCACCAGCCCGCGTCAAGAACCGGTAAAATGTTAGGTAAGGCAATGAACTTCCGGTCGGCGAGCGGGAACGTTTCGGTCGAAAACGCGAGAAAGGGTCTGGCCCCTGACTGTCCACCACCTCAATGAACTCCTGCTGGTCTGCTCGATCCTTCTGCTCTTCGCGGTGGCGGCGGTCAGGATCTCCTCGCGCAGCGGGCTTCCCAGCCTGCTCATCTATCTGGGCATCGGCGTCGCGGTCGGCGTCGACGGCATCGGCATCGAGTTCGACGACGCCCAGCTGACCCAACTGCTCGGCTACTCCGCGCTGGTCGTGATCCTGGCCGAGGGCGGTCTGTCGACCAAGTGGCGCGAGGTGAAGCCCGCTCTGCCGCTCGCGGCGGTGCTGTCGACGGTCGGAGTCGCGGTGAGCGTGGGGATCACCGCGGCCGCCGGGCACTATCTCGTCGGGCTCGAGTGGCGCCAGGCCCTGATCATCGGCGCGGTGGTGTCCTCGACGGACGCGGCGGCGGTCTTCTCGGTACTCCGAAAGGTGCCGCTGCCGCCGAAGCTGACGGGTGCGCTCGAGGCCGAATCCGGCTTCAACGACGCCCCCGTGGTGATCCTGGTGGTGGCCTTCTCCAGCGTCGGGCCGATCGACCCGTGGTATCTGCTGCTGGGCAAGATCACGCTGGAGCTGGCGATCGGAGCGGCGATCGGCCTGGCGGTCGGCTGGCTCGGGGCGTACGGGCTCCGGCACGTCGCCCTTCCCGCCTCCGGCCTCTACCCGATCGCCGTGATGGCGATCGCCATCACCGCGTACGCCGCCGGGGCCCTCGCCCACGGCAGCGGGTTCCTCGCCGTCTACATCGCGGCCCTCATCCTGGGGAACGCCAAGCTGCCGCACTGGCCCGCCACCCGCGGCTTCGCAGAGGGCATCGGCTGGATCGCCCAGATCGGCATGTTCGTGCTGCTCGGACTGCTCGTCACCCCGCACGAGCTGGGCGACGACATCGTGCCCGCTCTGCTCGTCGGGCTGGTCCTCACACTGGTGGCGCGGCCGGTCTCGGTCCTGGTGAGCACGCTCCCCTTCCGCACCACCTGGGCGGAGCGCTCCCTGCTGTCGTGGGCGGGCCTGCGCGGCGCGGTGCCGATCGTGCTCGCCACGATCCCGATGGTCTACGACGTCGACGCCAGCAAGGACATCTTCAACATCGTCTTCGTGCTGGTGATCGTCTACACGCTGGTGCAGGGGCCGACCCTGCCCTGGGTCGCCGCCCATCTGCGGCTCGGCGAGGCGGAGACGACGGCGGACCTGGGCATCGAGTCCGCCCCGCTGGAACGCCTCGGCGGACACCTGCTGTCGTTCTCCGTCCCGAGGAAGTCCCGGATGCACGGCGTGGAGGTCGGCGAACTGCGGCTGCCGGCGGGCTCCGCGGTCACCCTCGTCGTACGGGAGGGCGAAAGCTTCGTCCCGGCGCCTGCGACCGTGCTGCGGCGGGGCGACGAACTGCTCGTCGTGGCCACGGACCGGGTGCGGGACGCGGCGGAGAAGCGGCTGCGGGCAGTGTCGATGGGCGGCAAGCTGGCGGGCTGGCTGGGCACGGGCGACAACGGTCGGCGGTAGCCGGGGAGTCGGCGCCCGGGTGCGTACGGGCCGGGGCTGCGAGGCCCCGGCCCCTATCGATCCCGTGCCGGCCGATCCCAGGAGGACGAGATGCGCGGTCACGCACATCACAGGGAAGCGGCCGCGTACACCTGTACTATGAAGAGGCACATGACGATCCACTCTGCCTGATGCAGAGCTGGCGCGACCGTTCGGCGGCCGCGGTCCTTCTTGCCTCCTTCTCGGCGCGGACCCGGTATCTACCCCGGTCCCGCGAGAGGACAGCTCTCGGCGCACTCCGTGGCTACGGCACACGTGCGTCACCAGGTGGCAGAAAGGCACGGCCGTGGGATCCGCGGTCTCGAGCACCACCACACCTTCCGTCAAGCGTCCCGGCTACGGGCAGTTGCTGCGCACACCCGGCGCATGGACGTTCCTGCTTCCCGGCTTCGCCGCACGGCAGCCCTTCGCGATGCTCACCATCAGCATCGTGCTGCTGCTCCGCCACACCACCGGCTCGTACGGCATCGCCGGTGCGGTCGCAGCCGTCTCCGGGGTCTCCATGGCCCTGTTCGCCCCGCAGGGAGGCAAACTCGCCGACCGGTACGGACAGAGCGCCGTTCTCGTACCCGGCGTCCTGATCCACGCGGCGTCGGGGGCGCTGCTGACGGCGCTCGCGCTGGCGCACGCTCCCCTGTGGGCGCTGTTCGCCGCCGCCGTACCGACCGGTGCCTCCATTCCGCAGATCGGCCCCATGGTGCGGGCCCGCTGGGCGTCCACGCTCGGCGGCGGCACCCCGGACGACTCCGGCAGCGCCCCCGGCACCAGTTGGGGACGGAACCCGCTGCTGACGACCGCGGCGGCCTTCGAATCCGTCACGGACGAATTGACGTTCGTGATCGGCCCCGTGCTCGCGACCGCGCTGTGCACCGGCGTGCACCCGGCCTCGGGCCTCATCGCGGAGGCCGCGCTCACACTCGTGGGCGGCCTGCTCTTCGCGGCCCAGCGGCGTACGGCACCGCCCGTGAACCGGCGGACGGCCGGAGCCGCCGGCAGCGAGCCGCCCACCTCCGCCCTCGCCGTACCGGGCGTGCGCGTGCTGGCCGTGGCCTTCCTCGGCATCGGGTCGGTCTTCGGCGGCATGCAGGTCGCGCTGACCGCCTTCGCCCAGGAGACCGGCCACCCGGGTCTGAACGGAGTGCTCTACGGCGTCTTCGCCGCGGGCAACATGCTCGCGGGCATCGCCTGCGGTGCCATCGCCTGGCGCACCTCGCCGCAGCGGCGGCTCGTGCTGTCGTACGCGGCGCTGGCGCTGGCGTGCTCGGTCCTCTGGGCGGCGCACTCGCCGCTGCTCCTGGGTGGTCTGGGGCTGCTGGCCGGGCTCTGCATCGCTCCGGCGCTGATCACCGGCTACACGCTGGTGGACGCGCTGGTGCCGGCGGCGTCCCGTACGGAGGCGTTCACCTGGCTGACCGGGTCCGTCGCCCTGGGGCAGGCCGCGGCGGTCACGGCCGCCGGGCAGCTGGCCGACGGTTTCGGCGCGAGCGCCGCGTTCACCGTGCCGCTGACCGGAACGGCACTGGCGCTGGTGACCGTGGTCGGGCTGCGGGGGCGGATCGCGCCCCGCGGGACGGGCCGGGTGGCGGCCGGAGCGGCGCCCTCTGCGTCATCGGCGCCCTCTGCGTCATCGGTGACGGCCGAAGCTGGTGCGCAGAAGGCGGGCGCGTCGGAAGCGGCTGCGCCGGAGGCTCGTGGAGCGGGCCGGGCCGCTGCCGCAGCGGCACGTGGGGTCGATCACCGTGTGCCCGTTGCGGTGGACTGAACCGGCGGAATGCTGCACTATATAGCGTCGTTAGCACTCATCGAGTGAGAGTGCCAGGAGGAGCAAGTGCCGACCTATCAGTACCAGTGCACCGAGTGCGGCGAGGGCCTCGAGGCGGTGCAGAAGTTCACCGACGACTCCCTCACCGAGTGCCCCAACTGCAAGGGGCGCCTGCGCAAGGTGTTCTCCGCGGTCGGTGTCGTGTTCAAGGGCTCCGGTTTCTACCGGACGGACAGCCGCGGTTCGTCCACCGGCTCGGCCGGTAACGGATCGAAGACCTCGTCCGGGTCGTCCTCGGAGTCGAAGAGCGACAGCAGCTCGTCCTCCTCGTCGACCTCGTCGTCCGGTTCGTCGTCGTCCGGTTCCTCGTCCTCGGGGTCTTCTTCGTCCTCGGGGTCCTCGTCGTCCTCGTCGTCCTCGTCGTCCTCGTCGTCCTCGTCGTCCTCGGCGAAGTCGGGCAGCGCGGCCTGAGACGTCACGGCGACCGGCGCCGTCACCGACTCGTACCGGACCCCCCTCCCCTCATGTTCAGGGGAGGGGGGTCCGGCGTGTGAGAGGGGCCCATAGGGTGGGGCCCATGGTCGAGACGAGCACCTCCCAGGCGGACATCGGAGTCATCGGCGGGTCGGGGTTCTACTCCTTCCTCGACGACGTGACCGAGGTCACGGTCGACACCCCCTACGGGCCGCCGAGCGACTCACTCTTCCTCGGCGAGGTCTCGGGCCGCCGGGTCGCCTTCCTCCCCCGCCACGGCCGCAAGCACCACCTCCCGCCGCACCGCATCAACTACCGCGCCAACCTGTGGGCGCTGCGCTCGCTCGGCGTGCGCCAGGTGCTGGGGCCGTGCGCGGTGGGCGGCCTGCGGACCGAGTACGGGCCGGGCACGCTGCTCGTACCGGACCAGCTCGTGGACCGCACCAAGGGGCGCACCCAGACCTTCTACGACGGCGAGGCGCTGCCCGACGGCCGTGTGCCGAACGTGGTGCATGTCGCCTTCGCCGACCCGTACTGCCCGGTGGGGCGGGAGGCCGCGCTGACCGCGGCACGCGGACACGGCTGGGAGGCGGTGGACGGCGGGACGCTCGTGGTCATCGAGGGGCCGCGCTTCTCGACCCGCGCGGAGTCGCAGTGGCACGCCGCCCAGGGCTGGTCGGTCGTCGGCATGACGGGACACCCGGAGGCGATCCTCGCGCGTGAACTCGGGCTGTGCTACTCGACGATGACGCTGGTCACGGACCTCGACGCGGGTGCGGAGACGGGTGAGGGCGTCTCGATGGCCGAGGTGATGCGGGTGTTCGGGGAGAACGTGGCACGGCTGCGGTCCGTCCTCTTCGACGCGGTGAAGGGGCTGCCGGCGGCGGAGGAGCGCGCCTGTCTGTGTGCGACGGCGCTGGACGGCATGGACACCGGGCTCGAGCTTCCGTAGCGGTCTCTCGGTGTAGCGGTCTCACGGCGGCGCCCTCTCGTGTCGGAGGCCGAGGCCGGTCGGCGCGCATGTCGGCGGTGGAAGCCGGTCGTGCTCGTGAGGGTGACGAAGTTTTCCACAGTCGCGGGGCCGTCCACAGGGCTCAGCGGGGTCGGGCGAGAACGAGCAGGGTGAGTGCGGAACGAGAGCGACACGGCTCTCTCCGGCGCTTCGGCGACCCCGCTCTCCACGACAGGTGGTGTCCTGCCCATGTCACGCATCGTCAGCCACATCGGTCACGCACTTCCCACGCCCGCGCCTCGTTCCGTCCCTCTGTTCGCGCCCGTGCGATCGGGCGGCCGTCGACATCGCCTGCTCAGAGCGGTGCGGAGGCGCCGTCGCGGCCTGGCGTTCCTGCTGGCGGCCGTGGCGGCGACGGCGGCTGCCGTGGCCACTTCCGACGGACGGGATTGGACAGCACTCGCCCTGCCTGTCGTAGATTGCGGAGCCGTCCGTTCCATCGATCGTGTGCGCAGAGAGAGGCTCCGAGGTGAGCGAGGAGAACAAGGGCATCCTGGAGGGCTTCAAGCAGTTCCTGATGCGCGGGAACGTGGTGGAGCTCGCGGTCGCGGTGGTCATCGGAGCGGCCTTCACGAACATCGTGAACAGCGTCGTGAAGGGCTTCATCAATCCGGTCCTGGGCGCCATCGGGTCCACGAACCTCGACCACTACTCGCTGTGTCTGAGCGACACGTGCGTGAAGAACGCCTCGGGCGAGGTCACCGACGGGCTCTATTTCCTCTGGGGCTCCGTGCTCAGCGCCACGATCACGTTCCTCATGACGGCGGCGGTCGTCTACTTCCTCATGATCCTGCCGATGAACCGGTACAAGGAGCGGCAGGCGGCCAAGGCCCCCATCGACGCCTCAGCGGCCCAAGTGACCGAGATCGAGCTGCTGACCGAGATCCGGGACCTTCTGGCGGCGCAGCGGGACGGCACGGCTCCGGGCCGTCTGCCCACGCAGAAGCAGCAGCCCTGATCCCAGCCGCGGGAGAGCGGCGAGGAGTACCGAGAGGACGGGTGTCCCGCCGCCCGCCTGACGGTCAGCCGTGGTGCGGGGGCTTCTCGTCGAGGAAGCGGGCCAGGTCGGCGGCGCTGTCGCCGCCCGAGGGGCGATCGCCCCAGCCCTGGTCGGTGTCGTCCGTGGAGGGCCGGGCCAGCGGATCGTCGAAGTCCAGCCTGGCCGCCAGAGCGGCGGCGCCCTCGGCGGACTCGGGCCGTTCGGGCGTGGGGACGGTGCTCATGCGTCCAGGGTACGGGGATGGTGGCGGCGGCCTTCCTGGCAGGTGGCCGAGCGGTGGGGTCCCGCTCAGCGGTCCTGGGGATCCAGCAGCCACAGCACGAGGACGACGGCGAACGACAGCCCGAGAAAGCCCGTACACCACCAAGCGGTGCGCGCGCTGCCCTGCATCCAGGCGTCGACAGCCACGGACAGCGCCCAGAGCTGTCCGACGACCACGGCGAGGGCCAGGGCGAGCCGGCCCGACAGCCGGGTGGAGCGCCCTGGTTGCCGCTGGGTGTCCGAGCCCATGCCGGGGCCGCTGTGCCGAACGCGCGGGTCGGTCACACCGATTCACTCCCCACCGGGGGCGCTTCGGGACAGCCGATCTCGCGGGCCGTGTCCGGGTAGTTCTTGAGCAGCTGGCGGCACAGCCCTTCCTCGATCGTCTCGCCGGAGCGTGCGCTGCCGATGGCCCAGATGCTGCCGTCCAGTTGCTCGACGACCGCGATCTTCGGCAGGCCGCGCGGGGGAGGCCCGGCGACGACCTCTCCGGTGCGGGCGTCGAAGACGCCGTCGTGGCACGGGCAGTACAACTCGCCGTCGGCTTGCGGCTTTTCGCGCCAGAGCACCCCGCAGGCCATGTGGGTGCAGACGGCGGAGTAGCCCACGAGGGATCCGTCGACGAGCCGTACGGCGACGGCGCGGTCGTCCGCTCCGGGATACCGGAAGGCGACGGCCTGCCCGACGGCGAGGCGTGCGGCGATGCGCTGCGGCCCCGGGGATTCGTCCGCGTCGGCCTCCCGGTTCAGCATGCCTCCGGCGACGCCCACTCCGCCCAGGGTGAGGCCGCCGGAGACGACGGCCAGGATGCGCAGATAGTCGCGCCGGGTGGTCGGGGGTGCGGCAGCGGAAGGACCGGGCGGGGCTTCCGGCCGGTCGTCCGTCTCCTCCGTCAGGCTCATCGCACGTCCACTCCGTTCACCTCGACGACCGGGAGCCCGGCGGGCACCGGCCACTGCACCTTGTCGGCGGGCACGACCGTCGCCACGCCCGTTCTGACCGTCGCGTCGCCGAAGGCGAACGAGTCGGCGACCTGGACGCCGGGGCGTGCGGCATACAGGTCGTCGAGCGTTCCGTAGAACAGGGCGCCCGTGGGGCAGACGGTGGCGCACAGAGGGTCGAGTTCCTGGGCGGTGCGGTCGTGGCACAGGTCGCATTTCATGGGGACCTTCGTGCGGAGGTCGATCTCCGTGGCCCCGAAGGGGCAGGCGTTCACGCAGTCCGAGCATCCGATGCAGCGGGTGACGTCGGTCTGCTGCACCACGCCGTCCGGGGTGATGCGCAGCGCGTCGGCCGGGCACACCTGGACGCACGGCGCCGCCGGGTCCTCGCAATGCATGCACAACGTGGGAAAGGAGGCGGTGTTGTGGCCCTCGTCGGGCTGGTCGATGTGCACGAGCGCGGTGCCGCGGTGGGAGTCGCACTGACGGCAGGCGGAGACACAGGCTCCGCAGCCGGTGCAGCGCTCCGGGTCGATGAAGAGTGTCCTGCCCATCATCGTCGGCTCAGCCCCTCTCGTCCGTGGTGGAGTTCCCGGGACCCACGAGCGGGTTCGCGGGCCGTACGGCGTCGGGGGGCGGGAGCGGGCCGGGCACCTCGTCGGCGGACTCTCCGCGTTCGATGCGGCAGGCGCACAGCTTGTAGGCCGGGACGTGGGACTGCGGGTCCCACGCGCCGGTCGTCAGGGCGTTCGCGGCCGCGGGGAACGGCCAGTGGTTCGGCACGAACACCGTGTCGGGCCGGATGGCCTCGGTGACGACGGCGGGCAGGACGACCGTGCCGCGCCGGGTGACGACGCGGACGGGGTCGCCGGTGCGGTAGCCGTGCGACGGGTGCAACTCGGCCCAGGGGTGGGGGGATTGCTCGGTGAGTCCGGGGAAGCGCCGTGTGTGGTTGCCGGTGAGATAGTGCGCGCCGGTGCGTCCGGTGGTGAGGGAGAGGGGGTACTGCTCGTCGGACGGTTCGGGGGGCTCATGCCACTCGACGGGCTGCAGATGGAAGGTGCCGTCGGGGTGGTGACTGCGGCCGTCCTCGAAGAGCCGCGGGGTTCCGGGGTGATCGGTGGAGGGGCAGGGCCAGGCGATACCCCCGGTCTCCGCCAGCCGTTCGTAGGTGATGCCGGAGCAGTCGTAGGGCGTGCCGGCGGAGGCGGCCCGCAGTTCGTCGAAGACCTCGCGCGCGCCGGCGAAGGCGAACGCGTGGCCCGAGCCGAGCCGCAGGGCGAGCTGGCACAGCACCCAGATGTCGGTCCGCACCCCGGGCGGGGGGTTCTGCGCCTTGTTGTGCTTGACCACGCGGGCCTCGGCGTTGGCCATGACGCCCTCGTCCTCGGCCCAGGAGGCGACGGGCAGGACGACATGGGCGTCGGCGGCGGTCTCGGAGAGGAAGACGTCGCACTGGACGTGGAAGTCGAGGGCGTCGAAGGCGTCCTTGGCGGACGCACGATGAGGGAGGGAGGCGAGAGGGTTGGTGGCGACACCGATCAGGCCGCGGATCTCTCCGCGCCGCATCAGGCGGGCCATGTCCGCCATCGAGGCCCCGGCACTGGGCAGTTGGGACGGGTCGACGCCCCAGAGACGGGCGATCTGCGCCCGGTGCTCCGGGTCGGTGACGGACCGGCCGCCGGGGAGTGTGTCGGCGTGCAGGCCCTGCTCCCGGCCGCCCGAAGCATTGGCCTGGCCAGCCAGGGTGCCGTACCCGGCGCCGGGTCGGCCGATGTTGCCGGTGGCGACGCACAGGTTGATGAGGGACAGGCAGTTGCCGACGCCGTGCGTCTGGTGCTGGAGACCGCGCGCATGCCACGCCATGGCGTTCCGGGCCCGGCCGAAGACCCGCCCGACCTGCTCCACCTGCGCGACGGAGATGCCGCAGATCACGGCGGCACGTTCCGGCGGGTACGCCGCGGCGGTCTTCCGTACCTCCTCCCAGCCGGTGGTGTGTGCGGCGAGGAAGGCGCGGTCGGTCAGACCGTCCCGAACGGCCACGTGCAGCACGGAGTTGAAGAAGGCGGCGTCGGTGCCGGGACGGAGGGCGACGTGAATGTCCGCGGTGCGGGCGACGGCGGTCTCGCGCGGGTCGACGACGATCAGCGTCGCCCCTCGGTCCCGGGCGCCCCAGACGTACTGCATCACGACGGGGAAGCACTCTCCGGTGTTCGAGCCCGCGAGGAGGAGGCAGTCGGACTCCAGCATGTCGGCGAAGGGGTTGGCGGCCCGGTCGATGCCGAAGGCCAGGTCGGCGGCCATGCTCGTGGCCGCGGAGCCCAGCCTGCCGTTCCCGTCGACGTGCCGGGTCCTCAGGGCCACGCGGGCGAACTTGCCGAGGAGGTAGGCCTTTTCACACGTCAGGCTTCCGCCGCCGAGCACACCGACGGCGTCGGGACCGTGGGCCGTGTGGATGCGCCGCAGTTCGGAGGCGGTGTGGTCCAGGGCCTCTTCCCAGGTGGCCCGGCGGAAGGGCTCACTGCGCGTGCGCCGGATCAGCGGTGTGGTGAGCCGGTCGGGATGGCCCAGTTGCTGGTGGGCGTCAATGCCTTTGGAGCAGAGCCGTTTGCGGTTGATGTCGTGGTCGCGGGGTTCGATGCCGAAGACCGTGCCGCGCCGGTCCACCCGGAGATACAGGCCGCACTGCACGCCGCAGTAGCCGCAGTGGGTGGGCACGCGCGTCTCACCGGTGCCGGGCGTCGTCATGTGGCGCCCTTCTTCGACCCGGCGAAGTACGCGCCGCCGCGCAACCGCCGTTTGCAGCGCGGGCAGTACGCGGTCCACTCCTCCAAGGGGAGGTCCAGATCGCCCATCGTGGTGCGGAGGTTGGAGGCGGCGGGCTCGGTGCCGAGGGGTTCCTCGCAGCCCTGGCAGGTGCGGACCTCCCCGGACCGCCGGGCGCGGTCCCCCATGAGCCGGGCACCGGCCGAGGCGGGGCGCTGCACGATGTGGAAGAACTTCCCGAACGGCAGGCAGATGAGGGTGAAGACCACGGAGACCATGTGGAGGACCGCCAGGAACGCATAGCCGCGGCCGCCCAGGAAGAGCGAGGAGAAGGTGAGGAGCAGCCCCGTCACGGCGATCACGATCAGGGCGAGCAGCGGCAACATGTCGTACGCGAAGTTCTGGCCGGTGACGCCGCCCCGGTTGCGCATCCGGAGCCAGAGGAAGTACCCGGCGCCCGCGATGACGAGGACGGCGGCCAGGTCCAGGACGTGGAACAGCGCCCATCCCAGGACGTTGAGCGCGTCGAAGCCGATCACCTCGAATCCCCAGATCCGCAGCTCGTACCCCGGGCCGGCGGGGCTGGCCGCGGTGAAGGACACCCATCCCCAGGTCATCGGGAAGGTGATGAGAGCGGCGAGCAGACAGCCCCAGACGATGAGCTGGTGCGCGATCCAGCGGGTGCGCGAGCCCGCGCCCGGGGGCGTTCTGAATCCGAGTTGGACGGCGAGGGTCCGGGCCAGGGCCCTCGGAGCCGCGCGCAGTCCGGCCTTGGAGAACAGGGAATGCCGGCCCTGCCGGCGAAGGTTGCGGGGGGCGGGTGCCGAGAGGCGGACCGTACAGCGGTACGCGACACCGAAGGCGAGGAAGACGGTCGCGACGGCGTAGGGCAGCAGAGCGGAGTCGAAGGTCCGGAGGTAGCGGCTGCCGAACACGATGGCCAGGACGAGCAGCAGGGAGACGGCGGTGGCCACGGAGGTCGCCCGCAGCGCGGTGGGGGACGGCGCCGCTGCTGCCGGACGTGCGGCTGAGGGCTCGGACACACGGTCACCGTAACGGCTTATGGGGCGGTAAGCCCGATATGCGAGGCGCGCGGGTGAGAGGTGAGATGAGGATGCGGACAGGTCACGGACCGTCATGGGTCGCGGGGACGAGATGCGGAGGGGCCCCCAGATGAACGAGCACGCACGGCCGGGGCCGTCCGAACCTTCCGGAGCGTCCGGGTCGTCGAGGTCTTCCGCGGGTTCAGGGCCCTCCGGGTCTTCCGGGTCTTCCGGGTCTTCCGGGTCTTCCGGGTCTTCCGGGTCTTCCGGGTCTTCCGGGTCTTCCGAGGGTGCCGGGCCCTCCGGGCCGGGCCACGGCGGCGCCGCGGCGCCCCTGCGCCGGATGACCGCCCGCAGCCGCGACGAGGCGCACCGTGCGGCGACGCCGCTGGAGCTCTTCTTCGACCTGGTCTTCGTCGTGGCCATCGCGCAGGCGGGTGTGTCCCTGGCTCACGCCCTCGCCGAAGGGCACTACGCGCACGGCGTCGTCGGGTACGCGATGGTCTTCTTCGCCATCTGGTGGGCGTGGATGAACTTCTCGTGGTTCGCCTCCGCCTACGACACCGATGACGTGCTCTATCGCGTCACCACGCTCGTCCAGATGACGGGTGTGCTGATTCTGGCGGCGGGTGTGTCCCGCGCGCTCGACGACAACGACTTCGTCCTCGTCTGGTTCGGCTATGTGGTGATGCGGATCGCGCTGGTCAGCCAGTGGCTGCGGTCCGCCCGGTCGGCCGGTGGCCCTGAGCGCCAGATGGCCCTGAGATACGCCGCCGGGGTGAGCGCCTGCCAGATCGGGTGGCTCGGGCTGCTGTTCCTGCCGGACCACGCCAGACCGTGGCTGTTCCTGGTGATGGCTCTGCTCGAGCTGTCCGTCCCGATGTGGGCCGAACAGAAGTGGCAGTCGACCTGGCACCCGCACCACATCGCGGAGCGGTACGGACTGTTCACCATCATCGTCCTCGGCGAGACCGTCCTGGCGGCGACGACGGGCATCCGGGTGGGCGTCGACGAGAGCGACGAACTCGGCCGTCTCCTGCCGATCGCGGGCGGCGGCTTGCTGATCATCTTCTCCGCGTGGTGGATCTACTTCGTGGTCCCGGCCCATGAGCGGCTCACCTCGAACCGGGTGGCGTTCCTCTGGGGGTACGGCCATTACCTGGTGTTCGGCTCGGCGGCCGCCATCGGCGCCGGCATGGAGGTGGCGGTCCAGGAGGCCGTCGGCACAGCGCACATCTCCACGGAGGCGGCGGCGCTGACCGTCACGATTCCGACAGCCCTTTATCTGTTCACGGTCTGGCTGCTGCACGCGCGGTACAGCAAGCGCGGCGTCGGTCAGGCCATCCTGCCGGTGACCGCGGCCCTGGTGCTGGCCTGCACGTTCGCGGGGCGGGCAGCGGTACTGCTGGCAGGTGCCGTATCGGCGCTCTCGGTCGTGGCCGGAGTCATGGTGGCCACGCGTCAGACGCGCGCGGGGCTCGGCGAACAGGAGACGGGGCAGGAGCAGGAGAGCGCGTGAACGGCACCTTCGCAGGCGGCGCCGTCCGGGTGGTCGGCGCCTCGCCCCGTGACGTCATGGGCGGGCGCGTACGAGGGTGGCTAAGGGGTGGGACGGGCGCACGGGGCCGCGGGGGACGGTACGCCGGCGAGGGCGCGATCGTTCCGTCATCGGCGCAGGGCACGCTCGTGTGGCCGATCGGCGTCCGGACGTACTCCTTCACGGGCCCTCGTCGTCCGCCAGTACCCCGCGGGCTCGCGGCTCAGGCCGTGACCGGGACCTTGGGGCCGGTGTCCGCCGCGTCCCCGGCCGCCGTCGACCCGCCGTCCGCGGAGGCGGTCCGCCGGGCGCCCTTGAGGAGGACGACCAGGCCCGTGGTGACAGCGGTACCGGCCGCGATCGCCACCACGTAGAGCAGCGGCCCGCCGATCAGCGGCAGCACGAAGACGCCGCCGTGCGGCGCGCGGAGCGTGCAGCCGAAGGCCATCGACAGCGCACCGGTGACCGCGCCGCCCGCCATCGCGGACGGGATGACGCGCAGCGGGTCAGCCGCGGCGAACGGGATCGCGCCCTCGGTGATGAAGGACGCGCCCAGCACCCAGGCCGCCTTGCCGTTCTCCCGCTCGGCCTTGGTGAACAGCCTGCTGCGGACGGTCGTCGCCAGGGCCATCGCCAGCGGCGGGACCATACCGGCCGCCATCACCGCGGCCATCACCTTGAGGCTGCCCTCGTTGGGGTTGGCGAGGCCGCCCACGGCGAAGGCGTACGCGACCTTGTTGAGCGGACCGCCGAGGTCGAAGCACATCATCAGGCCGAGGACGACACCGAGGATGATCGCGTTCGCCCCGGAGAGGCCGCTCAGCCAGTCGGTCAGCCCGGACTGCAAGGACGCGACGGGCTTGCCCACGACCAGGAACATCAGGAACCCGACGAGAGCCGACGAGATGAGCGGCATCACGACGACCGGCATGATGCCCCGCAACGGCGCCGGGACGCGCACCCGTTGGATCGCCATCACCACCGCGCCCGCGAGCAGACCGGCGATGAGGCCGCCGAGGAACCCGGCGTTGACGGTGAGGGCGATGGAACCGCCGACGAAGCCGGGCACGAGTCCGGGCCGGTCCGCCATGCCGTACGCGATGTAGCCGGCGAGGACGGGCACCAGGAAGCCGAAGGCCACTCCGCCGATCTGGAAGAGGAGAGCGGCCCAGCTGACGGCCTCGGTCCAGACGAAGTGCTTGGCGACGGAGGGCGCCTCGTTGATCTCGTAGCCGCCGATGGCGAAGGCCAGGGCGATCAGAAGGCCGCCCGCGGCGACGAACGGCACCATGTAACTGACGCCCGTCATCAGCCACTTGCGCAGCCGGGTGGCGTAGCCGTCGCCCGGCCCGCCGTCACGGTCCATCGGAGCGCCCGTGCCGGCGGAGGCGGTGGGGGCGGTGGCCTCACCGCGCGCGGCCTTGTCCCGGGCCTCGGCGATGAGTGCGCCGGGCCGGTTGATGGCGGCCTTGACACCCACGTCGACGGTCGGCTTGCCGCCGAAGCGGGCCTTGTCCCGTACCTCCACGTCGTGCGCGAGGATCACGGCGTCGGCGGCGGCGATGACGGCGGGGTCGAGCCTGCTGAACCCGGCCGATCCCTGGGTCTCGACGACGAGTTCGGCACGTTCCGCCTCTGCGGCCTTCCGCAGGGACTCGGCGGCCATGTAGGTGTGCGCGATCCCGGTCGGGCAGGACGTCACGGCGACGATCCTGAACGGCGCCGCGTCGGCGGGGGTGTTGTCCGTCGCGTCGGCGGGATCCTCCGGCGGAGGTACTTCGTCTCCGCGGACGAGGGCGGCGGCCCGCGCCGCGTCGCTCTCCGACCTGAGCGCGCCGGTGAAGTCGGCGTCCATCAGCCGCCGGGCGAGGGCGGACAGGATCGACAGGTGGTCGGCGTCCGCGCCCGCCGGGGCGGCTATCAGGAAGACCAGGTCCGCCGGGCCGTCCGGCGCGCCGAAGTCGAGGCCCCGGCCGCTGCGTCCGAAGGCGAGGGTCGGTTCCGCGACATGCTCGCTGCGGCAGTGCGGAATGCCGATGCCGCCCTCCAGCCCGGTGGGCATCTGGGCCTCGCGCGCGGCCACGTCGGCGAGGAAGCCGTCGAGGTCGGTGACACGGCCCGCGCGGACCATACGCTCGGCGAGCGACCGTACGGCCGCTTCCTTCGTCTCGGCGGACAGGTCGAGGTCGACCAGCTCCGCGGTGATCAGCTCAGTCATCGCGTGGCTCCTTGCTCGCGACGCCGCCCGTGGGCGGAGGGGTTGGGGACGGGTGCCCCGGGCGGGGCGAACGGCCGGGGGCAGGGGCCATGGGGCCGGGGCCGCCGGGGAGAGCCCCCGCGCCGGGGTGATGCAGGGGCTGCCGGTCCGACGAACACGTCGGGGCAACAGAGGAGTTGACCGGACCGGCCGCGTGCAGCCGCGTGCAGCCGCGGGAAACGTCTCATGACGGCGGCTCCCCAGGCGTCTCGTACCGCCCGAACCGCGGCTCGTCCGACGGCCTCGGCTTCCCGTACGACAGAGGCTTCCCGTACGACAGAGACTTCTCGTACGACTGAGGCTGCCCGTACCGCGTCGGCTCCCCGTACGACGGAGGCTCCTCGTACGCCGACGGCGGCGGCGCGGCCGGGAGGGCGACCGGCGCGGCCAGTACGCGGTCGAGCGGCACGTCCGAGGTGGTGAGGACCGCGTCCGGCGCCAGATCGGCCGGCGTCGGCATGACACTTCCGGGGAGCTGGACCGCTGCCGCACCGTGCGCAACCGCGGAGGCCAGCGCCACCTCGCCGGTGCCGCCCGCCGCCAGGAATCCGGCGAGCGAGGAGTCCCCCGCGCCGACATTGCTGCGGACGACCGCGACGGGCGCCGTGCCGAGGTACGTGCCCGAGGCGTCCACCAGGAGCTGGCCGTCCGGTCCGAGGCTGGCCAGCACCGCCCGCGCCCCGCGGTCGCGCAGTTCCTCCGCCGCCTTGACCGCGTCGCCGACGGTCGCGATCGGCCGTCCGACGGCTTCGGCGAGTTCCTCGGCGTTCGGCTTGACGACGTCCGGCGCCTCGCACAGGGCGGCCGCGAGCGCGGGACCCGACGCGTCGACGGCGATCCGTGCCCCCGCGCGGTGCGCGCGGGCCACCAACTCCGCGTACCACTCGGGCGGAAGGCCGCGCGGCAGACTGCCGCAGCAGGCGATCCAGTCCGCGTCCGCCGACCGCTTCCCCACCGTCTCCAGCAGCGCTTCGGCCTCGCTCGCGCCGAGCACGGGCCCGGCCGCGTTGACCTTGGTGAGCGTCGCGTCGGCCTCGACGAGGGTGATGTTGACCCGCGTCGATCCGGCCACGGGCACTCCGGCGGCCTCGATGCCGTACGCGCCGAGCAGCCGGGACAGGTGCGCGCCCTCGGGCCCGCCGAGGGGGAGGACGGCGACCGTGCGGTGTCCGGCCGCGGCTACCGCGCGCGAGACGTTGACGCCCTTGCCGCCCGGATCGACACGGTCGGCACCCGCCCGCAGCACCGCGCCGCGATCGAGCGCGGGCAGCTCGTACGTCCGGTCCAGGCTCGGGTTGGGGGTGACGGTGAGGATCATGCGCGGACCACTTCCGGGCCGCGGCGCTCGACGGCGCGGGCGTCCTCCTCGCCGAGGCCGGTGTCGGTGATCAGCAGGTCGACGTCGGCGAGGTCGCCGAAGCGGGCGAACTGCTCGCGGCCGAACTTGGCGGAGTCGGCGAGCAGCACGACCCTGCGGGCGGCGGCGACGGCCGCGCGCTTGACCGCGGCCTCGGCCAGATCCGGTGTGGTGAGACCGCCGTCGACGGAGAAGCCGTTGGTGGCGATGAAGGCGACGTCCGCACGGATCTCTCCGTAGGCGCGCAGGGCCCAGGCGTCGACGGCGGCGCGGGTGCGGTGGCGTACGCGACCGCCGACCAGGTGGAGCGCGATGCCGGGGTGGTCGGCGAGGCGGGCGGCGACGGGCAGCGCGTGGGTGACGACGGTGAGGCCGGATTCGAGGGGGAAGGCGCCGGCGAAGCGGGCCGCCGTGGTGCCCGCGTCGACGATCACGCTGCCGTCGGCGGGCAGTTCGGCGAGTGCGGCGCGCGCGATGCGGTCCTTCTCGTCGGCGGCCACGGTGTCGCGTTCGGCGAGGTCGGGCTCGAAGTCGAGGCGGCCGGCGGGGATGGCACCACCATGGACGCGGCGGACCAGACCCGCCCGGTCGAGGGCCTTCAGATCCCGCCGTACGGTCTCGGCGGTGACCTGGAACTCCTCGGAGAGGGACAGTACGTCGACCCGGCCGCTCTCCCGGGCGAGGCGCAGGATCTCCTGCTGGCGCTCCGCTGCGTACATGTGGGTTCGGTTCCGTTCCATGCCCGATCCTGTGGTTTCGCGGCCAGGCTAGGGGCCGGATTCCGGAAAGTAAACAGACTCGGGCAGGCAATCGGGCAGGAACGGGCAGGGCTGCCGACGCCCGCAGCGCGCTCTCGGAGAGGGCCCCTTCTCAGGGTCCGGCGACCCCACCCGACCGCCACCGCCCCCAGGACAGGAAGAGACCCCCAGAACACGGCCCCCCGGACACAGAAGAGCCCCGGCGCCAGGGGGGAGGCGCCGGGGCTCTGATCAGGTGGAGCTCAGTCGGAGGGCGCAACGCCCCCGCGGGCACTACGCCGCGGCATCAAAACCCGTGTCGCGAGCCAGCTTCTTCAGCTCGAGCAGCGCATGCTTCTCGATCTGCCGGATCCGCTCACGCGTCAGGCCGTGCTGCTTGCCGACCTCGGTCAGGGTGCGCTCCCTGCCGTCGTCGATGCCGTACCGCATCTTGATGATCGACGCCGTGCGCTCGTCGAGCTTGCCGATCAGATCGTCCAGCCCCTCGCGCCGCAGCATCACCAGGACGGACTGCTCGGGCGTGGCCGCGGACGTGTCCTCCAGGAGGTCGCCGAACTGGGTCTCGCCCTCGTCGTCCACCGACATGTTCAGGCTGACCGGGTCACGCGCCCAGTCGAGGACGTCGCCGACGCGCTCGGTCGTGGAGCCCAGCTCCTCGGCGATCTCGCCGTGCTCCGGGTCCCGGCCGTTCTCCCGGTTGAACTCCCGCTGCACCCGCCGGATCCGGCCGAGTTCCTCGACGAGGTGGACGGGGAGCCGGATCGTGCGGGACTGGTCGGCTATGGAACGGGTGATGGCCTGCCGGATCCACCAGGTCGCGTACGTGGAGAACTTGAAGCCCTTGGTGTAGTCGAACTTCTCCACCGCGCGCACCAGGCCGGCGTTGCCCTCCTGGATCAGGTCGAGCAGGGGCAGCCCGCTGCGCGGATAGCGGCGCGCCACCGCGACGACGAGACGGAGGTTGGAGCGGATGAAGACGTCCTTCGCGCGCTCGCCCTCGGCCGCCAGGGCCTCGAGCTCCTCACGGCTCGCCCCGGCCGCGTCGGTCTCGCCGCCCTCACCGTCGAGGATCTGCCGGGCGTAGACCCCCGCCTCGATGGCCTGGGACAGCTCGACCTCCTTGGCGGCGTCGAGCAGAGGGGTGCGCGCTATCTCGTCGAGATACATGCCGACCAGGTCACGGTCGGCGATTTCTCCGCCAACGGCGCGACCACTGTTCACCCGGTCGGTCTCGGTGGTCGTGCCGTCGGACTGACGACGGGCGACGGCGCGGGTTGCCATGCGTGCTCCCTTTCACGGTGTCGGTCTGACGCGGGTTCCTGGGGGCGGTACACCCTGGCATCGGGTGCCCGTTCCGATGGAAACAACGACTGGAATCCGGACACAATTCCCAAGCCGCCCGACGAATTTTCTGATCATGCAGTACCCTGTCCGGCCACACAGGGAGGCGACATGGTGTCGGTATCGCCGGAAGTGCAGGTCAGGCCCGGCGCGGAGGGCGACATCGAGGCCCTTACGGATCTCTACAACCACTACGTCCGCGAGACGGCGATCACCTTCGACACCGAGCCCTTCACGGCCGAGGAGCGCCGCCCGTGGCTGCTCTCCCACAGGAAAGACGGCTTGCACCGCCTGCTGGTTGCTCAGGAAGGGCCCGGTGGCCGGATTCTCGGGTACGCGACGAGCAGCAGCTTCCGCCCGAAGCCCGCCTACGCCACCTCGGTCGAGGTCAGCGTCTACTGCGCCCCCGACGCGGGCGGGCGCGGCATCGGCACACTGCTCTACAAGGCGCTGTTCGAGGCGCTGGACGGTGAGGATCTGCACCGGGCGTACGCGGGGATCGCCCTGCCCAACGAGGCGTCGGCCCGACTGCACACCCGCTTCGGCTTCACGCACGCCGGGACGTTCCGGGAGGTCGGGCGGAAGTTCGGCCGCTACTGGGACGTGGCCTGGTACGAGAAGCCGCTCGGGGCGCTGGGGCCGTGCGCGGATGAGGCGGATGAGGCGAACGCGGCCGGTGAGGCGGGTGTGGCTGGCGTGCTCGGCGAGGTGGGTGTGCTCGGCGAGGCGGGCGTGCCCGGCGAGGCGGCCCGGTGAGGGCACCTCCCCGGGATCGCCCCACCCGGGCTACGACCGGCCCCACTCGGCGATGCGCTTGACCCCCGCGAGGCGGGCGTCCCACTTCGCGGCCATCCGGTGAGCGCCGGTCGTCGTCGGCCGTCTCCTCGCCCGGGAAGCGGCCGGCCGCCTCACGCCCCGGCGAGCAGCTCCAGGATCTGCTCGCCGTACTTCGCCAGTTTGTTCTCGCCCACACCGCCGACCGTGCCCAGCTCCGCCAGGCTCGACGGTGCCACCGTGGCGATCTCGCGCAGCGTCGCGTCGTGGAAGATCACATACGCGGGGACGCCCTGTTCCTTCGCGGTGGCCGCGCGCCAGGCCCGCAGCTCCTCGAAGACCGGCACGGCCTCCTCGGGCAGGTCCGCAGGGGCCGCGCGGCGCGCGCCCTCGCCCTTCGACGGCTTCGCCGCCCGCGCCGCCCTCTCGGGGTCGCGCCGCAGCGGCACCTCGCGCTCCCCGCGCAGCACCTCGCCGCTCGCGTCGGTGAGCACCAGCGTGCCGTACTCGCCCTCGACCGCCAGCAGCCCCTGGGCGAGCAACTGCCGCGCCACGCCGCGCCATTCGGCCTCGCGCAGATCGGTGCCGACCCCGAAGACGCTGAGCGCGTCGTGGTCGAACTGGATGACCTTCGCCGTCTTCTTCCCGAGCAGGATGTCGACGATCTGACCCGCCCCGAACTTCTGCCCGCGTTCGCGCTTCAGCCGGACGACGGTCGACAGCAGCTTCTGCGCGGCGACCGTGCCGTCCCAGGACTCGGGCGGGGTCAGACAGGTGTCGCAGTTGCCGCACGCGGTGCTCTTCTGCCCGAAGTAGGCGAGGAGTTGGACCCGGCGGCACTCGACGGTCTCGCAGAGGGCGAGCATCGCGTCGAGGTGGGTGGCCAGCCGCCGCCGGTGCGCCTCGTCGCCCTCGGAGTCGGCGATCAGCTTGCGCTGCTGGACGACGTCCTGCAGTCCGTACGCCAGCCAGGCGGTGGACGGCAGACCGTCGCGCCCCGCACGCCCCGTCTCCTGGTAGTAGCCCTCGACGGACTTGGGCAGGTCCAGGTGCGCCACGAACCGTACGTCGGGCTTGTCGATGCCCATGCCGAAGGCGATGGTGGCGACGATGACCACGCCGTCCTCACGCAGGAACCGCGCCTGGTGCTCGGCACGGGTCCGTGCGTCGAGCCCGGCGTGGTACGGCAGGGCCTCGATCCCGCTGCGCGCCAGGAACTCGGCGGTCTTCTCGACGGAGGCGCGGGACAGGCAGTAGACGATGCCCGCGTCGCCGGGGTGCTCGGTGCGCAGGAGGTGCAACAACTGCTTCTTGGGCTCGGCCTTCGGCGCGATCCGGTACTGGATGTTGGGCCGGTCGAAACTCGCCACGAAGTGGCGGGCGTCCTGCAGCTTCAGCCGTGACGCGATCTCGGCGTGGGTGGCGGGCGTCGCCGTCGCGGTGAGGGCGATGCGGGGGACGTCCGGCCAGCGCTCGTGCAGTTCGGACAGGGCCAGGTAGTCGGGGCGGAAGTCGTGACCCCACTGGGACACGCAGTGGGCCTCGTCGATGGCGAACAGGGCGATCTCGCCGCGCTGGAGGAGGCGCGTGGTCGCCTCGACCCGCAGCCGCTCGGGCGCGAGGTAGAGCAGGTCCAGCTCGCCCGCGAGGAACTCGGCCTCGACCAGCCGCCGTTCGTCGGGGTCCTGCGTGGAGTTGAGGAACCCGGCGCGTACGCCGAGGGCGCGCAGGGCGTCGACCTGGTCCTGCATGAGCGCGATGAGCGGCGAGACGACGACGCCGACGCCGCGCCGTACGAGCGCGGGGATCTGGTAGCAGAGCGACTTGCCGCCGCCGGTGGGCATGAGCACGAGCGCGTCGCCGCCCGCGACCACATGCTCGATGATCTCCTGCTGTTCGCCCCGGAAGGCGTCGTAGCCGAAGACGCGCCGCAGGGTCTGCAGAGGCGGCCCTCCGGCCGCTTCACCGGCGTCCGGAACGCCGCTGTCCGGAACGCCGCTGTCCGCACCGTCGCTGTCCACGCCACCGGCGTCCGGAACGCCCGTGTCCGGTACGGAACCGGCCGGCGCGCCACTCGCGTCACTGCCGTCACTCGGGTCGTTCAGGTCGCTCGGGTCGTGCGTCACGGGACCGGTCGCCTCGGGGTCGTCCATCCGGCCATCCTAGGATGATGCGGATACGGAGCGGGGCGTTCCCTCTCCCCCGCAGAAATGCGGAAGTCGAGTCGATTTCCCTAAACCTCATCCACGCAATGCCTTCACATTGCGGGGACGGTGTGTTCAGTCGCGGGACCCCTGGTGGCGGCTTTAATCAAGGTGTTACTCCCGCGTACGGTCCATGACACGCTGACCGTGAACTCTGGTGTCGCCGCTGCCGGCATTCGGCGCGGCACGACCCGGACTTCACCCCCACCCCCCACTGGTCCTCCGCCACAATCCGACAAGGATGGGACCGCGATATGGAGAACTCGCCGGAGCGCACTCATGTGCTCCGGGGTGCGGCCCCGCCGCGCCCCCGCGCACCCGGACGGCAGCCGCACGGACTGCCGCACCCGGACAGGTCTTGTCGGCGCCGCCCGAACGAACCGGCCCCTGCCGCCGCGCAGTTGCCCCTGCGCAAGCCCGGTACGGGCCGCGCGGATCCGCAGGTCCGCGCCGCTTCCCGTCCGGGGGAGGCATCGCCCCGGGGCCCGGCGGTCCGGAAACACCCATGGCTACGGGCCTTCCCGGACCGGTGAGCATCCATGCTTTCCGAGTACTCGGCTTCATGAGTACTCAGAAAGCCTGAGTATCGGAAAGCCGGATGCACAGGGAACTCCGGGTATCCCCCGCACCCTCGACCATCCGGGGACTTCTTCCTGTGCTCGACCGCTCCCGGCAGTTCGTCCGGGGCCGCGGAGTGCACGGGTTGTTTCCGTTGTATCCACGAGCTGTTCGGCCCCCGTTCCACCCGGCGGCGCAACCCCCCACCCATTCCCGCGCTCTTGTCGGCCGTACCGGATTCTTGAACAACTTCCGTGCAGAGGAAGGAAATTCACGGTGCTCACCTCGCACCCGACACTCTCACTGCGTTTGCCCGCGGCAGCCCCCGGCCGCGAGGACGAACAACCCCCCACCGGTGGGCGCGTGCTGGCGGTCGGCATGCCCGGACCGAGACTCGAGCAACTGACCAGGACCCTGATCTCCACCGGGCACGAGGTGAGCCACGCTCCGCCCGGCCGCGTGACCGAGGCACTCCAGCAGGCTCCCCCGGACGCGATCGTCGCCCTGGACGACGACCGGAGCGGGCCGCTCGGCGCGTACGGGCTGGATGTGATCCGCGAGGTCCGCGGTGCCCCCGCGGGCGGTGCGCTGCCTCTGCTGATGGTGACGGACAGCCCCGGCGCGGCCGATGTCGCGGACATGCTGCGGCACGGCGCCGACGACTGCATACCCGAGACCTCCGACCCCGTCGAACTCACGGCGCGTATCGAGGCCAAGCTGCGCCGCGTTCCGGTCCCGGTCGAGAATCTTCTGCTCGACCCGCGCACCGGGCTGTACTCCGAACCGCACTTCCTCGACGAGCTGGACCGCGAACTCCAGCGCCCGCGCCCGGCCCGCAGCGGCGGTGTGCTGGCGATCGTGAGCGTCGCGGAGATGAGCGTGCTGGAGTCCCGGCTCGGCCCGCGCGTCCGCCGCGAGGTGGCCGAACGCCTCGCGGCGGTCGCCGAGAAGCTCGGCGGCCCGTGCGACCGGCTGGGCTGGGACGACGAGGGCCGGCTGCTCGTCCTCATGCCGGGCGTGGACGAGGAATCCGCGCGCCGCCGGCTGCAGAAGTTCGCTCACACGGTCGCGGGCACCCGCTTCATCGTCGCGGACGAGAACGTGCTGCTGACCCCGGCGATCGGCTGGACGCCCCTGGCCGGGTGCGACCGCAGGACGCGGGTCGTGGAGCAGGCGCGCGGCGCGGCGGCCGAGGCGTCGACCCACCGCGATCTGCGCCCGGTGCGGTACGCCCCGTGGATGCGCGGCACCGCCCGCCCCAACCGCCTGGGTGCGGCGGTCCGTTCGTTCCTGACGTGGCTGTCCCCGGTCGTGGTGCTGGCCGTCGGCGTGGGTGTGCCGTTCGTGCTCTACCAGCAGGTGTACACGCTGGGCTTCGACCTGGGGTCCGTCATGTACTGGGTGGTGGTGTCCGGGCTGCTGATCTCCGCGCTGCTCATCGTGATGGAGTGCCTGTTCTCGCTGGACTCGGTCTCCCGCCCGGCGAAACCGGGTGCGCCGTACCCGACGGCCAGCGCCGTCATCGCCGCCTACCTGCCGAACGAGGCCGCCACCATCGTCGACACGGTCGAGTCGTTCCTGTGCCTGGACTATCCGGGCGAGCTGGAGATCGTGCTGGCGTACAACACCCCGCATCCGCTGCCCGTCGAGGACACCCTGCGGGCCATCGCGGGCCGCGATCCGCGCCTGGTGCTGCTGCCGGTCCAGGGCAGCACGTCGAAGGCGCAGAACATCAACGCCGCAGTGACCCGCGTCCGCGGCGAGTTCGTCGGCATCTTCGACGCCGACCACCACCCGGCCCGCGACGCCTTCAAGAACGCCTGGCACTGGCTGTCCAACGGCTACGACGTCGTCCAGGGCCACTGCGTCGTCCGCAACGGGGACAGCACCTGGGTCTCCAAGCTGGTGGCGGTGGAGTTCGAGACGATCTACGCCGTGAGCCACCCGGGCCGCACCCGGCTCTACGGCTTCGGGGTGTTCGGCGGCTCCAACGGCTTCTGGCGCACCGACCTCCTCGCCCGCACCCGTATGCACGGCTCGATGCTGACCGAGGACATCGACTCCACGATGCGGGCCCTGAAGGAGGGCGCGCGGTTCGCCATGGACCGCACGCTCATCTCGCGCGAGCTCTCCCCCACCACCCTGACCTCGCTGTGGAACCAGCGGTCGCGCTGGGCGCAGGGCTGGCTTCAGGTCTCCCTCCGGCATCTGTGGCAGGCGCTGCGCTCCCCGGTGTTCACGCGCCGTCAGAAAGCGGGTCTGTTCGTCCTGCTGGGCTGGCGGGAGGTGCAGCCGTGGCTGACGCTGCAGATCCTGCCGGTGCTGCTGTACTCGGCCTGGCGAGCGGGCGGCGTCGGCGAACTCGACTGGACCGTACCGGTCTGCCTGCTGGCCACGCTGTTCACGGTCTCGGCCGGACTGATCCAGGCGGCGTTCGCGTGGCGGCTCGCCGTGCCCGAACTCCGCAGGCGCCGCGGCTGGTTCTGGCGCTACGTCCTGGTGTCCACCGTCTTCTACAGCCACTTCAAGAACATGCTGGCCCGGCAGGCCTGTCTGAAGGAGGCGCTGGGCGACCGCCAGTGGCGCGTCACCCCGCGGGCCGCGAAGGCGGTGGCCCAGCCGTGAGCACGACGTCCGCACCCACCGACACCCCTCGGGCGGCGGCCGCTTCCCCCCGCAAGGAGGCCCGCGCACGCACCGAGGCGGCCTCGCCGTCCCGGCCCCCGGAGGGCACTCCTCCCGGCGGCCGGGCGCGGGAGATCGAGGGCTTCCGCGGTCTCGCGGCGCTCAGCACGGTGATCTTCCACGTCTGGCAGCAGTACTTCCGCTACGACGCCGACGGCATCCATCCGCCGGTCGACAACCCGTACGTCGGCGCGGTGATCTCGCTGGAGGTCATCGACCTCTTCTTCGTGATGTCCGCGTACCTGCTGACGCTCTCGTACGCGCGGGCGGCGATCGACGGCGGTTCGGTCCGCCCGGCCCGGGTGTTCCTCTTCCGGCGCGCGATACGGATCGTGCCGCTCTACTTCCTCGCCGTCCTGCTCGTCTGGGCATCCCGCAACCCGACGCTGCCGGGCAACTGGTCCGATCTGCTCCAGCATCTGACGTTCACTCATGTCTTCAGCCAGGAACAGATCTTCTACACCCTGGGCCCCACCTGGTCCCTGTCCCTGGAGATCATGTTCTACCTCGCGCTGGTCGCGCTGGGGCCGCTCGCCGTACGGGCCTGCCGCTCGTTCGGGTCGCGGCGCGCACGGGTCGCCGTGTGCGCCGGAGGGTGTCTGCTGCTGTTCGTGGTGCCGGTGATCTGGATCGCCGTCGCCCACTACGGGTTCGGGATCCCGCACACCGAATGGCCGGTGTACTTCGGCCCGCAGGCCCGCTTCGGCGGCTTCGCGGCCGGTATGGGCCTGGCGGTGGCGATGGTCGCGCTGGGCGAACGGGGCCGGATGAACACGGGCCCGGCGATCGTGCTCCGGAGCGTCGTGCTGGTCGCGCTGTTCCTGCTGTCGCTGATCTCGGTCCCGGAGAACGCCCTGTTCACCTTCTTCCACCCGCTCGCCTCGCTGCTGTGGGTGGTGCTGCTCTACAGCACCATCCACGTCCGGCGGCGGGGCCGGTGGCACAAGGCGCTGACGGCCCGCTGGCTGACCGGTGCCGGGCTGGTCAGCTACAGCCTCTTCATCTGGCACGAGCCGATCATGCTCAAGCTCTACACCTCGGGCCTGCTGCCCTCGGGCCCGAGCGGCTATCCGCTGGCGACGCTGATCGTCCTGGCGGTGGCCGTCCCCGCGGCGGTGGCGAGCTACTGGCTGATCGAGTACCCCTCCGGGCTGCTGGGGCGGCTGAAGGACAAGTCGGGGCGGCCGCGCGACTTCTACGCGGAGCCGGCGCGCTAGCGGAGCGGACGGTGGCCGTCCGTGCCGGGGACATCCGGCGCGGACGGCCACCGTTCCTCACGGCTCACCGAAGGCCAACACCGCCTCCCACGTGGACTGTCCGCACCACGCGCGGCTGATCGAGCCGACGACAACCACGACGGCACGCTCTCCCTCTTCACCACACTGATCGAGTCCGCGGCGCCGTACGGTACGGAGACCGCCGACCCGTCGGCCGGCGGCCTCGCGTCCCTGTACCGGGAGTTGCCGTACAACGGCCCCGGCCTCGCCGCGGGTCCGGTGGACGGGGTGCACCCGGGCTGGGCGGGGGCACCCGGGGACCGGAACACCGAGCTGCTCATACCCCGCGCCCAGGCCGCGCCGCCCCTGTCCCCGTCGGGACCGGGGCGGCGCGGACGGACCGCACCGTACGCCCTGCCCTGGATCGGGCCTCCGCGCTAGCCTGGTGTCATCGTGGAGGACACGCACGAATCACCGAGTGATGTGCCCGATCCGCCCACGCCGGCGGTGGGCTATGCGGGCGTGTTCAGCGACCTCCTTCCGATCGCGCTGTGGCGGGCCGACGCCGACGGGCATGTCGTGCAGTGGTCGCTCGCCGCCCGGGAGCTGCTCGGCTACAGCCCCGAGGAGCTCATCGGCCGGCATCTGAAGCCCGTTCTCGTCCCCGAGACGCACTGGGAACTGGCCGACCGCCTGCTGAGCCGCGTCCGGTCCGGCGAGGCCGTCGTCGGGTCCCTCCCGGTCCGCCATCGCGACGGCCACATGGTGGAGATGGAGACCTGGATCTGCCCGTCAGCCGACGAGCAGGGCCGTACGGGCATCCTGGTCGTCTCGGCCGAGACGTCCGCGGTCGTGGGCATGCGGGACTCGCTGGCCGCCATGGAGGGACTGTTCGCCCAGTCACCCATCGGGCTGGCCATGCTCGGCCCCGACCTGCGCTTCCGCCGCGTCAACGAAGCCCTGGCCCGGATGACCGGCGTCCCCGCGCCCGAGCACATCGGCAAGCGGGTGGGCGAGGTGGCGCCGGACATCAACGCGGCCGGCCTGGAGGCCGTCATGCGGCAGGTCCTGGACACCGGTGAGGCCGTGGTGGACCTCCGCCGCCCCGGCCGCACCCCGGCCGACCCCGACCGCGAGCGCATCTGGTCCTGCTCGTACGCGCCTCTGCTGGACGGCTCCGGCAGCCGGCTGGGCGTGATCGCCTCCCTGATCGACATCACCGAGGCGCAGCTCGCGCACACCGAGGTCGAGCAGGCCCGTGAACGCCTCGCCCTGCTCGCCGCCGCCGGGACGCAGATCGGCACCACCCTGAACCTGCGGCGCACGGCCGAGGAGGTGGCCCAGGTCCTGGTGCCGCAGCTCGCCGACTCGGCCGATGTGCACCTGCTGGAGGAGGTGCTCGGCCCCGACGGGGCACCGCAGCCGTCCACCCAGGGGTGGGTGCGCCGCGTCGCCGTCATCTACACCGATCCGGCCGCGCCCCAGCAGGACTTGGCGGTCGGCATGACGTACCAGGTGCCCCGCGAATCGGTGTACGAGCAGGTGATCGCCAACGGGCGCGCCATCAACCTCTACCTGTCGGACATCCCGGCGCTGATCACCGACCCCGGTGCCGAGCGGCTGCGCGACTACCTGCGCCGTCGGATCGGCGCGTCCCGGCTCGTCCCGCTGGTCGCCCGCGGCACCGTCCTCGGCGCGGTGATCGTCACCCGCACCCGCGACCGCGAGCCGTTCGACGACCAGGAATGCCTGCTCATGGACGAGGTGGTGTCGCGGGCCGCGCTGAACATCGACAACGCCCGCATGTACACGAGCGAGCGGCGCGCTGCCCTGACCCTCCAGCGCAGCCTCATGAACACCTCACTACCGACCGTGACCGGTCTCGACCTCACCGCCCGCTATCTGCCGGCCAGCGCCCATGAGGTCGGCGGCGACTGGTTCGACGTCATCGCGCTGCCCGACGGCAGGACCGGACTGGTCATCGGCGACGTGATGGGGCACGGCATCCACGCGGCGGCGGTCATGGGCCAGCTCCGTACGGCGCTGCGCACGCTGGCCCGCCACGACATCCCCCCGGCCGAGATGCTGGTCTCCCTCGACGCCGCCGTCGCCGACTTCGGCGAGAACGAGATGGCGACCTGCGTCTACGCCGTCCACGACCCGGCCGCCGGCGAGGTCCTGATCAGCAGGGCTGGCCATCCGCCCCCGGTGGTGGCCGACACCGAGGGCCGCGTCCGGTTCGTCGAAGCACCGCCGGGCCCGCCCCTGGGCGCGGGCGGCGGGGACTTCCAGGCCGAACGCGTGCTGCTGCCCCCGGAGAGTCTGCTGGTGATGTACACCGACGGGCTCGTCGAGGCACGCGACCGGGACCTCGGCCGGGGCATGCACGAACTCACCCACGCCCTGGAAAAGCTCGACCGGCCCCTGGAGGAGATCTGCGACGGACTGCTGAACCGCATGCTGCCCCCCGTGGTCCAGGACGACGTCGCGGTGCTCCTCGCCCGGCCGTCGCCCCGGGCGCCGCTGGGCCGATGAGCGCACGTCCCCGGTTCGTACGAGGGTGGTAGGTGATGGTGGACATCCCGGTGACGACGCCCGGCGAGGGTCCGGACGACCCGTTCGCCGTGCACCGCTCCGCCACGGCGGTGCTGGACGGCCACGGCACGATCGTGGGCTGGAGCCGGCAGGCGCAGGAGTTGCTCGGCTACCGGTCCGACGAGGTGATGGGCCGTCCGGCGCGCGACTTCCTCGTCCATCCGCAGGACGAGGAGCGGGTCATGGGCGAGTTGGCCGCCTGCGTGGAGTCGGAGGGCTGCTACTTCGGGATCGTGCCCGTCCGGCGCCGTGACGGCGAGCGCGTGGACCTCGGCTGCCGGGTCCGGGTGGTGGCGCGGCCTGACGGGCCCGAGTGGTTCGTCGTCGGCGCCCCCGCCGAGCAGGTCATGCAGTGGGAGACGGACCGGTCCGTCCTGGACGGGATGTTCCGCCGCTGTCCCATCGGCCTGGTGGTGCACGACCCGGAGCTGAAGTTCCTGCGGGTGAACCGGGCGATCGCCAGGTTCGGCGAGATCCCGCCCGAGGCGTTCCCGGGGCTGAGCCTCGGCGACTTCCTGATGGAGCCGGAGACCGACCGTGTGGAGACCCAGCTGCGGCGGGTGCTCGCCACGGGCGAGCCGACGATCTTCATCGAGCAGCGCGGGCGGCTGCAGAACGACCCCGGCCAGGAGCGGGTGGTGTCCATCTCCGCCTTCCGGATGGAGGACCCGGCCGGGCGCGTCCTGGGGGTCACCGAGACCGTCGAGGACGTCACCGAACGCTACCGTGCCCGTAAGCGCCTGGCCCTGGTGAACGAGGCCGGCGCCCGCATCGGGACCACCCTGGACGTCGCGGAGACCGCGCGCGAACTGGCCGCCGTGGCGGTCCCCGACCTGGCGGACTGCGTCTCGGTCGACCTGCTCGAACCGGTACCCCGGGGCGGGGAGACCTCCAAGGATTCCTCCGGCGCCCTGTCCCGGGCCGCGGTCCTCAGCGTCTCCGCGGAGGCGTCGGACCTGATGTACCCCGTGGGCCATGTGATGCGCTTCCCGTCGGACGCCCCGCAGGCGCTGTGCATGGCCGAGCAGCACCCCGTGCTCGAAGCGGTCCTGCGGGTCTCGCCCGGCTGGTCCTCCCTCGACCCGGACAAGGTCGAGCGCGTCCGCGACCTGGGCGTCCACTCCCTGATCGCCGTTCCGCTGATGGCGCGCGGGCTCGTCCTGGGCGTGGTGAGCCTGTGGCGGTGGCGGCGACCCGAGCCGTTCGAGGAGGACGACCTCACCCTGGCCGAGGAGCTGGCCGCCCGCGCCGCCGTCTGCATCGACAACGCGCGCCGCTACACCCAGCAGCACGAGGCGGCGCTCGCCCTGCAGCGCAGCCTGCTGCCGGGCGGGGTCCCCGAGCACCCGGCCGTCGAGGTCGCGCACCGCTACCTGCCGGCCGACGCCACGGCGGGCGTGGGCGGCGACTGGTTCGACGTCATTCCGCTCTCGGGCCTCCGTATCGCCCTCGTCGTGGGTGACGTGGTCGGCCACGGCATCCACGCCGCCGCCACCATGGGCCGGCTGCGCACGGCCGTCCACACCCTCGCCTACCTCGACCTCCCCCCGGACGAAGTGCTGTCCCACCTCGACGATCTCGTCGACCGCCTCGCCGCCGAGCAGGAACCGAACCGCGAACCCGTCCCCCAAGTCGTCGGCGCGACCTGCCTGTACGCGGTGTACGACCCGGTCTCCCGGCGCTGCTCCTTCGCGCGCGCCGGCCACCCGCCGCCCGCCGTGGCGAGCGCCGACGGGTCGGTGTGGCTGCCGGACTCACCCGTGGGCCCGCCGCTGGGCCTGGGCAGTCTGCCGTTCGAGAGCGCCGAACTGGAGCTGCCCGAGGGCAGCGTGCTCGCCCTCTACACCGACGGCCTGATCCGCGCCCAGCACCGCGACCTCGACGAGGGGCTGGCCCGACTGCGCACCGCGCTGAGCGACCCCTCACGCCCCGTCGAGGCCATCTGCGCCGCGGTCGAGAACGCGCTGCCGCCCGACCGCTCCCACGACGACGCGGCGCTGCTCGTCGCGCGCACCCGCGGACTGCCGTCCCACCAGGTCGCCACCTGGCAGCTCCCGGCGGAACCGACCGCGGCGGCTCGCGCCCGCGCGCTCACCGCGACACAGCTCACCGAGTGGGGGCTGGGCGAGATCGGCTTCACCACCGAACTGATCGTCAGCGAACTGGTCACCAATGCCTACCGCTACGGCGGAGGTCCCGTCGTCCTGCGCCTCATCCGCGACAGCCACCTCATCTGCGAGGTCTCCGACACCAGCAGCACGTCCCCGCACCTGCGCCGCGCGCGGACGACGGACGAGGGCGGGCGCGGGCTGTTCCTGGTCGCCCAGCTCACCGAACGCTGGGGCACGCGCTACGTACGCGACGGCAAGACGATCTGGACCGAACAGCCCCTGGTCTCGGCACCGGAGGTGGGAGGCCTGGGCGAGGCCCTGCTGTCGGCGGAGTGGTGAGGACTTCTCCCGCCCGACGTCCGTCGCACGCAAGGGAGTTCGCCACGACGGCCGAGGACCCCCGGCCGCTTCCGGCCGGGGGTCCACGTGGGGGAGGGCTTCTACGGCCGCTGCTTCGCGCGGTCGACGACGGCGTAGCTGTCGAGGTACGAGAACTGGTCGTAACTCTCCTTGCCCGAGTCGGCCGTCCGCGTCGACTTGAACCCGAGGTACTCGTACGTGTCCTTGTCGAAGATGAAGACCGTGTCCCAGGTCCACTCCTGGCTCGGATCGTTGTACGAGATCGCGATTCCGCTGCGGCCCTTGGCGTCCTCAACGCCGGGGGTCGCGGTGACGCCGGGGATCTTCGCCAGCGCCTCGAACGCGGCCGCGCGCAGACCGTCCGGCATCACGGGTGTCCGGTAGAGCAGGCCGGCCAGCGAGAAGTGGATGTGCGGCCACTCGTCCTTGGGGATCTCGTCGACGGACCGAGGCTGGGTCTCCGGCGGACCGTCCGGGGTCCGGACGGCGAGGATGAGCTTGTCCGGGTCGGTGGGCAGCTTCTTCAGCGTGCTCCAGTCCGACGGAGGCCAGGACGTCTCGTTGGCCTTCGGCGGATCCGACCACCAGCCCTTGCCGATCTCCATCACCCAGGAACGCTTGGAGCCGTCCACGGACGTCCAGTTCTCGTCGACGTAGGACTTGGTCTCGTGGGTCTTCTGTTCGGTCTCCTTGACGATCTCCTTGGTGTAGATGAACTGGTCGTCGCGCGGGGCGACTTCGGTCGACTGCCGGCGCTCGCGTTCCGCGGCGGCGTTGAGCACGGTCGCGGCGCTGACCGGCCGCATGCGTGTCTCCGTTCCGGACCGGTTGCCGCTGTCGTCGAGCGCGATGACCGCGGTCGTCGCGACGGCCGCGGCGGCCGCGACCGCCACCGCCATCCGCAGCACCGGGCGGCGGAACAGCGGGACGGCAGGAGCGGGATCGCGCGGACCGGACATCTCCCGGAACAGGCGGGCACGGGCGCGCAGCCGGGCGTCGTCCGTGAGCGGCTGCGCCTCGGCGTCCCACTCCCGCAGGACTTTGAGGTCATTCATGGCTGGATTCCTCTCGGAATGCTGTCGGATCAGTACCGCCCAACGCCTCGCGCAGCGTGCTGCGAGCCCGGTGCATCCGTGAACGGACCGTTCCCACCGGTACATCCAGTGCCGACGCGGCTTCCTCGTAGCTGAGGTCGCCCCAGGCCACCAGCAGCAACACATCGCGGTTGCGGGCGGAGAGCCGGGACAGTGCGCCGGCGAGTTCCCGGCGCACTCCGTGGGCACTGACCCGAGCGGCCACCTGGTCGGCGACGCCGTCGTGCTGCCCCGGCGCGTCGTCCGCCGGGAGCTTCGCGAGCGCCTTGAAGCGCCGGGCCTCGGCCCGGCGGTGCCGCCCGACGAGGTTGGTCGCGATGCCGAACAGCCAGGGGCGGGCGTCGGCCCGCTCGGAGTTGTACGTGTGCCGCCGCTGGAACGCGATGGCGAAGGTCTCCGCCATCAGGTCGTCGGCGACATCCGTACCGAGACGGCGTGCCGTGTAGCGGTGCACCGAATCGGCATGGCGGTCGAAGAGAACGGCGAATGCCTCGGGCTCATCCCGGGACCGCTCGATCACCGAGGCGTCGCTCAACCGCTGCCCCACCCGGACGCCTGGTTCGACGGTCATCGGGGCTCCTTTCGTCCGTACGTCTCTCGAAGACTTGGGCTTTCGCCCGTTCTTCGCCCTTCGGCGGATTCGGGTTCCATCCGGTGCGGTGACCGGTCGGGGCGGGGACGTCCGGAGGCGCGTGGAGGCAGTCTGCGGTAGGGGTGCGAGCAGAGAGAAGGGCCGGTCCGGCGGAGGATTCCGCTGAACCGGCCCAGGGGGAGCGAGGGCACGGGGCAGGAGGACTGCGGGCGCGGCGTCGAGGAGATGCGGGGCGGCCCGGCCCCGTCAGGCCGCCCGTGATCCGGCCGGTCAGGCCGCCCGTGATCCGGACCGGATCAGGCCGCCCACCAGCGGATCACCCGGCCGGTCTGCCGCTTCCCCGGGTGCCCCCGGGTGACGCTACCCGCCCGGGTCCATGGGACCGGTCCGGCCATCGGCCCGGCTCAGGACGGGCAGCGCCCGCACCAGCTCGGCCGGGAGCGCCAGGCCTGCCTCGTCCGCCGGGTCCACGGTGAGCCACAGATCGTCCTCGGGCCAGTTCGCGGCGAGCTCGGCGATGGGCAGACGGACGGCCGTACCAGGATCTCCCCCGGCCGCCACCAGGGCTTCCTCGGTGGTGAAGACGGGGATGAAGCGTGCGCCGCCCTGCTCGATCACCGGCAGGGCGATGGCTCCCTCGGGCACCTCCTCGCCCTCGGGCGGAGGTGCCTGCGGCAGCAGAGCCGTACTGTTCGCGAGATCGACCAGGGCGGCCCGGGTCTCCGCGGCCTCCTCCGCGGACCGGGTCCCCCCGGCGGCATCGAAATCGGGCGCCTCACCGGTCGGGGGCGTGTGGTCGTCGGGAGTCGGGGTGCTCACGGCTGGCTCCTCTCGCCGGGCGTCGTTCCCGGCCGCCCCCGGACAGGGTGGGCCGGGCTCACCGCGCTCGTCACCGGCTGCCACCCACAGGCACCGAACCGGGGCGAACACCGCAGTACCCCCCAGGCTAAGTCGCCCGGCCTCTCTCGCGCGGCCGCCTATGGATCTCCCCCTGGATCCTCCGTGGATCCCTCATGGTTCCGCCCCATGGAGCCCGTGGCCTCCCCCTGGACCAGGGCTCAAGAGCGGTACGCGGGCGGGGAGCGGAAGGGCCGGTCGGAGCGGCCCGGGGCCAGACGGACGGGCGCCGCGGGCGGTACGGCGCGTCGGAAGCCCGGCCGACCCGCGGTGAGCAGACGATCGAGGAGACGCCGTCCGAACACAGGAAGGACCGATCGTGGCCACGACGCGCACTGCGCACACCGAGTGGGAAGGCGATCTGCTCAAGGGCTCCGGGGAGGTCACGCTCGACTCCTCGGGAGCGGGCCACTACCCCGTGACCTGGGCTTCCCGCGCCGAGCAGCCGGAGGGCAGGACCAGCCCCGAGGAGCTGATCGCCGCGGCCCACTCGAGCTGCTTCTCGATGGCCCTGGCGAACATGCTCACCCAGGCCGGGACGCCGCCGACCACGCTCACGACGAAGGCGGAGGTCACCTTCCAGCCCGGCACCGGCATCACCGGGATCCACCTCACCGTGCAGGGCCGCGTGCCGGCCGCCGACGAGGAGGCGTTCCGCGCGGCGGCAGAGGACGCCAAGACCAACTGCCCGGTGAGCCAGGCCCTGACGGGTACGACGATCAGCCTCACCGCGACCCTGGCCTGACGAGGCGGAGCCCCGCACCCGACCCCCGACCCTGCCCGGCCGGGGGTCTTCCGTGTCCGCAACTCCCGTACGGCGTCCGCCGATCCGTGTCGGACCATGCTGACGTGCGCGGCCACGCAGGGACCCGGCATCCCCGGGCTACCCGGCTCACCTGCTGCCCTGGCGGTTCGTTCACCGCCGACAGCAACTGTCGCTGGACAAAGGGGGCCCGCGTCGCGGCGTGCCGCAGGCCGCCACCCGCCGCACAGCCGTCGCCGTCGCCGTCGTGAACACCGTGCACATGGATGCCGGGCACCCCTCCCCCTGTGGGTGCGGGCGGAAGGAGGCGCGGACGCGCTCGCGGGGAACCGGCCCCTGACGCGCGACCTGCCCGGCCCGGAGAACCGTCCTACGCTGGGAGACGTGGCGTCGCCCTTGATTTACGTGGTCGATCACGACCCGGGTTCGCTTCGTGTGCTGCTCACCGACCTCACACGGCGGTTCGGCCGAGCCTTCACGGTGCGGGGCGCGGGCTCGCGGGAAGCCGCGCTCCAGGAGCTGCGGGAGCTGGACCGGGCCAGGGAGCCCGTCGCCCTGCTGCTCGTGGACGACGCCTCCGCCGAATGTCTCCCCGGGGCGCACGAACTGTTCCCGCGCGCCAAGCGCGTCCTGCTCGTGGACCGCGACTACTCCTCGACCAGCCCGGCCGTGGAGGCGATGGCACTCGGCCGTGCCGACTACCACATCGTCCGGCCGTGGCCGGACCAGGAAATGCTGTACCGCGCGGTGAGCCAGTTCCTGTCCTCGTGGACAAGGGAGCAGGGCCCGGCCTTCGAGCTGTTCCGCGTCGTCGCGCGCAAGGGCGACCAGGGCATGGCGGAGCTGCGCAATGTGATGGGGCGCTTCAACCTGCCGTTCGTGTGCTACCCCGCCGAGGAGGAGACCGGCCGGCGGCTGCTGAAGGAGAACGGCGTCGACGCCTCGCGCCTGCCCGTGGTGATCCGCCATGACAGCCAGGTCTACGCCGATCCGAAACTGCCCGATCTCGCGCGCGCACTCGGGGTCAATGTCACGAACGACAGGGACGTGTGCGACGTCGCCATCGTGGGTGCCGGGCCCGCCGGGCTTGCGGCGGCCGTGTACGCGCCGTCCGAAGGGCTGGACACGGTGCTGCTGGAGCAGGCCATCTCGGGCGGACAGGCCGGGACGAGCCCGATGATCAGGAACTATCCGGGGTTCCCCAACGGCATCGCCGGCGGCGACCTCATGGAGCAGACCTGCGAACAGGCGTGGCTGATGGGCGCCCACATCGTCTTCGCGCAGCAGGCGGTCGCGCTCGAATGCCGCGACAACCGCCATGTGGTGCACCTGCTGGACGGCTCCCAGGTCAGTGCGCGCGTGATCCTGATCGCGACCGGCGTGGAGTGGCGGCGGCTGGGGGTGCCGAGCCTGGAAGCCCTGGTCGGCTCCGGCGTGTACTACGGCATGGCCGTGGGCGAGAGCCGGGCGATGCGGGGGCAGGACGTCTTCATCGTCGGCGCGGGCAATTCGGCCGGTCAGGCAGCGGTGCACCTGGCCGAGTACGCGCGTACGGTCACCTTGGTCGTGCGGGGCGAGAGCCTGGCCAAGTCGGTGTCGGCCTATCTGGTGCGTGCCATCGAGGCGATGCCGAACATCGTCGTCCGCAGCCGCACCGAGGTGATCGACGGTGGCGGCGAGGGGCACCTGGAACACCTGACGCTCCGGGATCAGGGGGCGGACACCGACGAGAAGGTCCAGGCCGCCGCACTCTTCATCATGATCGGCGGTGAGCCGCACACCCAGTGGCTCCCCGACAGCCTGGCGCGCGACGAACAGGGTTACCTGCTGACGGGGCGCGAGGTGCGCGAGGAGGCCACGACGCGCTGGCCCCTCGACCGGGACCCCATGCCGCTGGAGACGAGCACCCCCGGCGTCTTCGCGTTGGGGGACGTACGCAAGGGCTCGATCAAACGCGTCGCCTCGGCGGTGGGCGACGGTGCGACGGCGGTCCGCCTGGTGCACGAGTACCTGGCGAGCTGACACCCGTACGACTGGGCTGCTCCTCCTGCCCGTTGGCGATGACGCCCGCTTCGGTCACGGGGCGACGCGGGGGACGGCGGGGACGGGTGAGAGCCGGTACGCCTCCCCGTGCGGCACGACACGCCCGGCGGTGGGCGGAGGGAAGTGGGTGCCCAGAACGAGGGCGTCCGTGCGGGCGAGGGCGCCGAGCAGCGCGCTGCGGGTCACCTCGGCCTGTTCGGGGTCGATGTCGACGCAGCTGCCGATGGCCGGGTGCGCGACCTGGACGGGGTGGTGGATGCAGTCGCCGGTGATGAGCGCCGTCTCGCCCCGGCTGCTGAGCTGCAACGCGATGTGGCCGGGGGTGTGTCCGGGCGTGGGCAGGAGGCGCAGGCCGGGCACCACCTCGATGCCCTGCTCCGGCACGTCGACGAGGTCGAGCAGTCCCGCCTCCTCGACGGGGAGCACCGAGTCGTCGAACATCTGCGAGCGCGCCTCGTCCATCGCGTACCCGGCCCAGAACTCCCGCTCGGTGCGGGAGGTGAGGTAACGGGCATGGGGGAAGGTGGGGACCCAATTCCCGTCCATCCGGCGGGTGTTCCAGCCGACGTGGTCGGTGTGCAGGTGGGTGAGGACCACCAGGTCGACGGAGTCCGGAGGGAAACCGGCCGCGGTGAGGCGCTCGAGGTAGTCGGTCCGCAGGTCGTGCCAGGCGGGGTTGGTCCGCGTCTTGCCGTTGCCGATGCCGGTGTCGACGAGGACGCGCAGCCCGCCCGCCTCGAGAGCGAAGGTCTGGCTGTGGAGGCGCAGGACGCCCTCGCGGTCGGCGAAGTCGGGACGGAGCCAGTCGTGCCCCGCCACGACGTCGGTGGTCGCGCCGGGCAGCAGCCAGGGCCCGGTCCGGGGCGGCAGGGCGATCTCGTCGATGCGGTGGACGGTGACGTCGCCGACGGTCCAGGCGGGGGCGGGCGGCGGTGTCTGCACGGGCGGTTTCCTTCGCGTGGTCATGGGGCCGGACAGGGCATCTGCCGGGGCCTTGAGGCAACTAAAGCTAACGATTTGCTTTAAGTCACGGTAGGGCTCTACGCTCCACTAAAGCAAATCATTAGCTTTTGGCGCTTCGGTGGTCGCCCGGCGCCTCGTGACTCTCAGGAGGAACGTCCATGGCGGATGACGGGTTCACCCCATCCGAGGCGGCCCGCCGGGCCGCCCGCGCCGGGCTTCGGCTGCCGGCCGACCGGCATGCCGACGTGGCGGCCACAGCCGAGCACATCCACTCCGTCGTCGCGGTCCTGCGGGAACTCGACTTCGGAGAGACACCGCCCACCGCCGCCTACCGCGCTTCGGCCGAGGAGCCGCACGATGCAGCCGTATGACGCGACACAGCCGTACGCACTGTCCCTCGCCGCCGCCGCTGACGCGATCCACGCCGGGCAGCTGTCTCCCGTCGAGCTCGTCGACTCCGTCCTGGACCGGATCGAGCAGGCGGAGCCGCAGCTGCACGCCTACGTCACCGTCAGCGCGGAGCAGGCGCGGCGCTCGGCGCGCGAAGCCGCTGACGCCGCGGCGGTCGGCCGCCTCCGCGGACCGCTGCACGGCATCCCCATGGGGCTCAAGGACGTGATCGACGTCGCCGGCACGGCGACGACGGCGAGTTCCCGCGTCAGGGCCGACCACCGCGCGGCGGCCGACAGTTCAGTCGCCGCGGGCCTGCGGGCGGCCGGCGCGATCCTCGTCGGCAAGACCCACACCCACGAGTTCGCCTACGGCCTGACCACGCCGCAGACGCACAACGCGTGGCGGCGTGGCAGAGTCGCGGGCGGCTCCAGCGGCGGCTCGGCCGTGGCGGTGACCGCGGGGACCGCCACGTTCGCGCTGGGCACCGACACCGGCGGATCGATCCGGGTGCCTGCCGCGCTCAACGGAGTCGTCGGCCTCAAGCCGACCTACGGGCTCGTCCCCCGCCACGGCGTGACGTCCCTGTCCTGGTCCCTGGACCACGTGGGACCGATCACGCGTACCGTCGAGGACGCGGCCCTCGTCCTGTCGGCCCTGGCCGGACACGACCCGCGCGACCCCGCCTCCGTAGCCGTACCCGCCACGGACTACCGACCGCCCGCGGACGGGGACCTGTCGGGGGTACGCGTCGGAGTACCGCGCACCTACTACTTCGAGCGCGTCGACCCCGAGGTGGAGACCACGGTCCGGCGCGCCATCGGCCGCCTCGCCTCGCTCGGCGCACGCCTCGTCGACGTGGAGATCCCCCTGACGCGCTACATCCAGGCGACGCAGTGGGGCCTGATGGTGCCGGAAGCCACCGCGTACCACGAGAACACCCTGCGCACCGTCCCGCACTTGTACGGGGCCGACGTCCGCACCCTCCTCGAGGCCGGTGAACTCCTGTCCGCCGGGGACTACGTGCGCGCCCAGCGCTCCCGCACGCTGATGCGGCGGGAGTGGGCGCGGCTGCTGAAGGAGGTCGACGTGATCGCCACTCCGGCCGTGCCGGTGACCGCGGTGAGGGCCGACGAGGAGTCACTGAGCTGGCCCGACGGCACGGTCGAGAGCGTTTCCGACGCGTACGTACGCCTCTCCTCCCCCGCCAACATCACCGGAACACCGTCGCTGACCGTGCCGGTCGGCCACGACGCGACGGGCCTGCCGATCGGCATGCAGCTGCTCGGCCGGCCCTTCGGGGAACATGCGCTGCTGCGAGTGGGCCACGCCTACGAACAGACCCAGCCGGCGCGTGAACTGGCGCCGGTGGGCTGACGGTCACCGTCGGAACGCCGTGGACACTGAAGCCAGGAATTCGCTTCAGAGACAGGCTGGGACGGCTCGAAAGGTGAGGTGGAGTCATGGCCCGCAGGCAGATGGTGCGCCCCGGCGGACGCAGTACGCGCGTCCAGCAGGCGGTGCACGACGCCGTACGCGAACTGGAGGCGGAGACGGGCCGGGACACCCTGACGGTGCCGCTGATCGCCCAGCGGGCGGGCGTCACGCCGTCGACGATCTACCGCCGCTGGGGCGACCTCAAGGAACTCCTCTCGGACGTGGCGGTCGAACGCCTCCGCCCGGACACGGCCCCGGCCGATCACGGCGACCTGTCGGCCGACCTGACGGCCTGGGCCGAGCAGTTCCTCGACGAGATGTCCTCCCCCACGGGCCGCGCCTACATCCGCGACGCCCTGCTCGGCGACCCGGACGGCACGAACGCGGGCCAGTGCTCGGCCTACGCGGCGGAGCAGATCGACACCATCATCAGTCGCGCGTCCTCGCGCGGCGACCATCCCCCCGAGGTCGAGACGGTCCTCGACGGTGTCGTGGCCCCGTTGATGTACCGCATCCTCTTCCGCCCGGAAGGCCTCAACACCCCTTATGCGCAAGGGCTGGTGACCCGCCTGCTCGCCGCGGACGGAATGGCCGCCGACTAGGTGTATTGATCACGAGCGTTGTTAAACGCGGGTGATCGGTGGTTGGACCTCCCGGACGATTGCGGCGGGATCACGGTTTCGGCCGATATGACGACCGCACCTTCACCAAGTCTCCACGATGTGATCGGATCAGCCCGTATCAGCAGGTAGCGGCTCGGGAGAAGCCGCGGAGTGGGGGAAACCGTGATGCCCGCCGTCGCCAGAGAGACGACACAGCCCTGCCCGGAATGCGGCGCGCAGATCCGCGGCGACAGCCGGTTCACCGTCTGGTGCGCCGCCTGCGACTGGAACGTGGACCCCGAGCAGCCGCAGCGGGACACAGGGCGGCTGGAAAGAGCTGAGCGCGCCCTGGCACGACGGCATGGCGAGCAGCTGCTCGCCGAGATGCTGAGCGGGCGGGAGCCGCGCCCCCGGCGTGACGCCTCGGCGGTGACGGCCATCGCACTCGCGCTGACCGTGCACGGCATCACCCTCGCGCTTGCCGTCGGTGGTGTCTGGTGTGTGGTGGCGGGCTGGGGCGGCGTCGGCATGGCGGCGGGGCCGGTGTTCCTGGTGCTGGCCTGGGCGCTCGCCCCGAGGGTTCGCAGCCTGCCCGACAACCGGCCGGTGCTGCTCCGGGCCGACGCGCCCGAACTCTTCGCCCTGGTGGACGAGGTGGCGCGGGCGGTTGGCACCCGAAGCGTGCACGCGATCGTTGTGGACGAGAGCATCAACGCCGGCGTCATGACGTACGGGGTGCGTGGTCGGCGGCTGCTGATGCTGGGCATGCCGCTGTGGGAGGTTCTGACGCCCGGGGAGCGGATCGCGCTGCTCGGCCACGAGCTGGCTCACTACGCCAACGGCGACACGCGCAACGGCCTGGTGGTGGGCACAGCGGTGCGGACCCTGTCTCTCTGGCACCACACCGTCCAGCCGCTTCCGCACCCGCCCGCGATCGAGATGGTTGTCAACGCCCTCTACGTGGTGCCACGCCTGCTGGTCCGGGGAGTTCTGGTGCTGCTCGTCCGGCTGACGTCGCGGGCCGGGGTGCGGGCTGAGTACCTGGCCGACCGGCTGGCCGCCCGCACCGCTTCCACGAACGCGGCGGTAGGCCTCATGGACCGGTTGCTCATCACCGATGCGCTCGGCGTCCTGCTGCGCAGCGAGGCCAACCGCGCCGCGCTCGGCGGGTCGAGGTCTACCCGGGAGGCCATGGCCCGGGCCGACGAGCTGTGGGGTCTGCTCACCACGTACGCGGCGTCCGTGCCCGAGCATGAGTACGAACGGCAGCGGCGCGCCGGAGCCCGGCGCGGACACCAGGTCGACGCCACCCACCCGCCGACCCATCTGCGGCGTGCCTGCCTGCTCGCCGGAGAGCCCGTGGAAGCCGCGGTGGTGCCGCAGGCCCGCCGGACCGAGCTGATCGCCACGGAACTCACCGCGGCCCGCACCGAGGTGGCCCGGCGTCTTCTACGCGACGGCCTCAGGGACTGAGGCCGTCGCGAGCCGCCCCTGGCGTAGCTGGTGCCTCTCGTTCGGAGGGGCACGCACTCGGCTCGGATGCCAGAGACCCCCAGCCTTGATCGGCTGGGGGTCTTTTTGCTGGTGCCCCCGGCAGGATTCGAACCTGCGACACCCGCTTTTGGGAGTTCGATCACCCTGCGGCGCGGCGTGGCGGAACCTGGCTCGGAAGTCGCATGTCGATCCGGGTGTGACCGCATCGGTTCGCCACCGTTCGCCGCCGTTGATGTCAGCTGGTGATGTCAGCCCGACGGCCGACGCGCTGACGGGCAACTCCCGTGCCAGCTGCCGCGCTTCGGCCCTCAGGCCCTTGAGAGTGCCGTGGAACGCGTTGTGTTGGTTCTGGTCGAGGTTCAGCGGCAGGTCGAATTGTGAGATGAGTTCGGACTCAAGGGCCCAAGGGCTGCCAGTCCAGGTGAAGCCCGATATGTGATTGCCTCATTATTTGGAGAATCTCCTGGCGGCCGCCAAGGCTTCACTCGTCTTCATCTTGCGGAGGTCCTCCCCATCCCGCACGAAATATTCGTCGCCATAGCTCGATAGATCCGCCTGAGCCGGGATCCTGATGACAACGTAAGATCTTCCAGAGTAGGAGATCGTGTCAACATTCGCCAGGACGTCCCCTTTAAGCGGTTCACCTACAGGGGACCCTTGGATCGCTTGTAGAATTTTTCGCGTATATGCGCTCGGCGTGATATCCAAAGCCCGGCATTCGCGATCGACACCAACTAGAAGTTGACTGCCCACGCGCAGCGCGACAACAGAATCAAGCTGCTCAATCCTTTCGGCGTCCTGCTGCGTATCCGCGACACCGAAAACCACATACCCGTCCGCCTCCGGCCCAACGTTGGCGATCGCAGAGATAATCTTAGGCAACTTCTTTAGAAAAGATTGATCAACGGAACGCCCCTCCCCCAGGGTGACAATTCCCTGCTTGAACTCGTATCGTGCCGTTTCGATAGGAGCCCTTCGAATGATGTTGGGAAATTCAATCTCCATTGACGGGCCGTGCGCCAAGGACGGGCGCGGAGCGCTCACGAAATGCTTCTCCAGCAAGCCACGTACGATATCAATATTCTCCTGACGCTGCCGCTCCGTAGTTGTATTTCTGCTGGGGGTCAACTTCTCGGAGATCCTCCGAATAGCGGCGAATGCAGCCTTCGGGTCTGCAAGCTCCTTCTGCTGCCTAATCATCAGGTCGTAGAATGCCATGAAGATTGCGTAGAATGGAGTTTTAGCTGAGGTGAAACCACTTGTGCTTACATGGGATCGAAACGCCCCGCTGACACCTGGTCGCTCCGAATCGACCATAGCCTTCATGGCCCCAAGAACATCTTTCACATCTCTTGCCAGAGAGTCAGTTCCGTAGGCATTCAGGTCGATATTCAGCGAAAAGCTCTCAGGCGTTTCGAGGTCGAAATATTTGTCGAGCACGTCCGAGCTCACGCTGAAGGTGTTTCCCCTCACCACAGAAATGCAGATGTCTGCAAGGAGTTGCTCATCTTCACTTTGCTGCAATTGTCGCGGATTCAGCACTCCTAGGCTACACCAGAATGTTTCCTCTGCGGCAATCCCGTAACCCAGTCTTTCGCGTGCGGAATCGATGGAAACTACGGGCATCCTACTCAGCGGCAATACATCTGGCGAACCGTCATACCTGAAGTCGGAGGCCAGCCGCCTAATCAGTTGAACGAAATCGCTGACGACTCCAGCCTGCCGCTTCTCCTGGGCGCTCAGCTGACGTCCGCCAGAATTGATTCTCCGGAATACTTCAGTTACATGCGTCTCTTCTTTTGAGTCGAAAATAGTGACAGCGAGCTGGTAGTCGAGGAGATCGGCGCATTTTTCAGCGGGGATGAATGAGGGATTCCCCGTTTCAATCTCAAAGAACCCAGATTCGGCAGCTTGGCGCGCGCGGGAGAATTCCCGCAAGTCGAAGTATTCTTTCGTCTCGCCATTCGGAATGGCATACTTGTGTTCAATAAAGCCGAAGATGGCGTCAAGCCTCTGCATGCCGTCGATGATCTCAAAATCACCGTCCGCTGTTTCTGCAAGCAGGAACAGCGGAATTGGGAACCCTCGCAAGACGCTATCAATCAAGCGAATCTTTTCGTCTACGCCCCAGACGAGCTTTCGCTGATAGTTTCTGTTAACTATCAGCTTCTCTCCCCGGTAAAGGCTGTATGCCTCTTGGATCGACATGCCGCGAGGGGTGATAGACACTGAGATTCCTTCCAGTTGATCATGGAATCGCATGAGTAGTCTGCAGGGTGACCTCCGCAACATCATCGCATGCGACATGATGCGGCGTCAGGTCGGTGGAGCGGGTTTGGCCGGTGGCCTGCCCGGTTTGGGGTCGAGCATGATCAGGGGGCCGTACGCTAGTTGGCAACTCGGGCAGTCTTGGACCTGCCCGGAATTTGAACGAGTGGCCCCCTGGTCTTGCTCGACGCGGGACCCGGACCGGGGAGGTGGCTAAAGCCGTGGAGCCGACCGGCCCCAGCCACAGAGGGTCTTCTCTGCTCTGCCCGCTGCACGTAGCGCGCCGCCGGGCGCGGCCAGTCGGGGCGAAGACAGGAGGCCGGCCGCGCCGCAGAGGCCGCGCGCCCGCGCCGTGCGCGGGCCTTGAGTCGCTGGGAGTCGCCGACGTGCGCCGCTTCCTCGTCCAGCTGGAGAACAAGACGACCTCTGCCACCGCCAAGGAATCACACCGCGTCCTGCGGACGGCTCTCACCGCCGCTTGCCGCGAGGAGCTGGTGACCCGGAACGTGGCGAGCCTCGTCGAGCCACCTCGGGCCAAGTCACGGGAGCTGAGCCCCTGGACGCTGGAAGAGACGCTGGACTTCCTCGCTGCCGCCCGTAAGGACCCGCTCAACGGCGCCTTCGTTCTCGCCGTCACCATGGGACTTCGACGAGGTGAGATCGTCGGCCTTCGCTGGACGGATGTCGACCTGGACCAGCGCGTGCTCTACATCCGGCAGCAGACGCAAAGACGTCGCGGCGTCCTCTACGACGACGATCCGAAAGGCCGTCGTCGCCGGGCCGTGCCGCTCCCGGCCATGTGCATCGCCCCTCTTCGCTGGCATCGGATGCGCCAGGCCGAGGTGAGGCAGCGCGCGAGTGATGCGTGGGAGGACCGGGGGTACGTCTTCGCCACCCGGACCGGTCGACCGATCGAGCCTCGCAACGTCTACCGGTCCTTCACCCGCGTCGCCGAGACCGCCGGCCTTCGCGTCATCCGGCTCCACGACGCCCGGCACGGCTGCGCGACGCTGCTCACCGCGGCCGGGGTCGCTCCTCGCGTGGTGATGGAGATCCTCGGGCACAGCCAGATCAGCATCACCATGGACGTGTACACGCACGTCGTGCAGGACACTCAGCGGGAGGCCATCAGCCACATGGACCGGCTGCTCAAGAGGCGGCCCGGTCGTGAGTGACCGCCGCCGTTGATGTCAGATCTGGATGTCAAAGACCCCCAGCCAAGATCGGCTGGGGGTCTTTTCGCTGGTGCCCCCGGCAGGATTCGAACCTGCGACACCCGCTTTAGGAGAGCGGTGCTCTATCCCCTGAGCTACGGAGGCCAAACCGGTCGACGGTCTCCCAGGTGGTACGGCGAGCAGCCGGGACGGGCTCGGCACACAGCCTAGCGGACCCGACGTGCGGGTGGCCCATGACCCGGCTCGGGCGGAGGGTGATCCAGTCGGCGCGACGCCATCGAGAGCTCGGGCCCGCCCGACACCACAGAGGCGCATCGCCGGTGTCGGCCGGCCTCCCCGTCCGTCGGCGTTCGAGACGCCCGCCCCACCCCCCGCAAGGTGAAGTGGCATCCGGAGTACGGGAGTTCGCCGGCCCGGCGGCAAGCCGTCTACGCTGCGGGCCCGCCCCTTCGCGCCAGGCGTACGGCTCGCCCCCGCCGCGCGATGCGTCCCACCCATTGACCCACCCCCGAGCCTCTGACTACGGTCAGAGAATGGATGAAGCGCTGATCGCACAGGTGCGGCGATTCAACCGGACGGTCACCGAGCGGGTGGGCGCCCTCAACGATCATTTTCTGGGGCGAGGCCGTCCCATCGGCGAGGCGCGGCTGCTCTGGGAGATCGGCGAAGAGGGCCGCGACGTACGGCAGTTGCGGGCTCAGCTCGGGCTCGACTCGGGTTATCTCAGCCGGCTGCTGCGCTCCCTGCTCTCCGACGGCCTGGTCACCGTCGAGCCCCTCCCCCGCGACAAGCGGGTACGGACCGTGCGCCTCACCGCCGCCGGGCGGGAGGAGCGCGAAGCGCTCAACCGCAACAGCAACGAGCTGGCCGCCTCGCTGCTGGAGCCGCTGACCGAAGCCCAGCGCGACCGGCTCGTCTCGGCGATGGGCGAGGTCGACCGGCTGCTGACCGCGTCGATGGTCTCCGTCGCCGCCGCGGACCCCGAGACCTCCGAGGCGCAGTACTGCATGCACGAGTACTTCGCCGAGCTTGCGCGCCGGTTCGACACCGGCTTCGATCCCGAGCGGAGCATTCCCGCCGACCCCGGCGAACTCCGGCCCCCCGCCGGGCTCCTCCTCGTCGCCCGTCTCCACACCCAGCCCGTCGGCTGCGGCGCCCTGAAGTTCCGCGGCGACGAGCCCACCGAGATCAAGCGCATGTGGGTCGCCCCGTCCGCGCGGGGCCTCGGCCTCGGCCGCCGACTGCTCACCGAACTGGAGGCGCACGCCGCCCGTCACGGCCGCAGCCGCGTCCTGCGGCTGGAGACGAACGGTACGCTGACGGAGGCGATCGGGTTGTACCGTTCGGCCGGGTACGCGGAAGTCGACGCGTTCAACGACGAGCCGTACGCGCACCATTGGTTCGAGAAGCGGATCACCGCTCCGGATTCCCCGGGCGGCCACTCGACGACCCCGTAGCCGAACCGCCGGACCGGGAGTCGAAGCGAACCGCCGGACCGGCGGCCGAAGAACGCCGCCGCACGGCAACAAACCCGCCTCGTTTCCACTGATGGCATTCACCGCCATTCGGTTCTCATCCCCACGTCTCTTTCTCCGTACCTCCGGAGTATTACGAAGCATGACCCGTAGAGGGATTCGCGCGCATGCCCGGACGCGAAAAGGTCGTTCCGTCCCGAGAGTTGACCGGAAGGAACGGCTACCGTGCGGATACGACGCACAGCGCCCCTGCTCGCGGTGGGGGTCACGGCGACCCTGATACCCGCGCTCGCCCCGACGCAGGCAACCGCGGCGGACTCGCTGGAGCAATTTCGGAACCAGAAGCCGTCGTGGCACCGGTGCGACAGCTCCATGCCCGCCTCGTACCAGTGCGCGACGATCAAGGTCCCGCTGGACTACAAGCGCCCCACGGGCAAGAAGATCAAGCTGGCGATCTCCCGCATCAAGACCAGCAAGCCCGGCAAGCGCCACGGCGTGATGCTCTTCAACCCCGGTGGTCCCGGCGGCGAGGGTCTCTCGATGCCGATGATGATGAAGGGGACGATGCCGAAGAAGCTCCAGGAGAAGTTCGACCTCGTGGGCTTCGATCCGCGCGGTGTCGGGCAGTCCAGCCCGGTGAGCTGCAAGCTGAGCGGGCAGGAGGAGAACTTCCTGCGGCCGTACACGCCGGAGACGTTCGACCGTGACGTCAGCTGGGCGCGCAAGACGGCGGACAAGTGCCGTGACAAGTCCGGTGACAAGCTTCCGTACATCACCACCCGCAACACCGCCCGCGACATGGACGTGATCCGCAGCGTCATGGGCGAGAAGAAGATCTCCTACCTGGGCTACTCGTACGGGACGTACCTGGGCGCCGTGTACGCGGAGATGTTCCCGAAGCGGACCGATCGCTTCGTGCTCGACAGCGCCGTCGATCCCGCCCGGATCTGGCGCGGCATGATCCAGGTGTGGGCCGAGGGCACGGAGCCGGCGTTCGACCGCTGGACGAAGTGGACCGCCAAGCGGAACAGCACGTTCAAGCTGGGCAAGACCCCCGGCGAGGTGCGCAAGACCTTCTACGACCTGGTGAAGCGCGCCGACAAGGACCCCATCGAGTACAACGACGAGAAGCTCGACGGCACCATGATCCGCGGCATGACGCGGTCCGAGTTCTTCAGCCCGAAGCAGGCCGCCCACACGGTCTCCGACCTGAAGAAGGCCGCCGACGGCAGGACCGTGCGCCGCGGCTCGGCCGCCCCGGCGCCGCAGCCGGCCGACAACGGCACCGCGTCCTTCCTGGCCGTCGTGTGCGGTGACACCGCCGCCTGGCCGCGTGACACCGAGCAGTACCGCAAGGACTCCGTCACGGAGAAGGCCAAGTACCCGCTGTTCGGCGACTACGCCTCGAACATCATGCCGTGCGCGTTCTGGGACAAGCCCAAGGAGCCCGCGACCACGTTCGGCGACGCTCCGGGCGTGATGGTCGTCCAGAACCAGTGGGACTCCCAGACCCCCCTGACCAGCGGCCTCGGCATGCACCACGCCATGAAGGGCTCGCGGTTGGTGTACGTGAAGGGCGGCGAGGGCCACGGCGTGTACTCCGAGGACCCCGCGCTCTGCGCGAACCGCGCGGTCAACGCCTATCTGGGCAGCGGCAAGCTGCCGGCCGAGAACGTGACCTGTGAGGCGACGAGTACGCGGAACCGCGAGGCGGCGGAGCGTCCGGGTCCGACGCCGAAGCGCGTTCCGGGTGGTGTGCCGGGCCGCTTCTGAGTCCTGACGAGGTGCGCTGAATCACCGTAGTGATCCACCGTACGGCGTGGGTCTCCGTCCAACCGGCGGAGGCCCACGCCGTACGTGTCGTTCCCACCGCCGTCTCCCGTCCCGCACACGGCAGTTGAGCGGGCTCAGGGGCGGGTGACCTTCACGCGGTAGTTGCCCGATGCCTCCCGGCGCAGGACCTCCACCGTGACGCCGCTGGCCCGGTCGGCCATCTTCTGCCCGGCAGCGAACGTCGCGTCCGTCAGTTCGGCGTTGATGTTCGGCCGCTGGGCGCAGCCGCCGCTCGAAGGCCTGCCGTCCTTGACCGAGACCGGACCGTCGCCGCTGCCCACGCCCGTGTCCAGCCAGTAGACGAGGACGCCGGGGCGGCAGACCGCGGCGTCGTTGCCTTCCTGGGTGCGGACCTCGACGCCGTAACCGGTGCGCTCCGTCACCGGTACGTAGAGCAGCTTGGTGCCGCCCTTGCGGGCCAGTGGCGTCACCGTGTGCTCGGTGCTGCCGCTGCCCGTGGCGCAGGCGACCTGGCCGGCGCCGAGCCAGCCCAGCTTGCGCTTGTGCCAGGCCAGCAAGTCGTTGTTGGCGCCCCAGTCCTCGCTCATGATGTCCCAGTGCCCGGCCTTCCCACCGCCGTTGGAGGTGTAGAGGTCGGGCAGGCCGAGGGCGTGGGCGTTCTCGTGGGGCAGGACACGGTAGGCGTTCTCGAGTCCGATCGTCGAGCCGTCGTCCTGGCGGCTGTAGACGAACGACATGTGGCGTAGCGGGACGCCGTCGGCCTTGGGCGCGTCCTGGAGTCCGGCGAAGGTCACCGACAGCACGGTGTCCAGCGCCGAGGGCCCGGCGTTGGGCGTGACGAGGATGTTGACCAGGTCGTACGCGGCGAAGTTCACCCGGCTGTCGGCGACGCGCGCGAGGTCCCGGACGAGATTGCGGTAGCCCGGCTCGTAACTGACCCCGCGGTCGATGCCGTACGCGCTGAACGGCCGCGGCATACGGAGCCAGTCCCGCACCGGGGCGTGCGGCTCGTAGGACAGGGCGCCGTACGAGCTGGTCCTGTACCACTCGGCGGTCTTCGGGAAGAACTCGGCAAGGCGGTCCCGGGCGGTGCCCTCGCCGGGCGCGTCCGAGAAGTCGATCATGAGGTTGAGGGCCCGGAGGCGTCCCGTGGAGGGCGCGTGCCCGTCCGGGGTCGGCACGCCCTCCGACATCTGGACCCCCGAGACGGAGGCCGGAGAGCACGGCGCTCCGGGCTCGGCGCGGGTGACGGGGGTGGGGCCGGAGGCGCCGAGGGATGCGGTGGCCGTTCCTGCGGCGGGTGCGGTGAGGGCGAGGGCGCTGACGGCGAAGAGCGCGGTGCCGCGGCGTGGTCTTCGGAATCTGCGGCCCGGGCGTATGTGGGGCCGGGCCGACCCGCTCGGTGGGGTGCGGTGCGAGGCCCGCGAGCGGGTCTCGCGTATTCGGGGGCGGGTGGGCTTCATGGCTGTCCGCCTTCCGGTCCGGGCAGCCGTCCTCCCCGACTGCGCTTGTCCGATCACCGTGCGGTGGCGGTCCGGCCGGGGCGCGCGGGGTGGGGCCGGTCGGGGGGAGTTCGTGGGCCGTTCGGGCGCCTTGTGAACGCGGAAGGTTACGGAATGCATGCGCAGGGTTATGGCGCGGCCCGGCCGGGGGGCGGGCCGGGGGCTCACCCAGTCGCGTGACACAGATCACACGACGCCGCGAAATATCCGGGGAGTCCTTCCCCGTTTGGAATCAATGTCCGCACGAAGCGGGGAGGCTTTCCCCGGTTCCGGTCCGGACGCCCCCCCGCAGCCCCGACCGGGCAGCGCGGAGGCCCGCACACACCGCAAGCACACACCGCACCGCACACACCCCGTACGACCGAGACCGCGCCCCCGTCGAGGCGCCAGAGACCGAGAGGAGCGTCGTCGTCGTGAGCCCCACCACCGTGAAGAGCCACGAGCCCCGGATGCGGGCGGACGCTCTGCGCAACCGGGAGCGGATCATCTCCGCCGCCCGCGAGATGTTCGTCGAACAGGGGGCCGACGTCCCCATGGACGAGGTCGCCCGCCGCGCAGGCGTCGGCAACGCCACGCTCTACCGGCACTTCCCCGACCGCGACGAGCTGATCCACCGCGTCACCCTGCACGTGATGGAACGCATCATCGACCAGGCGGACTCGGCGCTCACCGAGGAGACCGACGCGTTCGAGGCGCTGGGCCGCTTCGTGCACGCGGCGGCCGAGGAACGCATCGGCGCGCTCTGCCCGTTGATCTCCCAGGCCGGGGACGCAAAGGACCACCCCGAGACCGTGGAGGCCGGTGAGCGCCTAGACCGGGCCATCAACACCCTGATGGAGCGGGCGCGTTCGGCGGGCCTGCTCCGCCCCGACGTCGCCGTCGGCGATCTGATGGTCGCCGTCACCCAGCTCACCCGGCCGCTGCCCGGCGACGGCTGCTCCGGCTTCGACGGGTACGTCCACCGCCATCTGCAACTGCTGCTGGACGGGCTGCGCGCCCCGGCGCGCTCCGAACTGCCCGGCTCCGCCGCCACGTTGGAGGACCTCCGGCAGCTTTCCTGATCCCCGGCGCCGCCTCCCCGCCGCGGCCCGCCGTCCGCCCGTTCGTTCTTTTTGATCTTTCTTCGTCACGAGATAGGCACCGTCATGCCCGAAACAGCTTCATCCCCCTCTCCCTCCGCGCTCGCCGCCCCCTCGCCACCCGATCCCAAGCGCTGGAAAGCCCTGGTCTTCATCGCTATCGCCCAGCTCATGGTCGTCCTCGACGCGACGATCGTGAACATCGCCCTGCCCTCCGCCCAGTCCGACCTCGGCATATCCGACGGCAACCGGCAGTGGGTCATCACCGCGTACGCGCTCGCCTTCGGCGGGCTGCTGCTCTTCGGCGGCCGCGTCGCCGATCTGTGGGGCCGCAAGCGGGCGTTCGTCGTGGGCCTCCTCGGCTTCGCAGCCGCCTCCGCGCTGGGCGGCGCCGCGGCGAACCCGGCGATGCTGCTCGGTTCCCGCGCGCTCCAGGGCGCCTTCGGCGCCTTGCTCGCCCCGGCCGCTCTGTCGCTGCTCGCCGTGATGTTCACCGAGGCGAAGGAGCGGGCCAAGGCGTTCGGCATCTACGGCGCCATCGCGGGCGGTGGCGGTGCCGTCGGTCTGATCCTCGGCGGGGTGCTCACCGAGTACATGGACTGGCGCTGGACCTTCTTCGTCAACATCCCGTTCGCCGTGATCGCCGCGGCCGGCGCGTACTTCGTCATTCACGAGCCCGAGGGCGGCCGCAACCGTTCGCGGCTCGACGTTCCCGGTGTCGTCCTGGCCACGCTGGGCCTGGTGTCGCTGGTGTACGGGTTCACGCGCGCCGAGTCCGACGGCTGGAGCGACTCCGTGACGGTCGCCCTGTTCGTGGCGTCCGCGGTGCTCCTGGCCGCCTTCGCGTTCGTGGAGTCCCGGGTGAAGGCCCCGCTGCTGCCGCTGCGCGTGGTGACCGAGCGGAACCGCGGCGGCGTCTACGCCTCGCTGGGCCTGGCCGTCATCGCGATGTTCGGCCTGTTCCTCTTCCTGACCTACTACCTGCAGATCGTGAAGGGGTACACGCCGGTCACCACCGGCTTCGCCTTCCTCCCGATGATCGCGGGCATGATCACCGGCTCCACGCAGATCGGTGCGCGGCTGATGAACCGCGTCCCGCCCCGCCTCCTCATGGCGCCGGGGTTCCTGGTCGCCGCCACCGGCATGCTGATGCTGACCCAGCTCGAGGTCGGCAGCTCCTACGTCTCGCTCATCCTGCCCGCGCAGCTGCTGCTCGGGCTCGGCATGGGCACGGCCTTCATGCCGGCGATGAGCATGGCCACGTACGGGATCCAGGCGCGCGACGCGGGCGTGGCCTCCGCGATGGTCAACACCTCCCAGCAGGTGGGCGGTGCGATCGGAACGGCGCTGCTGAACACCATCGCGGCGAGCGCCACCACCGCGTACGCCACGTCGCATGCGGCGGGCGCGACCAGCGAGGCGGCGGCCAAGGCACTGGAGCTCCAGTCGATGGTGCACGGCTACACCGCGGCCATCTGGTGGGCGGTCGGCATCCTGGCGCTGTCCGCGCTGATCGCCTTCGCGTTCGTCAACACCCGCGGCCAGGGCGGCACCGGTCCGGTCGCCGGTTCGGCGGACGGTGCGGGCGCGGAGGCGGCCGAGGGCGCGGGGGTGCCGGCACCGGTCCTCGCGCACTGACCGCGCGCTCGTCGCGCACGCGTCGCGCACCGGCAACGGGCCTCCCCTGAGCGTCCGTTCGGCCGCGTGAGCTGCGGATCCCGCCCCGGCGGGCGCCTGGTCGGCCGGGCGTCCCCGGGTCGGGGTCCGCAGGTGCGTACCCCGGCGTGCGCGGCGTCCGCACGCGGTCGCTCATAGCAGGCACACGGCGCCCACGGGCTCGATCCCTGACGAATGAGCCAGTTGTGGGAAGCGCTGCGAAGAACCGGGGCGATGAGCACACTGAGTACATGACTCATGACGCTGGGCGAGTGCCGCCCGTACCCGAGCATCTGGTCATCAAGGTGACGCATCGGGACGACCCCGTGTCGGCCGTGACCGAGCACGACGCGTGGGAGGCCGTCGACGCCTTCCCGTACGTGGCGGGCATCGGGCCGGTGTTCGGCTGCGCCGAGGAGTTCAGGGGGCGTTGGAGGATCCTGACGCTGGGCGACGGCTTCCCGCAGATGGCCCGGGACTCGCTCGGCGCGCACTTCCGCCTGATGGCCAAGGAGGCGGACGACACGGGCGACGCCGCCACGGCGGCCGAGCTGATGGCGGCGGCGCTGCGGCTCGACTGGGAGGTCGTGGACGAACTGACCGTCGCCCGGCGGCGGTTCCGGATCATCCGCGCCGACCAGTTCACCCGGATGGGAGACGACGGTCCTGAACCACCGCGTCCCACCGACCCGGACACGGAGTCGTCGGGCGGCAGCCGTCCGTCCTCGCGCCGGACGAAGGGCTTCGTCATCGACCCCACGGCCGCGACGGCAGTGAGCGACGGACTGCTCCGGCTGGAACTGCTGCCGCTGGTCTACCGGTCGGCGGCCGTCCCGCACGCGGTGCGGGCCGACTCGCTGAAGGCGCTGGAGACGCATCCGGGCGGGGTGCTGCTGCCGACCGAGTTCGCCGTGGCCGAGGAGGCCGGGGGCCGCTGGCAGCCGATGGCCGCGGCCGGCCCGGCGCCGCAGAGCGCTCGCGACACCCTCGCCTACTACTTCCGCGAGATGGGCCCGCGCATCCTGCGTCTCGACCCGGCGGAGCAGGCGCAGTTCGCGCGGGCGGCCGACCGGCTCGACGCGGACCGCTGCGACGAGGTCGCGGTCCTCGGACGCCGTTTCCGCGTGGTGCGCGTCCAGCAGTTGATCCGGGTGGGACCGGACGGGCCGGAGTCGCCCCGGCCGTCGGACTACGACCCGTACCCGCCGTCGGAGGTGCAGGCGCAGCAGCTCCGGGAGGAGGGCGTGCTGGACGCGGACGAGGAGTGAGCGAACCGGGGGCTGGATTCCGCTGATACGGCAACTGCCCGGGCACGCGGCCGCGGTCAGGAGGCCCGGCAGGTGACCTTCATCTGGGCGGCCGCGTGATGGGCGTACGTGGGCCCGTCATCGTTCCAGTCCACGCCCCGGTCGAACATCGTCACCGCGATCCGGCCGTCCCGCACCGGGTAGGTCCCGGCGTCGACCAGGCGCCCGCGGTTGCCCCTCTGGTCGAGCGCGAACCCCCCGTAGGCGGAGGCCCCGTCGCCGGAACCGGAGCGCACCTCGTACAGCGTCGGGGAGCCTCCCACGTCTCCGGCGCCGGTGCCGCTCGGCACGTACACGCCGATCGAGCACTGCCGGGACGCGCTGCCCACCGACCACCACCACTCCACCCGCGCGTCGTGGTCCTCCGTCGGGCTGCCCGACATGGGGACGGCGGTGAAGGAGCCGTCGCAGGAGGCGCCGTCGTAGCCGCCGGAGGCGACGGTGTACCAGCCCTCGGCACCGCCGGACCAGCGGCCGGTCTCGCGGTAGCCGCCGCCCGCAGGGGTGTTGCAGCCGGGCCCGGCCCACGCCGTGAACGTGACGCCCGGTTCGCCGGGCTTGCCGGTCGGCCGGGCGCTCGGGCTCGGGGTGCGCCGGGCGGGCTTCTTCGAGGGCCTGGGTGACGAAGTGGTGCTGATGGTCGGCTCGCGCTCCTCGACGGCGGTCGGCAGGATCAGGCTCGGCTTCGGCGCGTCCCGGATCTCGGTGTCCGTGCCGTGCGCCGCGGCGCTGCCGCTGCCCGGGCCGGCGGAGAGGACGGACGCGGCGAGGAGGGCCACGCCGCCGACGAGCCCGGTGACCGCGAGGAGCGCGCCCGCGGCGACGGCCGCCCTACGGCGTCCGGGCAGCGTGGTCCAACGGCCGTACAGCGTCTCGCGGATGGCCCAGGGAGCCGGTTCGTGCCGCGACGGGGTCGCCGTGACGAAACGGCAGACGCAGGGCCGTCCCGACAACGAATGCTCGTGACCGCCACATCGCCGACACGTCATCGAAGGTTCCTCTGTCCGTGCTCACGTCGTTCCGTGGATCAAGGTGGATCAAGTGGGCCCACTATGCAGCACGTCACTACTCAGAGGTAGGGGTGTGGTGTGAAGATCCGCAGTGGAGTGGACCGGTGTGTCTTCACCCCATGGGTCAACTCCCGGAGGACCGGGGCGAGGGAGCCCTCGGCGCCGCAGGCTCGGTCGTCCGGTGCACGTCGTGCGCGCCCGCTCCGTTGAACGCCACGTCGTACAGGGTCAGTCGGCTTCCGGGCAGGGCGTCCCGCGCGGGAGCTGGTACGGCGCGGCGATCCGGTACGTGCCCGGGCGCGGCGCGTGCAGCACCGTCCACTCGTCCTCCGGCTCGCCCTCGACGACCTTCGTCCCGTGGGGCGTCAGGCAGCCGTTCAGGTTCACGAAGTCCGGGCCGTTCTCCGGTGTGCTGGGCGGCTCGACCCCCTTGCCCTCGGCGTCGACGAGTCCGAGCCAGGGCGAGTACGGGATGCGGATGAGGACCGGGCCCGCGGAGCGCACGGAGACGACCAGCTCTCCGGCGTCCGCGCGCGTGACCGTGGCGGGCGGATCGGCCATCGGCGTCGGCTTCTTGACGCGGTAGACCTTCCAGTTGTCGTCCGACCACACCTTCGTCAGATACGGCACACCGGACTTGACCAGCTCGGCCTCGCTCTTGCCCCAAGGGTCCGGCTCGTCGTCGGGCAGCACCACGTAGCGCACGGCCCAGCGGTGCAGCCACTCCTCGTAGCGACCCTTGTCGAGTTCGCCCTCCTCGTAGAAGAGGGGGTTGCGCTCCATGTCGGCCTGGCGGTTCCAGCCGCGGGCGAGGTTGACGTACGGCGCGAGGGCGGACGCCTCGCGGTGGCTGCGCACGGGGACGACCTCGACCCGGCCGCGGTCGGCGTCGAGCCGCTCCAGCCGGTCCGCCAGCGGAGCGAGTTCGCGGGCCCAGGAGGCGGCGGGCGTGGTGTGGACGATGTCGTCGACCGTCTTGAACGACTGCCACCCGGTGACGACGAGTAGCGCCACCACCAGCGCGTACCAGCGGCGCGAACGGCGCCGCGTCCAGGGCAGCGCCGCGACGAACACGACCCCGGCGAAGACCAGCGCGAGACGGGTGACGTTGCTGCCGATCTGGGAGTCGACGATCCACGTGAGCAGAACGCCCACGGCATAGACCCCGGACGCGATGCGCACGGTGCGCCAGTGCCGCGGCACCAGCAGCAGCGAGGCGAGACCGAACAGGAAGGGCAGGACGACACTGCCGAAGCCCATCGGCTGCGTGCCGGAGAAGGGGAACAGCAGGGCGGACACGGCGACGACGATCACCGGCGTGACGCCGAGGCAGTACGCGGCGGGGCGACGCTTGTCCAGGAACAGGGCGGCGGCCAGCACGCCGAGGAACAGTCCCGCGACGGGACTTCCCGCGGTCGCCAGCGCGGCCAGCAGCGCGGCCGACGCGCCCCGCACGTACATGAGCCGCCGGGTGCGCCAGTCGGGGTCGCGCGGCCAGGAGAAGACCATGGCGACCGCACCCAGCGCGAACATCGTGCCGAGGCCGAAGGTCACGCGCCCCGAGATGGCGTTGCAGGTGAGCGCGAACGTGCCGGCCAGGGCGGGCGGCAGCGGGCGCCGGATGCCCGGACTGTGGGCGAGGATCAGCGCGAGCAGACCGCTGGAGAGCGTGCCCGCGATCATCATCGTCGTCCGCACGCCCAGGACATGCATGAGGTACGGCGAGATGACGCTGTACGAGACCGGGTGCATCCCGCCGTACCAGGCGAGGTTGTAGGCCGAGTCGGGATGGCGGCCGACGAACTCGGCCCACGCGTCCTGCGCGGCCAGGTCGCCGCCGCTGTTCGCGAGGAATTCCACCCAGAGGACGTGGAGGAGCGCGGCGACGACGAGCGTGACGAGGACGGGGTGCGCGGAGATCAGGCGGCGCAGGGCGCGGCGACGGCGGCCGCGCGGGTGCTCGGGCGTGCTCGGGGGCGTGGGAGTGCCGCTGCGCGTAAGCCTGTTGGCGAGCGCGGTGCCGCCGCCCCGACGTGGACCGGGCACGGATATGTGCCCCTCGCCGGCACCGCCGCCGTCGTCGGCGCGGGTCGGATCCACGGTGGTCACTGCGGTGTCTCCCCCGTTTCGTTCGGCGTGCTTCCCCGAGCGCACACGCCGCCCGGCGACGCTAGCACGGGGGATCCGGCCACGACCCACCCGGCATGGCGCCGGGCGCCGCGACTCACCCGGCACGGTGCCAGGCGAGTCCGCGGATCACGCCTGGCCTTCTGATAGACGCGGCACGGGGCGGAGAGGTTGCCGCGGTTGCCCGTCCGGCGCTTGCGGCCGCGGATGACCCGGGCCACAGGAAACAAGACCAGGCCGAACACGAACCCGGCCCGGCCGAGCGGGGCTCGGCCTGGCCGGGTCGCGTTGCGGCTCAGGCGCCGTGGGGTCCGGCTCAGGTGCCGGGCTTGCGACCGTAGACGTGGACGTCGTCGCCGTTCTTCAGCATGCTCCAGTACTTCTTGGCGTCACCGGTGCGCATGTTGACGCAGCCGTGCGAGCCGGGCGGCGACCAGACGCTGCCCGTGATGGAGTGGAATGCCTGTCCGCCGTCGAAGAACTGGCTGTACGGCATGGGGACGTCGTAGAGGGTCGACCAGTGGTCGATGTTCCGCCAGTAGATCTTCTTGGCACCGGTGCGGGTCTCGTGCCCGTTGCGTCCGGTGCGGACCGGCACCGGCCCGTACTTGAGGGTCTTGCCGTCCTGGATCCAGCTGAGCTGCCGCGTCAGGTCGACGCAGGCGATGCGGCCCTTGTTGGTCGGGCACTTGCCGGCCTTGTTCGGGTTGCTGCCCGCGGCCTTCTGCTTGTTCATCAGGTCCATCACGCCCCAGGTCACCGGCCCCGCGTAGCCGATGTTGGGGGATATGCCGTTCTTGGTCTGGAAGGCACGGATGGCCTTGCAGTCGGCGGCGGACTGCTTGCCGTCCACCGGCCTGCCGAGGAACTTCTCGACCTGCTTCTGGTGCGGCCCGGTCGAGGTCGTGCAGGACGCGGCCTGCGCGGGCGCGGCGCCCAGCGCGAACGACAGCGGCACCACCATGCCGGCGACACCCAGTGCGACTCCGGCTCTCCGGCGCACGCTTCCCAGTACTGCTCTCATCAGCTCTCCCCACTTCGGTCCTGACGTTTATAGGACAGACAGAGAGATGGGGAGGTTGCGACGGGAAATGTCGCGGGATCGCAACAGAAGGGCCCCGGCGCACACGCGGTGCACCGGGGCCGGCTTCCGGGCCCCGGCCGCCGCCGGTGGTGAACTCGGCCGCGAACGGGGCAATATGAGACGGATCAGGTGATACGAGCCAACTTGTCGCCGAAGCCGGGCTCCATCAGGTCCTTCTGCAGGGCGATGGGCACCTTGACCTGACCCAGGCCGCTGCCGACCGTCATCGTCCCGACCTTGGTGCCCGCCTTCGCCTCGTGCGGGACGACCTTGCCGTTGTCGGTCAGGGCGATGTCCACGGTCAGACCGGTCCAGCCGACGGCCGAGACGTCCTTGGTGGCCACGACCGGGGTCGTCCCGCCGAGACCGTCGTCGACGTGCCCGACCACATCGCCCTTCTTGACCACCTTGCGGCTGGTCAGGGCGTCACCCGCGGACGTGATCAGCGGCTTGCTCGCCTCGACGGCGCCGGTGAGGATCGAGTTGTCGGACGGGTCCGGCGGCTGGCGCAGCACGGCACCGATGATGAGCTGCGTCGTACCGCCCACCTTCTTCTGCGCCGCAAAGAGCAGGTTGCCCTGCGCGGCCGTGCTCGTACCGGTCTTGATGCCCACGCCGCTGAACGGCACCAGGCGGTTCCAGTTGTCCTGCTTCTTGCCGTTGCGGTCCTTGTACGAGGGCTTGGCCACGACCTCGCGGAACACCGGGTCCTGCATGACCTTCCGGCCCAGCTTGACCTGGTCCTCGGCAGTGCTGACGGTCGTCGCCTCCAGACCGCTGGGGTCGGTGTAGGTGGTGTTCTTCATGCCGAGGTCCTTGGCGGCGTCGTTCATCTTCTTGACGAACGCCTTCTCCGAACCGGCGTCCCAACGGGCCAGCAGACGGGCCACGTTGTTCGCGGAGGCAATCATGATCGCGTTGAGGGCCTCGTACTCGGTGAGCGTCTCGCCCTCCTCGGTCTCCACGACCGACTCGTTCTGCGCGCCGAGCCCGGCGTCCTCCTCGGCCTTGCGGTCGACGGGGATCTTCGAACCCTGGCTGCCCGGCTTGAGCGGGTGCTCCTTGAGGATGACGTAGGCGGTCATCGTCTTGGCGACGCTCGCGATCGGCACCGGCTTCTGCTCGCCGAACGTGCCGAAGCTGCCGAGGCCGTCGACCCCGACGGCCGCCTGACCGCTGTCGGGCCACGGCATGGACGGCTTGGCGCCGTCGAACTCGTAGGCCTGGGTCGCGGTCAGGGTGAGCGTCGGCTCGGGGAGCGGGCGCACCGCCTGTGCGATCGCGAAGACGATCGCGAGCAGAACGGCGAGCGGCGTCCAGATCTTGACCCGCCGCACGGCGTTGCGGAGCGGGGTCTCCGGGGGCGGCGGGGTGTTGGTGAGCTGGGCGAGCAGCTCCAGCGGGGCCGGATCGGGGACCGGCTCCTGCTTGGTCCGCTCGGACTCGGGCAGCGCGGGCGCCCCGGGGGGCCGCGGAGACTCCCCGGGCTGCGCGGGCGCCTCACCGGGGCGGGACGGCGCGGCCTTCGCCTCGGGCGCGGCGGCCGTCGCGCCGGACGCGGCGGACTTCGCCTCCGGCGCGGCAGCCTTCGCCTCGGAGGACGTGGCGGACTTCGCCTCGGGGACCGCTCCGGCCTTGCCCTCGGCGGCGGCGGACGCCGCCTCGGACCGCACGCCGGCCTCCGCCTCGGCATCCCCCTCGGCAGCGACCGCCGCGGACGGGGGCTTGCGGGGTGCGTCGTCGGCGGACTTCAGCGGGACGAACCGGCTGGTCCGCTCGGCCGCGGAGGGCTCAGGGCCGTCCGCGCCGTTCCCGGTACGGGCGGTGGCACCGCCGTCACCCGTGGCATCGCCCTTGCCGGAGTCCCCCGCCTTGGTGCGTACGGCCTTGAACGCGGTGGTCGCCTGGTCCACGCGCCCGGCCGGAGCGTCGCGCTCGGGCCGGTCGCCGTTCTTCGGGGCCCCATCGACATCTTTGGACTTTTCGGACGTTTCGGACTTTTCGCCCCGACTGCCCTGCCCCTCCGGCGACTTCCCGGACCCGGACTCGTCCGCCGACGGCGTCTTCCCGGCGGCTGAGCGTCCGTCTCCGGCGTTGCGAGCGGTCCCGGACGGCTCATCGCGCTCGCGGGGCTCAGGGGCCTTGAAAACGGCTGTGGGCTGATCCACGGGCCGCTCCGGAACGTCGGCGTCCCCCGCCGAGCGCTCGGCGGCGCCGTCCTGGCCGGATTTCGCCGTACCGGACGCCTTGGTCCCGGACGCCTTGGTCCCGGACGCGTTCGTCCCGGACGCCTCGTCGCCCCCGGACCGCGGCAGGGTCCGGAACACGGAGGTCGCCTGATCCACGGCCCCGCGGTCGGCGGCGGCTTCGGCGGCGTCCGCCCGCGACTCCGCGGTCGTCCCGCCCGTCCCGGCCTCGGGCTCCGCGCCCTTGTCGCCCCCGGACTTCCCCTCGCGCTCCGCGGGCGGCCGGGTCGCGAAGACGGACGTGGGCCGGTCCACGGGCTCGTCGTCCGCGCCGTCGCCGGACGCCTCCGGCCGCTCGGGGAGCGTGGAGAGCGATGTCGTCGCCCGGTCGACCGGGCGCTTCGGCAGGTCGGACGCGGCGCTCGCGGCGCTCTCGTCCTCCGGCTCCCCGTCGTCCGCCGCACGTTCCCCGGCGTCGGCGTCGGCCGCGTCCTCGGTGCCGGCCTCGGCATCGGCGGTGTCGGCCGTGCCGTCGCCGTTCGCGTCGCCCCCGCCCGCGCCCTCGTCATCCGCGTCGCCCGCACCGCCCTCGTCCGCGCTCGCCACCCAGGCGGCGACCGCCGCGCGCAGGCGCGCGTCGCGCTGGTCAGCGCCGGAACCGCCCGCGGAGTCCGCGGCGGAGCCCCGCGCCGAGTCCTCGGTGGACTCCTCCGCGGCCTCGCGGTCCGCCGCGCCCGCGGACTCGCCGTCCGCCTCCGTCGCAACGGCTCCGTCGGCGCCTGCGCCGGTCGCGTCCTCACCGGCCGCGCCGTCCGTCAACTCCGCGCCCGCGGCGCTCTTCTCGGAGGTCGGCGATCCACCGTAGGCAAGCCTCGGATCACGCTCGTGTTCACGCCCGTCTTCGCGTCGAGCCGTCTCCCCCGACGACTTCCCCTGCTCCGACTTCTCGGGGGACTCGCCCGCCACCGATGCCTCCTTCGTACGTCCCGCGGGACGCGTGCGCCGTCCACGCCGCCGCCCCGCTGCCGCTACCGCAGCCCATCCGCTCTACCAGTTTCCAGCCCGGCAGTGGGTGCCCCACGCCGTCACGCCGCCGCCCACGCGTCCGGCTCCTTCCCCAGCCGCCACGACCCGTCGCTTTCGTGCTAGACGGGAACGACATACCTACCGGTTCCCGTACGAACCACCCAGGCACTCTCGACAGATAAGTGTGAGAGGGGTCACCCTGTCATTCATCCACGCGGGGAGGCATGGATGGGCAGGAGCCGCAGAACAATTCCGGAGGAGCTTCTGCTGCTCGCCTTGGACCCGACCACGGGAACCACGGCGCAGCCGCAGTCGCTCGACCTCGGCCTGGCCGGGGCCCAGCTAGTGGAGCTGGCCCTGGCGGGACGGATAGCCCCAGACGGGGATCGTATCGCCGTGGTCCTACCACGGCCGACAGGAGATCCGACGCTGGACACGGCACTCGAGCTGTTGCGCCGACGCGGCAGCCCGGTGCGAGCGGTCCACTGGATCGGCGGGCCCCGGCTGGGGCTGCGCCAGACGTATCTCTCGCATCTCGAGCGCTGCGGCATGGTGCACGCAGTCGCCGGCCAGATGTGCGGGGTATTGCCGACGACTCGCTACCAGGCGACGGAATCGGCGATGACCCGGGAGATCAGGAACCGGCTGGACAGTGCGATCCGCACCGGCGTACCGCCGGACCCGCGGACCGCGGCGCTCGCCGCCCTGGCCCACGCGGTCGGGCTCGGCAAGCACCTCTACCCCGGTAACGAGGGGCGGTCCTCCCGCTCCCGGCTCCGGGACCTGATCAGGCACGACCCCATGGGCGGTCTGGTCGCGCACGCCGTGATGGACGTGCAGAACGGCGTGGCGGTACAGCCACGGCGCGCACCGGCACGAGGACGCGCGGGCGAGCCCGGCGGAGTCCCGGTGCCGACGCGTCGCGGAGGTATGGCCCGCGCCGTGGCTCACTGAGAGACCTCCGGGATTCCTCCCGGACGAGTTCGGACGAGTCACGGCACGACAACGGCTCCACAACAGCACCGGAGCACCGACTCCACCTGACCGCACCGCAGTCCCCACGACCCGGTTCGGGAGCCGCTGATGCGCGCGAGGTGGCGGAGGCCGTTCGGACGACGGCCGCCCCGCCGCCTCGCGCGCACGCGTGCGTCCAGGGCAGCACGCATGCGTACGGGCAGCACCCGCGCGTACGGGGCAGAGGGTGCGGACGGGCCGGGACCGCGCCGTCACGGTGCCCCGTGCCCGCCCCGCGCCGTACGCCCCCGGGCCGGCCGGACCGACCCGGCCGCACGGACCCACCCGGACGAACGCCCGTACCCTCAAACGGGATTGCGCCTTGTGCTCGCACCGGGACCCTCTGTTGCCGTTTCCCAGCGGGGCCATGGCCAGAAGTGGCAGTCTGCTGAACAAACAGCAGTACAAGTCGGAGGTGCAGTTTCCGTGGCGTCCCATGTCAATCCCACGGTCAGACGGCGCCGGCTGGGTCAGGAGCTGCGCAGGCTCCGCGAGCTCAAGGGCATGACGGCCGAGGAGGTGGCGGAGCGCCTGCTGGTCTCGCAGTCGAAGATCAGCAGGCTGGAGAACGGCCGCCGCAGCATCAGCCAGCGCGATGTCCGTGATCTGTGCGGGGTCTACGAGGTCGAGGACCGCCGGATCGTCGACTCGCTCATGCAGATGGCCAAGGACTCGCGCCAGCAGGGCTGGTGGCATGCGTTCGGCGACATCCCGTACAGCGTCTACATCGGACTGGAGACGGACGCGGCCTCGTTGCGCGTCTACGAATCACTCATCGTCCCCGGCCTGCTGCAGACGCGGGAGTACGCCCAGGCGGTCATCGAGGGGATGTGGCCCGAGGCCACGCCCAGCGAGATCGACAAGCGGATCCAGATCCGCCTCAAGCGCCAGGACCGTCTGACGGATCCCATCAACCCGCTGCGCTTCTGGGCGGTGATCGACGAGGCGCTGCTGCGGCGCGTCGTGGGCACACCCCAGATCATGGCGCAGCAGCTCGAACATCTCGCTCAGCTCAGCGAGCAACCGCACGTCACACTGCAGGTGTTGCCGTACGACGTGGGCGCCCACCCGGGCATGTACGGGAAGTTCGCGATTCTGGAGTTCCAGGACGCGATGGACGCCAGCGTCGTCTATCTGGAAGGGGTCACCAGCGACCTCTACCTGGAGAAGGCGAACGACGTGCAGAGCTATGCGGTGATGTACGAGCACCTGCGCGCCCAGGCGTTGAACGCCGAGCAGTCGCGCGAGTTCATCCACAAGGTGGTGATGAGCTACAGCACCTGATCCCGAAGGTCCCGGAAGGTCCCGAAGTCCACGGAACGCCTACGGACAGAGCTGAGGGCTCGCACCGTACACCCGTGGGACAGGGCCAGGAAGATCCCGGTGGAATATGCCACTCGGTTGGGTGAACACGGCCTGCCGGCACGGTTGTTGCGGCGTAGCGTCGGTCGCAGAGCCGCTGAAAGCGGCTGGGTGCCAAGCCCAATCAACCGGCACGACCATCGGAGTCATCATGCTGAGTCGGCAACCATCGCTGACGGAGTGGACCAAGTCCTCGTACTCGGCCGTCAATGGGGACTGTGTGGAAGTCAAGGAGACTTCTCAGGCAGTCGCGGTCCGCGACTCGAAGGATCCCCAGGGGCCCGTCCTCGGCTTCACGCAGGAGACGTGGACGGACTTCATCCGCGAGGTCGGTCGAGGCTCGTTCGGCGCCGTCTGACGAGAGCGTCGACACCGCAACACCGGCAACACCCGTAGTACGCGCACACAGCGCAACCCAGAAGCCCTCTCGACTGGTCGCCGTCCCGGCCGAGGGGGCCGGTTGCTGTCCGGGGCCCTCCCCGTGGTTCATCCGCCTCCCCGCGATGGACACCACCTCAACGGGCCTACCGGTCAGCGGAGTTCGTCGACGTACCGGTCCGTGCCCGGCACGGTCGGGAGGAACGGCGCGACGAGTTCGACGCGTCCGAGCCCGGAGTCCGCGACGTCGGCGTCGAGCCCCGTGCACCACTCCGCGAAGCACTCCCGCGGATCCCGCTCCAGGAACCACAGCAGGGTCAGACGGGTGCCGACACCCTCGACCTGCTTGACGTACGACATCCGGTCGAGCGGGAGCGGTGTCGGCCTGAAGACCGTGACCAGCGCGGCGGGTGAGCCCTTCAGCCGCTTCGGCAGGTGCCTGGCGCGCAGCCACTCCAGGAGCCCGGCGCACTGCTCGGGGCTCTCGGCGTCGATGACCTCGACGACGAGACCGGCGTACGGGTGGTCGAGGGCGTGGAAGTCGCGCGGCCCAGCGGCGCCGTCGCGGTAGACGGTCGCCGCGTGGTCCTGGAAGGCCGTGAAGACGTGGGTACGGGCCTGGTGCACGCGGCTGTCGCGGCCGAGGCGCTTGTTGATGGCGACGGTCCACCGCATGTGGTCGTCGTAGCGGCCGTCGGTGATCCAGTAGACCGAGAGGTAGCAGCCTGCGGTGACGGGGGCGGCGACGGCCGACGTGCCCGGGTAGCGCAGGAGTTGGAGTTCGCGGGTGGCGACCCAGCGGCGTCCCGCGTAGATCCAGGGCATGGCCATCGCGCCCGCGATGAAGTGGTCGTCCTCGTACCAGCGGTTGTAGGCGTACTCGTGGCCCGGGTGGGGCTCGACCATGGTGATGAGGGCATGGCCGGGGCGCACGCCGTACGGCCCGACGGAGGCCAGTTCCGCGTAGACCTCGCTCCGGGTGCCGCCGGTCCCGGATCCGGTCCGCTCCCCCGTCCCGCCGTCCGTGCCGTGGTCGCTCGCGTCGTAGGTCATGGCAGAGGTTCTAGCTGACGTAGCGTCAGAATGGGAGAGCCGGAACACCCCGGGGCATCTCCATACGGCGCGCTGCCGGCAGGAACGTCCGGCGCCGGCTCTGTTGCCGCTTCGTCACCGCCCGCCGATCGCACGGCGACCCGCCGCTTCTAGGGTGTCGGCCATGTCATGGCCACAGAATCAGCCACCCCAGAACCCTCCGCAGCAGCCGGGCTTCGGTCCGCCGCCCGGCGCCTGGCAGCCGGGACCCGCCGGTTCGCCGCCCCAACCTCCGCCCACGTCCAAGTGGTTGCTCTTCGGCGCCGTCGTGGGGGTCCTGGCCCTCACCGGGGTCAGCGTCGGGATAGCCCTCCTGGTGGATGACGGCGAGGGCGGCTCCGAACGCGCCAAGGAGTCCCAGGGCTCTCCGCGGACCTCCGCATCGAAGTCCCTGCCCCCGGCCTCCGCCGACGGCCCGATGGTCAAGGGCTGGCAGACCCAGACGCGGGACGAGCACCACTTCCGCTACGACGTACCGGCCACGTCCCAGAAGTGGCAGGTCCTCGACGACGACACCGCGCTCTCGTACAACGACGACAACGGCAAGCCGATCGTCGTCATGACCGGTGCGGGCAACTACCGCGAGGGCGGCTGCTCCTCGGCTCCCAACCCCGACAGCATCGGCGAGGCCGGCAAGGGGCAGCTCGCCACCGTCGGCACGACGGGCGGCGGGACCCAGGGCACCCTCCAGGAGAACGCCCGCAACTGGGCAGGGAACTGGGGGTACGTCGCCTACGGCGGCGACGAGCACAAGCCCAGGATGAAGGTCGGCCAGGCGAAGCCGTGGAAGCTCAACGGCATCGACGGCTGGACCGCGACCGCCGAGGTCACCGTCACCCACCGGCCGAGCCCCTGCGTCCCGCCGAAGGCGGTCGTGCACAGCATCGCCCAGAAGCTTCCGGACGGAACGATGCACGGCTGGGTCATCTACGCGGATCAGGGTGTTCCGCACGCCCTGACCGACGCGCAGATCGAGAAGATCATGAAGACGGTGAGGCCGGTGACCGGGGAGGACTGATCCGCACGGAGCGCCGCCTCCCGCCCGTCACGGACCGGTACGGGCGCCTCTCCCCCTGCTCCCTCCACCCGCGGACAGGCCATGGCAGGAGCATTGACCACCGGGCCGGTCGGGATCGTCCGGGGGTCGATTACAGTGCTGAGCCAGTTCAGGGGCCGGGCAAGGACAGGGAAGGGGCGCCCCCGTGACCGCATCCGCGACCGCCGTATGGGGCCGCGCCGAGCAGCAGGACTTCCGCAGCCGTGTGCGCGGCTGCCTGCTGGGCGGTGCGATCGGGGATGCGCTGGGCGCGGGCATCGAATTCGACTCGCTCGAGGACATCCGTACCAAGTACGGACAGGACGGCGTCACCGACTACGTCCCGGCGTACGGGCGGCGGGGTGCCGTCACCGACGACACCCAGATGACCCTGTTCACCGTCGACGGACTCATACGGGCCCAGGTCCGCCGGGATACCGGCGCCTGGCACCCGCCCACCGACATCCACCGCGCCCATGTGCGCTGGGCGGCCACGCAGAACAACTGGGGCCCGGACGAGCGCCGCAAGGACGACGGCTGGCTCGCCCGCGAGGAGTGGCTCTACGCGCGGCGCGAGCCCGGCCGCGCGTGCCTGGCCGGACTCGGGGACGAAGGGATGGGCACGCTGGAGCGGCCCAAGAACCCCGACTCCAAGGGCTGCGGCGCGATCATGCGCTCCGCCCCCTTCGGACTGCTCGTGGGCTGGGAGCCGCAACTCGTCTTCCAGCTCGCCATGGAATGCGCGGCCCAGACGCACGGCCACCCCACCGGCTACCTCGCGGCAGGTGCGTTCGCCGTCGTCATCCACAGCCTCGCCCGCGGCGACGACCTCGACAGTGCCGTCCAGCACGCGCTGCGCCGGCTCGCGCAGCACCGCGGCCACGAGGAGACCACCGACGCGTTGCGCCATGCCCTGGGCGCCGTACGGCAGGGGATGCCGTCCGCGGCCCGGGTGGAGTCCCTCGGCCAGGGCTGGACCGCCGAGGAGGCGCTGGCCATCGCCGTGTACTGCGCGCTGGTCGCCGAGGACATCCGGCACGGCCTGCTGCTGGCGGTCAACCACGGCGGCGATTCCGACTCCACCGGCTCCATCTGCGGCAACATGCTGGGCACGCTGCACGGCGAGACGGCGCTCCCGCCGGGCTGGCTGTCCGAACTCGAGGGCCGCTCCACGATCCTGGAGATCGCGGACGACTTCGCGATGGAGATGACGCAGGGACCCGCCCTGCACAGCCCCGCGTCCAGTTCCCCGGGCTGGCTCGCCCGCTACCCCCGCGCGTAGATCCGCCACGGAGAGGCGCCGGGGCTACCCGCGCACGTACGCCGTGCCGGTCTCGCGCTGCCGCGGGAGGCCTCTGGGCTCCGGCGGCTCCGGTGGTGCCGAGCGCCAGGCCCGGACGGCCAGCCGTGCGGCGACCGCGAGGACGGCGAGCCCGAGGACGGGGTACGCGCCCGACAGCAGCATCTGCCCGACATTCTGGTGCAATTCAGGACGGTCAGGTGTGGCGTGCGGGACGTACCAGATCATGAACGAGCAGAACACGAGGCCGCTCAGCACGGCACCCCACGCCCACCGGGCGTCCCGCCGGCGCTGCGCCTCGACACCCAGCAGCAGCACCAGGGGCACGGCCCACACCCAGTGGTGCGACCAGGACACGGGACTGACCAGGAGCGCGGTGACCGCGCACACGACGGCCGCCCAGGCCCGGCCGTTCGGCATCCGGTCCCCGGCGAGCTGGGCGGCGGCGGCCGTGGCCAGCCCCGTACAGGCGACGAGGGCTGCCGCGACGGTCCACCACAGGCCCGGTTCCGTGGTGTGCAGGGCGCGGGCGAGGACGCCGAGCAGATTCTGGTTGCCGGTGCCCGCGACGAAGCCGGGACGGTCCGTCGCGACCAGGATCTCCGTCCAGAACCGATGGGTGTCCCGCGGGAGCAGTGCGGCCGCGGACACCACGGTGGCGGCGAAGGCGGCGGTCCCGGTGGCGGCGCGGCGCAGCGGCTCGTTCCAGGCTCCGTGACCGGACCGGACCCGCCGCACGGCCTCGACGAGACCGGCCACCGCGAGGAAGACGACGAAGAGCGCGGGTGTCACCTTGATGCCGGCGGCGATGCCCGTGCCCACGCCCGCCCAGCGGTGGCCCTGCCTCCGCGTGAGGTCCCACAGCACGAGGACGGTGACGAGCAGATTGATCTGGCCCCAGCGGAACGTCGTCCACACCGGCTCGCACCACACGGCGAGCGCGGAGAGCGCCAGGACCGCGGCGGGGCGGGGCACGGCGAGCGGACGGCCGACGAGGCGCAGCGCCAGATGCGCCAGGACGACCACCAGGCCGAGGTTGACCGCGACGGCCAGGGCCTTGAGCGTGCCCGCGCTCACGAGCGTCAGCGGCGTGAAGACCAGGGCGGCGAACGGCGGGTAGGTGTTGGGCAGGTCGTAGACGGTGGCCCGCAGGTCGTACAGGTCTCCGCCGGTGCGCGCGGCCCAGCCCTCCGCCCGGTAGACCAGCAGGTCGACCATCGACACCTCGGCGGCGCGCTGCGCGATCACATGGGCCGCGAAGGACAGCAGGCACAGGAGCGCCGCGCAGAGGGTGGGGCGGCGCAGCACGGCGGCGCGCGCCGCCCCGGGGAAGGAGGCGAGGGTCGTCCGTCGCGTGGTCACGGGGCGCGGCTCCAGATGTCGACATGCGCATGTTTCAGGACACGCATTCTTCTGGCATCCGGCCCCGGCGATCCAGTCGGGTGCCCCGGTTCCCTCCGGCGAGGGGCCACGGCCGACGCCTCCCGGCTGCCCGTTGACCGGCCCCGGGGGCTTCAGCGCATCAGCTCGCCCGCGTTGACCAGCAGCGACTGGCCGGTGATCGCGCGCGCCCGGTCGGAGGCGAGGAAGACCGCGGCGTCGGCCACGTCCCCGTCCGTCGCCAGCTCGGGCAGCGCCATCCGCTCCGTGAGCCCGGCCAGCACCTCCTCCTCCGGCGCGCCGGAGGTCTCCGCCGTGAACCGTACGTACGCCTGCACCGGAGGGCCCCACATCCAGCCCGGCTGGACGGTGTTCACCCGGATCCGGTGGGGTCCGAGTTCGCGGGCGAGCGAATACATGGCGGAGACCAGCGCCCCTTTGGACGCCGCGTACGCCGCCTGCCGCACCTGGGAGGGCGCGGCGACCGACGACTGCGTCCCGATGAGGACGACCGAACCGCCGCCCCGCTCCTTCATGAAGGGCAGGCAGGCGCGCGTCATCCGCAGCGTGCCGAGCAGATTGACGTCGAGGACCTGGGCCCAGGTGGCGAAGTCGGCGTCCTCCAGGCCTCCGAAGTACGCGTCGAGCGCGGCGACGTGCACCACCGCGTCCACGCCTCCGAACCGTTCGGCCGCCAGGGACGCCAGCGCCTCGCACTGCCGCTCGTCGCCGATGTCCGTGGCGCGCCACGCCGTGCGCCGGCCGGTGGGGTCGGCCTCGGCGGCGGACTTGGCGAGGTTGGCCTCGGTGCGGGCGCCGAGCACGGCGTTCGCGCCGTCCCGTACGCACGCGACCGCCACCTGGTGGCCGAGCCCCGCGCCGACGCCGGACACGATCACGGTCTTCCCCTGCAGCAGCATGGGCCTTCGCCTCCCGTAACGGCCGGTTCCTGACGGCCCGTCAGGGTATGGCTGCGCGGCGGGGAAGACCAGAGCCGCGGCGGCGCCGGACGTCCCGGCCGGCGACACGGGCGCGGACGTGAGGCCGTCAGCGGCGGCGGTGGTGAGCGATGACACCCCTGCGCGGCGAGAGCTGCACGGCGCCGGGCCGCTTAGGGTGCTGTATGCGGGCGACTGCCGCATCCGTGGCCGGATGAACTCCTCATGACCGTCCGGCCCGTTCTCACCAGGACCGACACGGTCCCTGACCACGAGGGGGACTCCGTGCGGTACGCCGACGGTCCGCAGGTGCAGTGCGACATCCGTGTCGAGGCGGCTCCGGCCCGTGTGTGGGAGCTGGTGACCGACATCGAACTGCCCGCCCGGCTCAGCCCCGAGCTGCAGCACGTGGAGTGGATCGGCAACGCGGCCGGTGCGGCGGTCGGGTCGATGTTCGTCGGCTACAACCACAACCGGCTGCTCGGCGCCTGGCAGACGGTCTCCCACATCGTGGAGTTCCAGGAGGAACGTGTCTTCGGATGGGTCGTGGTGTCACCGGACGGACGGTTCGGCGATCCCGAGCCCGATCCGGAAAAGCCCCTGGCCACCTGGCGTTTCGAGCTGGAGCCCGACGAGGCCGGGGCCACCCTGCTGCGTCATTCGGTGGTCATCGGCCCCGCCCGCTCCGGGCTGAGTCTGGCGATCGACTCCATGCCGGAACGGGAGGAGGAGGTCGTGGCGTTCCGGATGGACGTCCTCCGCGCCAACATGGACGCGACGCTGGAGGGCATCAAGCAGCTGGCGGAAGAGCCCGCGCCGGAACCGCGCTGACACGGCAGCGGAGCGGCACAGACGCCACGCCGGTCGCCCACCGCACGGCGTCGTCGCGCAGCCGTCCGCTCAGTCGTTCCCCAGCACCGGCAGCAGCTCCGGCAGATGGCCGTCGGACGCCAGCGCGGCCTCCCGGCGCTCGGCCGGGACCTCGCCGTACGTCGTGGTCCGGGGCCGGGAGGGCCGCCCCGCCGCGTCCGCGATGGCGACCAGGTCCTTGATCGAGCGGTACGAGCCGTAACCGGAGCCCGCCATACGAGAGATGGTCTCCTCCATCAGCGTGCCGCCCAGGTCGTTGGCGCCCGAGCGCAGCATCTCCGCCGCACCCTCCGCGCCGAGCTTCACCCAGCTCGTCTGGATGTTGGGGATGTGCGGGTGGAGGAGGAGACGGGCCATGGCGGTGACGGCGCGGTTGTCGCGGGCCGTCGGACCGGGGCGGGCGATGCCCGCGAGATACACCGGCGCGTTGGTGTGCACGAACGGCAGGGTGACGAACTCGGTGAAGCCGCCCGTCTCCTGCTGGATCCGGGCCAGCAACCGGAGGTGGCCGAGCCAGTGCCGGGGCTGGTCCACATGCCCGTACATCATCGTGGAGGAGGACCGGATGCCCAGCTCGTGCGCCGCCGTGACGACCTCGACCCAGGTGGCGGCGGGCAGTTTGCCCTTGGTGAGGATCCAGCGCACCTCGTCGTCGAGGATCTCGGCGGCGGTGCCGGGGATGGTGTCGAGACCCGCCTCCTGTGCAGCGCTCAGCCACTCCTTGACGGACATGCCGGTGCGCGTGGCGCCGTTGACGATCTCCATCGGCGAGAAGGCGTGCACATGCAGGCCCGGCACCCGTTCCTTCACGGCCCGTGCGATGTCGAAGTAGGCGGTGCCGGGCAGGTCCGGGTGGATGCCGCCCTGCATGCAGACCTCGACCGCCCCCACGTCCCACGCCTGCTGCGCCCGGTCGGCGACCTGGGAGAGGGAGAGGGTGTAGGCGTCGGCGTCGGTACGGCGCTGGGCGAAGGCGCAGAAACGGCAGCCGGTGTAGCAGACGTTGGTGAAGTTGATGTTGCGGGTGACGATGTACGTGACCTCGTCGCCGACCGCCGCGCGCCGTACGTCGTCGGCGATCCCGCACAGCGCGTCCAGCGCCGGCCCGTCGGCGTGAAGGAGGGCGAGCGCCTCGTCGTCGGTCAGGCGGGTGGGGTCGTCGGCCGCGACGGACAGAGCGGACTTCACGTCGGCGTCGATGCGGGAGGGGACCATGCCGGGCGCCGCCGCCTCGCGCAGCGCCTCCCAGTCCCCGTACACCGCGTCGAAGTCGTCGCGCCGGTCGGCGGTGCGGCCCTCGGTGTCGATGGTGCGGTGCAGATCGGTGCGGCCGGTGGCGGTGAAGCCCTCGTCGGGCTCCTGCCACGGGATGCCGCGGGGGGCGGTCTCCTCGTCGGCCAGTCCCGTCCCCGCCTCGGCGAGGGCGCTCACGTGCGGCATGATGCGCGGGTCCAGCCACGGTTCGCCGCGCCGTACGAACTCCGGGTAGACCGGCAGCCGTTCCCGCAGGGTGAAGCCCTCCGCTGCGGTGCGCGTCGCGAGTTCGTCGATCTGGGGCCAGGGCCGCTCGGGGTTGACGTGGTCAGGGGTCACGGGCGAGACGCCGCCCCAGTCGTCGATGCCCGCGCCGATGAGGAGGGCGTACTCGGACTCGATGAGGTTCGGCGGCGCCTGGAGTCGCGCGGAGGGACCCATCACATGCCGCGCGACGGCGATGGTCGCGGCCAGCTCGTTCAGCTCGGCGTCCGGCATCCCGCGCATCGCCGTGCCCGGCTTGGCGCGGAAGTTCTGGATGATCAGTTCCTGGATGCCGTGGTAGGCGCGGGCGACACGGCGGAGCGCGAAGAGGGACTCCGCACGCTCCTCGTACGTCTCGCCGATACCGATCAGGATCCCGGACGTGAACGGGATGTTGGAGCGGCCCGCGTCCTCCAGGACCCGCAGCCGCACGGCCGGATCCTTGTCGGGCGAACCGTGGTGCGGGCCGCCGGGCTCGCTCCACAGCCGGGTCGCCGTCGTCTCCAGCATCATGCCCATGGAAGCGGCGACGGGCTTGAGCCGCTGCAGTTCGGTCCACGACATGACGCCGGGGTTGAGGTGCGGAAGGAGCCCCGTCTCCTCGAGGACCCGGATCGCCATGGCCCGCACATAGGCGAGGGTGTCGTCGTAACCGTGCGCGTCCAGCCACTCGCGGGCCTCGGGCCAGCGGTCCTCGGGACGGTCCCCGAGCGTGAACAGGGCCTCCTTGCAGCCCATTTCGGCGCCGCGGCGGGCGATGTCCAGCACCTCGTCCGGCGACAGATACATGCCGTGGCCTTCGCGCCGCAGCTTGCCCGGCACCGTGACGAAGGTGCAGTAGTGGCACTTGTCCCGGCACAGCTTGGTGAGCGGGATGAACACCCCGCGCGAGTACGTGATGACGCCGGCGCGGCCCTCGGCCTCCAGCCCCGCGTCCCGTACGCGGGCGGCCGACGCGCACAGGTCCGCCAGGTCCTCCCCGCGCGCCTGGAGGAGTACGGCGGCCTCGGAGACATCCAGCGCGACGCCGTCACGGGCGCGGCGCAGCGCCCGGCGCATGGCGTTGGCGGTGGGTGCGGCGGGCCGGTCGGAACCAGGGGCGCTCGTCGTCATTCCCCGAGCATACGAGCGCGTTCCGACAGCGCCGCGGCGCCGTCCACAGGGCGGTGTGTGCACATGCTCACGACGCACCGACCCCTTTGCCGGGAATACACCCGAGTGCCGGTCCCGGGACCGGCACTCGGCGGTTCCACCGGCAGCGGCCGGCGGACCTAGAGGTACTGCGCGTAGTCGTCCAGGGTCCGCAGGACCTCGGCCTCGTCCGCGGGCGGCAGTTGGAGCACCACCTCGTCGAGGCCCATGTCCTGGTAGTGGCCCATCTTGCCGGGCGAGGGGCGCACCGCGTACGGCACGACCTGCGGATCCGCAGGTCCGCGCCCGGCTTCTTCCCACGCCTCGCGCAGCCGGGGGACCGTCTCGCTCAGGCCGCGGCCGCCGATCGGCAGCCACCCGTCCGCGTACTCGGTGATGTGCGTGAAGAGGACGGGTCCCGCTCCGCCCCCGATGAGCGTGCGCGGCCCGGTGAGGGGAGCCGCGCCCGCGCGCTCGCGCGGCTTCTGCACCGGCTTGGGGTGGGCGTGACTGGCGCTCACGGAGCCGAACTCGCCCTCGTACGGCGTCGGCTCCTCCGCCCACAGGGCCCGCATCAGGGCCATCCGGTCGCGCACGACCTCGCGGCGGCGGCCCCAGTCGATGCCGTGGTCGGCGGCCTCCTCCACGTTCCAGCCGAAGCCGATGCCGAGGGTGAACCGGCCCCGGGAGAGGTGGTCGAGGGTCGCGACCTGCTTGGCTAGGTCGATGGGGTCGTGCTGGGCGACGAGCGTGATGCCCGTGCCGAGGGTGAGCCGTTCGGTGACAGCCGCGGCCTGGGCGAGCGCGACGAACGGGTCGAGGGTACGGCCGTATTCGCGGGGCAGCGGGTCGCCGGTGGGGCTGGGCGTCTCGCGGCTCACGGGGATGTGGGTGTGCTCGGGGACGTAGAGCCCGGCGAATCCGCGCTGCTCCAGCTCGTGCGCGAGTCGGACGGGGGTGATGGTCTCGTCGGTGAAGAAGATGGTCGTCGAGATCCGCATCTGCGTATGTTCTCCCACGGCGGGTGCGGGGAGAAGGACGCGCGGTCGCGGTTTCCCCGATCCGGCGAAGCCGCCACTGCGCACCCACCCGGCGGCCCGGCCTCCTCGCGCCGGAGGGCACCCTCCGGCGAAGTTGCCCCCGAGCCGCGCCCTTACGGACGGGGAGCCGGATGCCGTGCCAGAAGCCGCTGTCCGGTCAGGCCCGTGACGAGCAGCCCGGTGACCATGACCGTCAGGGACAGTCCGGGCCCTGAGGTCCAGTCGACGTCACCGGCACGGACACCCAGCACCACGGCCAGAGCCACGGCGACACCCGGAACGGCTAGCAGGGCCGGGCGCGTACGGGTCAGGTCGTCCTCGGCCAGGGCGCCGAGGACACCGACGCCGAGGGCCAGGGCCCATACGCCGAGGGCCTGCGCGTCGGGCCTGCCGACGCTCCACGGGACGAAGTCCGCCCAGAATCCCGGGACGGCGAGCAGGCCCGTACCGATCCCGAACCAGGACGAGCCCAGGACGGCCAGGAACGGCTTCGACCATCCCGGCAGCGGCGCGACCCGCTCCTGGGACGGCTGCCGGGACTTGAGGTACTGCCCTCCGACGCACGCGATCGCGCAGACCGCCAGCAGTCCCAGGACGAAGACCCAGCCGAGGCCGAACAGCACGAGGACCACCGGTCCGCCCCGGGCCACCTGGAGTTCACTCGCGTTGAGCAGGGTCACGGCGAACAGGCCGACGAGTACGACGGCGAGCGGGAGGACGAGCGTACGGACCTCCTCCCAGACCTGGGCGCGGCCGATCCTGAACAGACCGGGGGTGACACCGAGCATGGCAGCGCCCAGGAGGCCGGGGCTCAGCGGTTCCGGGGAGGTCCAGGCACCGAACACCTCACCGGCGAGGCTCGCGCCCGCCATGACCGCGCCGACCAGGATGCTGATCACGGCCACGGCGACGGCCAGCATCGGTACCGCAGCGGTCAGTTCGCGGCCCCCGGCGAAGTCCGGGACTTGGGCGCGGAGTTCGGTCCCTGGCCCTGCGGGGTGGGCCACGGGCTCGGTGCGTGTCCGGGCTGCGCCCGGCGCGCCCGGTCCCTCACCGTCCGGCGCGCCCGCTCCCCCACCGCCCGGCGCGCCCGCTCCCCCACCGTCCGGCGTGTCCGTTGCGTCGGTCATCCGCTCGCTCACCCGCCCCTCGTCCCCGTCCCGTGCGTCTCGGCATCTCTCATGTCGGTGTCCCGCGTCCCGGCCTCCGTCAGGCGACCCGTGACATCTCGCGTGCGCGGCGTGCCGCGGCGATCCCCTCCCGCTTGACCACCTCGCGCCCGTACATCACGCGCAGGCTGACCACGGTCGTCGCCGCGAAGGCCAGCACACCGCAGCCGATCGTCACTCCCGCGGACAGGGCGGTCTGCCGGTCCAGGCCCAGGGCGTGCTCGAACGGCAGCGCAGCGGTGGCCGAGAGGACGGGCGCCAGGCAGAGGGCGGTCAGATGCAGCCGCCATTCCTCGCGAGCCCAGCTCCTGCCCTCCCGGCCCGCCCGCCGCCCGCGGACGGCCATCACGGCGTATGTGGCGGCGTACGGCAGCAGATAGGCCACCAGCAGGCGCTGCCCGGTCGTTCCCCAGCCCCAGTAGGACCAGGCGATCCAGGCCAGGGCACCCGCACCGGCGAGGTGCGCGGCGGCGAGTACGGGGGTCGGCACCCATGTCCCGGTCACTCCGCGCGCGGCGTTACGCCGGTCCATCGCGCGCGAGGCGAGCAGTGCCCCGAAGGTGACGAGGGAGCCGAGGTGCATGATGGCCACCCGGTTGACGCTCTCCATGGAGTGCCCTGGCATGACCCACGGGAGCATGCCCCACTCCAGGCGCAGCAGCGGCGCCGTCATGAGGAAGGCGTAGCAGAGGAGCATCCACCGCTGGTGCAGGTCGGGGAATCCGCCGACGGCGGCGAGGATGCCGAAGGTCACGCTCAGCACCGTGCCGACCAGGATGGTGGCGAGCACGATCCAGAAGGCCGGGCCGCTGAACGCGTCCTCGGGTGCCGTACGCGCCAGGTAGATCGCGGCGCCCGCCATCGAGACGTACACCGTCACCGCGAACACCACGCCCACGGCGCGGTGGAGGCGGATGCGCCGGCGGACGGCGGTGAGCAGCTGGGCGGGCCCGAGCAGCATCAGCGCGCCACCGAGGACCGAGTGGACGATCATCGGGATCAGGTTGCGGCGGTAGGGCTCGATCCGGGTCGCGAGGGCGTCGGCGACGTACTGCGCCGAGACCACGCGGGAGAGGACCCACTCGCCGAACCGTGGTGCGCTCGGGTTCGTGTACGGCCACAGTTCGGTCATCGCGACCGGCGCGTAGGTGACGCAGACGAACACCACGGCCACGGTGGCCACGCGGCGCCAGTCGATCCGCTTCGGACGGTGCACGGCGACTCCTCGGATCGCTGGCCCTCGATAGTCCTTTTTGGACTATCGAGAACGTAGCGGCGACAGGAGGGTGTGGTCAACGCCACGTACGCCTGCGCTTTTTCCCGCCTCCCGCGGGCGGCCCGCCGTCCGGCCGGCTCCCTACGCGTCGCGCTGCTCCACCCATTGCCAGAAGTCGAGCATCATCCGCTCGTACCGGATCCCGAACTCGAGCGCCTCGCGCTGGCCGCGGGTCAGCAAGGGGCCGACGTCCTCGGCGAGTTCCTCGTAGCCCTCGAGCAGACTGCGGTGTTCGGCGAACTGCACCGGGGCGAGCACGTCCGGCCTGGCGCCGAACCAGAGCTTCAGGATGCCGTGCTCACGCGCCTCGACCGGGACGAACGACGGGTCGGCGAGCCACGCGGAGAGGGCTTCCCGGCCCGTCTCGGTCAGCTTCATCAGCCGCCGGTTCCGTCCGCTGGTCTGGCGGACCTCCGAGAGCAGGCCGCCGTCCACGAGGCGGTCGCACTGCGCGTACACCTGTGCGTGCGGCATCGCCCAGAACGGTGCGACCGTGCGGGCGGCCTCGACCTTCACGTCGTACGGGGTGGCCTCGCCGAGTGTGTCGATGATGCCGAGCACGAGGTACGAGGGCGTGGTCAACCGAACGTCAGGCATGCCGCGACGGTATCGCGGTGGAGGGGCCGGGGAACCGGGCCGCGGACGGGCCGCAGAACCCGGTCGCGGACGGGGCCGGGAACGGGGCCGAGAGGCCGGGCCGCCGGGGCGCGCCGGAGCGCCGCGCGTTGGCCGCGCGGTTGTCCACAGGCCTTCTCGTCGACGCCCGGGACGCGTAGAACAGTGTCACGCGGTGTGACACATCAGTTCCCGACTGTGGGGGGAATCCCGGATGCAACGACGTGACGTTCTCAGGCTGTCGGCTGTCGCCGGTGCGGCCGGCGCGCTTACGCTCGGGACCGTGACCTTCGCCCGTGCCGACGAGCGCGACGGCGGCGGTGAGGAGACGAGAAAGGTCACCGGTCACCTGCCGACCGGTTGTCCGGACTTCGTGTACCTCCCCGTCGAAGTCCCGCGCGGCGTCCGGGAGATCGCCGTCTCCTACACCTACGACAAACCCACCGTTCCGCCGGGCACGCAGGGCAACGCCTGCGACATCGGCATCTTCGACGAGCGCGGCACGGAGCTGGGCGGCCGGGGCTTCCGCGGCTGGTCGGGCGGGGCCCGCTCGGAGTTCACCATCGCGGCGGAGCAGGCCACGCCCGGCTATGTCGCGGGGCCGGTCCGCGCCGGCACCTGGCACGTCGTCCTCGGCCCGTACACGGTGGCGCCGCAGGGCATGGACTACGAGGTCACCATCACCCTCCGGTTCGGCGAGCAGGGCCCCGCCCCGAAGCCCGTCTACCCGCCGCAGCGCGCTCAGGGCCGCGGCCGCGCCTGGTACCGCGGCGACTGCCATCTGCACTCCGTGCACTCCGACGGCCGCCGCACCCCGGCGGAGGTGGCCGCCGCGGCGCGGGCCGCGGGGCTGGACTTCATCACCACGACCGAGCACAACACCATGTCGGGCCACGGCGCGTGGGAGGGGCTGTGGGGCGACGACCTGCTGATCCTCACCGGCGAGGAGGTCACGACGCGCAACGGCCACGTGGTGGCGCTGGGCATCGACGGCGGCACGTTCATCGACTGGCGCTACCGCGCCCGGGACAACGCGTTCGGCCGCTTCTCCCGGAAGATCCGCGCGGCGGGCGGCCTGGTCGTCCCGGCGCATCCGCACGCCACCTGCGTCGGCTGCAACTGGAAGTTCGGCCTCAACGAGGCGGACGCGGTGGAGGTGTGGAACGGCCCGTTCACCCCGGACGACGAGGTGACGATCGCCGAGTGGGACAACACCCTGGTGGCCGCCGCCCGGGGGCGCGGCCGCTGGCTGCCCGCGATGGGCAACAGCGACGCGCACCGCGATCCGGACGTCGTGGGTCATCCGCAGACGGTCGTCCTCGCCGACGACCTCTCGCGTCAGGCGATCCAGGAGGGCATCAGGGCGGGGCGGAGCTGGATCGCCGCATCGTCCGAGGTCGAGCTGGCGTTCCGGGTGACAGCGGGCCCGGGGAGACACGCCGGAATCGGCGAACGCCTCGCGGTGGGCAGCGAGACCGAGGTGACGGTCCGCCTGGAGGTCTCCGGCGTCCCCGGCTGCTCGGCCCGCTTCGTCACCGATCAGGGCCAGCTCTACGCCACCCAGCTCCCCGCCTCCGGCACAGGCACGGTCGAGTGGCGCACGACGCCCGCGAACGCGGCGTACGTACGGGCCGAAGTGCGGCATCCCCCGGCGGACGGCGGCGCCTCGGGCCTGCCGGGCGCGCCGGCCGCCCTGACGAACCCGGTGTTCCTGGGGAGGGATTGAGAACCGCACCCTGCCGGACCGAAAGGCCGGACGCCCCGGGAGCCGGCGGGCTCCCGGGGCGAAGGGGGCATGGCGTTGGAGGAGCGCGGCGTTGAAGGGAGCACGCGCTTGAAGGGAGCACGGCGTTGAAGGAGCGCGGCGCTGAAGGACGGAGGACCGAGGTGGCCGGGGAGAGGCAACCGGCCACGCCCACGGCCGTGTTCGGCCCGGCGGCTCAGTGCGCCGTGGCGACCGTGCGCGTGTCCCGGCCCGAACGCAGCACCGTGCCCGGGACCTTGCCCGTCACCACGTCGTTCCGGACGGTCTCGACGCCGTTCACGCGCACGCTCACGATGCCGATGGCCTGCGAGTCCAGCCGCGGGCTGTCCCCCGGCAGATCGTGCACGAGCCGTGCCGTGCCCGCGTCGATCCGCTCCGGGTCGAAGAGCACGAGGTCCGCGTGCCAGCCCTCGGCGACACGGCCGCGCTCGCGCAGACCGAAGAGCTGCGCAGGGTCGTCCGTCAGCATCTTCACGGCCCGTTCCAGCCCGACCAGCCGGCGCCCGCGCAGACAGTCGCCGAGGAAGCGCGTGGTGTACGGCGCCCCGCACATCCGGTCCAGGTGGGCGCCCGCGTCCGAGCCGCCCAGCATCACGTCCTCGTGCTCCCAGGTCTGCCGCCGCAGCTCCCAGCTCGCCGGATCGTTGTCGGTCGGCATCGGCCACAGCACCGTCCGCAGGTCGTCCTGGGCGCAGACCTCCACCAGGCAGGCGAAGGGGTCGAGACCGCGCTCGGCGGCGATGTCGCCGACGACCCGGCCGCTGAGTCCGTCGTTCTCGGCGGAGTAGGTGTCGCCGATGACGTAGCGGCGGAAGTTCGCCAGCCGCCGGAAGACTCCGGCCTCCTTGCTGTCCGCGCGGCGCAGCATCTCGGCCCGTACGGCGGGGTCGCGGAGCTTGGCGATGCGTTCCCGTACGGGCAGGCCGAGGATGTCGCCCCAGCCCGGGATGAGGTTGAGCGCGCAGAACGTGCCGAGCGACATGTTCATGGGGGTCAGGATCGGCATGGTGAGGGCGACGATCCGGCCGCCCGCCTTGCGGGCCCGCTCGGAGGCGAGGAGCTGGCGCGGGACGCGTTCGGGCACGGCCGCGTCGATGGTGAGGACGTTCCAGTTGAGGGGGCGCCCCGCGGCGGCGGACATCTCGACGAAGAGGTCGATCTCCTCGTCCGCGAACTGGTCGAGGCAGCCGGCCACGATCGCCTCGATCTGGGTGCCCTCGTGCTCGCCGACCGCGCGGGAGAGCGCGAGCAGTTCCTCGGGGGCCGCGTGCCGGGAGGCGACCGGTTCGCCGTCGCCGTCGGAGTGCGTGGAGGACTGCGTCGTGGACAGCCCCCAGGCGCCCTGCTCCATCGACGCGTGGAGGAGGCGCAGCATCTGGTCCATCTGCTCCGGCGTGGGCCGGCCGCCGATCGCGTCCGGCCCCATCACATGGCGGCGCAACGCGCAATGCCCCACCATGAAGCCCGCGTTGACGGCGATCCGCCCCTCCAGGGCATCGAGGTAGTCGCCGAAGGAGTGCCAGTTCCAGGGCGCGCCCTCTTCGAGTGCGACGAGCGACATGCCCTCGACCTTGCACATCATGCGGCGCGTGTAGTCGGCGTCCTCAGGGCGGTCGGGGTTCAGCGGCGCCAGCGTGAAGCCGCAGTTGCCGCCCGCGACCGTGGTCACCCCGTGGTTCATCGAGGGGGTGGCGTACGGGTCCCAGAAGAGCTGGGCGTCGTAGTGCGTGTGCGGGTCGACGAAGCCGGGCGTGAGGACGAGCCCGGTCGCGTCCTCGGTGGTCCTGGCCGCTTCCGTGACGCTCCCGGCCTCGGCGACGACCGCGATCCGCCCGCCGCGGATGCCGACGTCCGCGCTGCGCGCGGGCGCACCCGTCCCGTCCACGACGGTCGCTCCGCGTATGAGGTGGTCGAGCATGCTGGGGTCCCTTCTCGGGTGAGGCGGTCGGTCACGGTCAACGGCGGTACGGGGACCGGCGCGAGCGGGCCCACGAGCCGGCGGGTCGTACGGGCCCACGAATCCACGTGGCGCCCACGGGCCCACGGGTCGGTGGACCCGCGGGCGACCGCACCACCGGCGAACCCGCCGACCTAGTGGTGCGGGTGGCTCTGCTGTCCCGGCCGGGGGCCGCCGCGGAGGGACCTCCGGCCGGGACCTCATCCGGGACGGCGGACCGGGAAGCCGCCGCCCCCGCCGGGCCGCCGGTGCGTCCGCATGGGCCGAGCCCACACGAACGCGCCGACCGCCCGCGTCCGTTCACCCGCGTTCGCCGTCCCGGCGTGCCCGGCGTGCCCGGCGTACCCGGCGTACCCGGCGTGCCCGGCCTGCCCGGCGTGCCCGGCGTGCCCGGCGTGCCCGGCGCACGATCCCGCACCGTGACACCGGTACGGCGAGCAACCCGCCCGCAGGAGACGGTGCACGGTACGGCGCACCGCCCGCCCGGGCCGACCGCACGTGGGCAGCCGTACCGCGGACCGGCCCTGCCGCGGGCTCGCGGGTGAGGCGACGAGGTCAGAGGCTCGCAGCCTGGCGGGAGCGCGTCGTGCGGTGCACCGGATCCGTGTCGATCTTGGGGATGACGTGCTCACCGATGAGCCGGATCGACTGCAGCGTGTCCTCGCGCGAGATGCCGATGGGCATACCGAACGACAGCTGGTCCGCCCCGGCCTGCTCCCACCGCTTGCACTGCCGGAAGACCTCGTCCGGGTCGCCGCAGATCAGCAGCTCCTCGGCGATGAGGAGTTCGATGATCTCCTCGTTGAAGTCGGGCAGTGTCTCGGGCCACACCGGGAAGCCCTCGGGGCGCGGGAACGTGTCGTGGTAGCGGAAGACCAGCGACTGGAGGTAGTTGAGACCGCCGCCGGCGGCGATCCGTACGGCCTCCTCGTGCGTCGGCGCGCAGATCGCCGTCGACGTCACCATCACGTTGTCGTTGACGAAGTCGCCGACCGGCTCGGCCTCCCGGATGGCCGTCTTGTACTGCTCCAGCACCCACTCCATGTCGGAGACCTTCTGCACGCTGAAGCCGAGGACGCCGAGGCCCTTCCTGGCGGCCATGGCGTAGGAGGGCGGGGACCCGGCCGCGTACCACATCGCCGGGTGCGAGGCCCCGTACGGCTTGGGCAGGATCTTCCGCGGCGGGAGCGACCAGTGCTTGCCCTGGAACCCCTGGTACTCCTCCTGGAGCCACATCTTGGGGAACTCGGCGATGGTCTCTTCCCAGATCTCCTTGGTGAAGTTCATGTCCGTGACGCCCGGGATGAACCCGAGGATCTCGTGGCTGCCCGCGCCCCGCCCGGAGCCGAACTCGAACCGCCCCTCGGAGAGGTGGTCCAGCATGGCCACCTTCTCGGCGACCTTCACCGGGTGGTTGACCTGGGCGAGGGGGTTGAAGATCCCGGAGCCGAGGTGGATCCGCTCGGTGGCGTGGGCGAGGTAGCCGAGGAAGACGTCGTTGGCGGAGAGGTGCGAGTACTCCTCCAGGAAGTGGTGCTCGGAGGCCCAGGCGTACTTGAAGCCGGACCGGTCCGCCTGGATGACGTACTCGGTCTCCTCCATCAGCGCCTTGTGCTCGGCTTCGGGGTCGGTCTCGGCCCGCTTGCCCACGTATCCCTGTACAAAGAGCCCGAATTCCAAGGCGGTTCACTCCCTACGAGGATTCTGACGGATCGTCAGATTCGGAACTGGCTCGACTGTGGCACCGGCCACCGGCACCGTCAATAGCTGATGACCCATCAGGTAGCGGGAGGCGGGTGAGCCGTCGCCTACGGCTCAGAGCACGGACACCCCCGCCAGCCACCCGCCGTCGATGACGAACGGCTGCCCGGTGATGTACGAGGAGTCGTCGCTGGTGAGGAACAGCGCCAGCTTGGCGACCTCCTCCGGGCGCCCGATGCGCCCCATCGGCACGAGCTTCCGGTAGACCTCATCCACCGCCTGCGCCACCTCCGCGGGATCCACGTCGGGGTCGAGCTGAGCGGGATTGGTCATCGGGGTGTCGACGGCTCCGGGACAGACGGCGTTGACCCGTATGCCCCGGCCCGCCAGCTCCATCGCGGCGACCCGCGTCATCCCCACGATCGCCGCCTTGGTCGCGGCGTACGAGGTCAGCAGGGCCATACCCGTCAGTGCCGTGTACGAGGCGGTGTTGACCACGGTGCCGCCGCCCGCCGCCTCCAGCTCGGGCACGACCGTCTTCATCCCGAGGAACGCGCCGACCTGGTTGACCTGCACCACCTGCTGGAACTCCTCCAGCGGCGTGCTCACCAACTCGTTGAAGCGCAGGATCCCCGCGTTGTTGACCAGGCCGTCGATCTTCCCGAAGGCCCGCTTCGCGGTGGTGACGGCGGCGCTCCAGTCGTCCTCCCGGCTCACGTCCAGGTGGACGTAGCGCGCCGTGGACTCGCCCAACTCCTTCGCCAGCGCCTCGCCCTGGTCGTCCAGGACATCGCCGAGCACCACCCGCGCGCCTTCGGCTGCGAAGAGCCGCGCCTCCTGTTCACCCTGTCCGCGCGCCGCGCCGGTGATGACGACGACGCGCCGGTCGAGCTTGCCCATACGACCTCTCCCTCCTCGTCGATGGAGAACCTGAGCCCTCGTACGCTCCCGCACGCGCGCCCGGTCCGACAGAGCCACGCACGCCCCGTACGCCTCGGGCGCAGCAGAAGGCCGCGACCCATCGGATCCGGGGCCGGTCTGCGAGGCGTGGTCCTAGTCGCCGAGGTGCGGGGCCACGTCGGTGGCGAAGGCCTCCATCTGCTCGATCAGTTCGTCCCTGCTCCGGCTTCTGAACCGGACCTGGATCTGGTGCACCCCCATGGCCGCGTAAGCGCGCAGCGAGTCGGCCAGCCGCTCGGGCTTCCCCGTCAGAGTCCGCCGGCCGACGTGCCAGCCGGGTTCGCCCACGTACAGCGGTTCGGTGATCGCACCGATCTCGATCGGCGCCTCGATCCCCGCCTCCTCCCGCAGCGCGTGCAGGCGGCCGATCTGCCGCGGAAGCTGCTCCCGCGGGTCGCCCTGCGGCAGCCAGCCGTCGCCCCGCACGGCGGCCCGCCGCACGGCCGCCGCCGAGGAGCCGCCCACCCAGACCGGCGGGCGGGGCGTCTGCGCCGGGCGCGGGCTCTGCCCGAGTCCGCTGAACGCGAAGCGCGGCCCGGCGAATTCGGGGAACTCCTCGGGCCCCAGCGCCGCCTTGAGCGCGTCGACCGCCTCGTCGAGGACCGGCCCGCGCTCGGCGAAGTCGACACCGAGCGCATCGAACTCCTCCTGCACGTGCCCGGCGCCGACCCCGAGGATCAGCCGGCCCCCGGAGAGGTGGTCGAGCGTCGCGTACTGCTTGGCCGTGGCCAGCGGGTGCCGCAGACCGACGACCGCGACATGGCTCAGCAGCCGTACGTGCCGGGTGAGGCCCGCGAGGTACGCGAGGGTGGCGACCGGGTCGTACCACGTCGTGCCCATGGCGGCGGCCAGCCGCCGCGGGATGGCGACATGGTCGCAGCAGGCGATGTAGCAGAAGCCGAGGCGGTCCGCCGCACCGGCGACGGCGGCGAGGTCGGCCGGACCGGCTCCGGCCTCCCACCCCTCGGCGTAGAGGGTGCTCTGCGACTGGACGGGGAGCTGCATCCCGTACGCCAGACGCCCGGCGGGCAGGACCTGCACCACAACGCCTCCCGGAGGATCGGTTCGTCTCGTCAGAGCCCGGGCCGCGGCCCGTCATCGGTCACGGACGCGGAAGCCCCGGCCCGCCACCCGTCACGGACACGGAAGCCCAGACCGGCCACCCGTCACGGGCCCGGCCACAGCCCGTCGTCCGTCAGGCGCAGCAGATCGATGGCGTTGCCGCGCACGATCCGTTCGACGACGTCCGGCGCCAGGTGTCCCATCTGGGCCTCGCCGACCTCGCGCGACTTCGGCCAGGTGGAGTCCGAGTGCGGGTAGTCCGTCTCGTAGAGGACGTTGCCGACCCCGATCGCGTCGAGGTTGCGCAGGCCGAAGGCGTCGTCGAAGAAGCAGCCGTGGACGTGCTCGGCGAAGAGTTCGGAGGGCGGGCGCAGCACCTTGTCGGCGACGCCGCCCCAGCCGCGGTTCTCCTCCCACACGACATCGGCGCGTTCGAGGATGTACGGGATCCACCCGATCTGCCCCTCCGCGTACATGATCCGCAGGTTGGGGAAGCGGTCGAACTTTCCCGACATCAGCCAGTCGACCATCGAGAAGCAGCAGTTGGCGAAGGTGATGGTGGAGCCGACGGCCGGCGGAGCGTCCGCCGACGTCGAGGGCATCTTCGAGGACGAGCCGATGTGCATGGCGATGACCGTGCCGGTCTCGTCACAGGCCCGCAGGAAGGGGTCCCAGTCGTCGGTGTGGACGGACGGCAGCCCCAGGTGCGGGGGGATCTCGCTGAAGCAGACGGCGGGGACGCCGCGCGCCGCGTTCCGGCGGACCTCCTCGGCCGCCAGCTCGGCGTCCCACAGCGGTACGAGCGTCAGCGGGATGAGCCGGCCGCCCGCCTCGGGGCCGCACCACTCCTCCACCATCCAGTCGTTGTAGGCGCGGACGCCCAGCAGCCCCAGCTCGCGGTCCTTGGCCTCGGTGAAGGTCTGACCGCAGAAGCGGGGGAAGGTGGGGAAGCAGAGTGCGGACTGGACGTGGTTGACGTCCATGTCGGCGAGCCGTTCGGGGACGGAGAAGGACCCGGGCCGCATCTGCTCGTACGTGATGCCTTCGAGCTTGATGTCGTCCCTGGCGTAGCCGACGGCGGTGTCGAGGCGGGTCAGCGGGCGGTGCAGGTCCTCGTACACCCACCAGTCGGCGATCGGCCCCTCGTCGCCCGGTGCGCCCATCAGCGGGGCGAACTTGCCGCCGACGAAGGTCATTTCCTTCAGCGGGGCGCGGACGACCCGGGGGCCGACGTCGTGGTACTTCGACGGGAGCCTGTCCCGCCAGACGTTGGGCGGCTCGACCGTGTGGTCGTCCACCGAGATTATCTTCGGGAAGCTCTCCATGCCCGACACGGTAGCGCTGATCTGACGAACCGTCAGCTCCCTGTTGAGGGAGGGTTTTCGGACACTTCTCGGTCAACTTTGTGGAGAGTGGGGAGAGAGGGGCCTCTTGGTGACGCGGGAGACGTGCACAAGGCAAACTGGCGTGTGCGACTTGACTTGAGAAGATCTGGGGGCAGCGATGGGACAGGATCCGGGGGGCCGCCCGAACCTGCACTTCTCCGTACTCGGTCCCGTACGGGCATGGCGGGGCGAGCAGCAGCTCCCCACGGGATCGCCGCAACAACGCGCCCTGCTCGCCGCCCTCCTGCTTCGCGGGGGCCACACCGCCACCGCGCCCGAGCTGGTCGACGCGCTGTGGGGTGAGGAACCGCCCGAGGCCGCCGTGGCCGCGCTCAGGACCTACGCGTCCCGGCTGCGCAAGGCGTTCGGGCCGGACGCGGACGCCCTGGTCAGCGAGTCCGGCGGCTATGCGATCCGCATCCCTCACGACGGCCTGGACGCCGCCAGGGCCGAACGCCTCGCGGGCGAGGCCGAGAAGGCCCGCGGCCGCGGAGACCGCGCCGCCGCCCGTGAGCTGATCGACGAGGCGCTGGACCACTGGGACGGCGAACCGCTCGCGGGCCTCCCCGGCCCGTACGCCGAGACCCAGCGCACCCGCCTCGAGGAGTGGCGTCTCCAGCTCATCGAGACCCGCCTCGACATCGACCTGGAGACGGGCCACCACGCCGAGGCCATCTCCGAGCTGACCGCGCTGACCGCCGCGCACCCGCTGCGCGAACGGCTGCGCGGCCTGCTGATGCTCGCGCTCTACCGCAGCGGACGGCAGGCCGAGGCACTGGCGGTGTACGCCGACACGCGGCGGCTGCTCGCGGACGAGCTGGGCATCGACCCCAGCGCCGAGCTGGGCGAGCTGCACCAGGGGATCCTCCAGGCCGACTCCGCCCTGGCCGCCGCACCGGCGGGCGGGCAGCGGGGCGACCCCGCGCGCGAGCCCTCGGTCGTCCGGCCCGCTCAACTCCCGGCGACCGTGGCCGACTTCACCGGCAGGACCGCGTTCGTCGGCGAACTCGGCGAGCAGCTCGCGACCGCCGAGGGCCGCATCATGGCCGTCTCCGCCGTCGCCGGGATCGGCGGCGTCGGCAAGACGACGCTCGCCGTGCACGTCGCGCACGCGGCCCGGGACCACTTCCCGGACGGGCAGCTGTACGTGGACCTCCAGGGCGCGGGCGCGCGCGCCGCCGAACCCGAGGCCGTGCTCGGCGCGTTCCTGCGCGCGCTCGGCACACCGGACGCGGCGATCCCGGACGCGGTCGACGAGCGCGCCGCGCTGTACCGGTCGACACTGGACGGACGCCGCGTCCTGGTCCTGCTGGACAACGCGCGCGACGCCGCCCAGGTCCGGCCGCTGCTGCCGGGCACGGAGGGCTGCGCCGCGCTCATCACCAGCCGTACGCGGATGGTGGACCTCGCCGGGGCGCATCTGCTCGACCTCGACGTGATGAGCCCGGAGGAAGCGCTTCAGCTCTTCACCAAGATCGTGAGCGAGGAGCGGGTCGCGGGCGAACGCGACGCCGCGCTCGACGTCGTCGCGGCCTGCGGCTTCCTGCCGCTCGCCATCCGCATCGCCGCCTCGCGGCTGGCCGCGCGCCGGACGTGGACGGTCTCCGTGCTCGCGGCCAAACTCGCCGACGAGCGCCGCCGCCTCGACGAGCTCCAGGCCGGCGACCTCGCGGTGCGCGCCACGTTCGAACTCGGCTACGCCCAGCTCGAACCCCAGCAGGCCCGCGCGTTCCGGCTGCTGGGCCTCGCCGACGGCCCGGACATCTCGCTGGCCGCCGCAGCGGCGGTGCTGGACCTGGACGTCTTCGACACGGAGGAGCTGCTGGAGTCCCTGGTGGACACCTCCCTCCTGGAGTCCGCCGCCCCGGGCCGCTACCGCTACCACGACCTGGTCCGCCTCTACGCGCGTGCGTGCGCTGGGGTCACCCATGCCGAAGGCCACGGGAGGGATGAGCAGCCGCCCCAGGGGGCCGAAGGCCCCGCCGAACGGGAAGCGGCGCTGTCGCGGCTCCTGGACTTCTACCTGGCCACGGCGGCGCGGGTGTACGCGCTGGAGCGGCCGGGTGACCGTCTGATCGAGCACGTGCACCGCGCCAAGCACGCGGGGCTCGAATTCGTGGACCGCAGGGAAGCGCTCGACTGGCTCTACCGCGAGGCGGAGTGCCTCCTGGCATGCGTTTCGCAGTCGACGTCGCCCCCGATGCTGGAGCGCGCCGGCGATCTCCTGCTCACCACGAAGGACTTGGCCGAGTCGGGCGCCAACTCGCGGCGCTACGAGGAAGCGGCCACAGCGGTCCGGGACGCGGCCGCAGCCGTCGGCGCGGACAAGGTCGAGGGCCGGGCACTGACGATCCTGACCCACGTGAACAGCATGGCGGGGAAGTTCGACGAGGCCGACGACGCCGCCCGTCGCGCCTTCACGCTGGGGCGCCTCACGAACGACCGGGTGCCGAGCTGCGAAGCTCCCAACGACCGGGGGATCATCGCGCTCTACCAGAGCCGCCTGGAGGACGCGGAGAAGTACCTCCTGCAAGCCCTGGACGCCTTCCGGGCGGACGCCAATGGACCGGGCGAGGCGAGCGCACTGTGCAACCTCTCCCGCGTCCACCTGGCTACGGGGCGCACGGACAGCGCCATTGAACTCGCCCAACAGGGCATCGCCATCTACGACCGCATGGGACTCGCCCTGCGTCTGGCCAACGGGCGGTACGCCCTGGGCATGGCACTGGGCCATGGCGGACAGACCTCGGAGGCCATCAGCCGGCTCTCCGAGGCGCTGCTCGTCTTCCGGGAGAGCCGGCAGCGGCTGTGGGAAGGCATGACGCTCTTTCGGTTGGCCGAAGTGCACCTTGCGGCACGCAAGTCCGCGCAGGCCGCGTCCCACGCCGAACTGGCGCTCGCGGTACTGCGCGACGTCGGCGGCGACTGGCGGCGCGCCAATGTGCTCCGCGTGCTCGGTGAGGCGCTGGAGGGGATCGGACAGGCGGACCGTGCCCGCGCCTGCTGGCAGGAGGCACTCAACATCTTCGAGCGACTCGGATCGCCCGAGGCCGAGGACGTGACCCGGCTCCTGGCGCCGATCGCGGCGGCCTGAGGCCCCGCCGACAGATCAGCCGCCCCCGTGACCGGCCTGACAGGCGAGCCATCGGCACGCCTGTCGGACAGCTGTGCCCGCTCGGGGCGTCCAGGGTGCCGACCCATCCGGCCCACGGCTGACGGACGTTCAGCGAACGTTTATCACGCGGCGCCATGCTCATGGGTGTCGAGCCGCCGCGGGCGGGGGGTGGGGCGGCTCGACGCGGGTGCCGCACCACTAGGGTGAACGGCCCTGATCCCCCGCCCGGCGACCGACGGGGGAGTCGCCGGGCGGGCTTGCCACCCATTGCATAGAAGAAATTCACGGAGTTGAGGACATGACCGAGGAAAAGAAGCCCAAGACCGACGTCGGGCCGCTGGACAACCACGCCACGGACGCGGACATCTCCACCCTGGACAACCACGCCACCGTCGGTGACGTGAGGACGATGGACAACCACGCCACCGGCGCCGGCAACGGCCGGGTGAAGCCCCAGGACAACCACGCGACCGGTGCCGAGATCGCGCAGGACAACCACGCAACGATCAAGGACCCGAAGTAGTCCGAGGGTTCGGCTACCACGAACGGCCGCGGCGGCGCGGAGGGGGAGCCGTCGCGGCCGTTTGCATGCTGTCATGTTTGCAATCGCGCCAACCTTCGCGCGTTTTGGGCCAGACAGCCCCGGAGCTGAAGCCTCCGCCCCCATCTTCCTGCTTCATCAGGGGATAGATACCCCAAACCCCACCAGCACCAGGAGTTGGTCATGCCCCGCACGAAGAAGCTCGCCATAGCGTTTGCAATCACCGCCGTCGTCACCGGCGCGGCCTCTGCTCCGGCCTTTGCCGACAACCACTCCACGGGCGGGACCCCGGTGGCCCCGCGGGACAACCACTCCACGGTGGTGACGCCTCAGGACAACCACTCCACCGTCGTCACGCCGCGGGACAACCACTCGACGGTCGTCACCCCGCTGGACAACCACGTCACGGTGGTCACCCCGTAGCGCGCCTGCCGACACCGGTCACGGTCGCCGGTCCGACGGCCCACCGGGCCTCACCGTGTCCGGGCCCGGTTGACCTTCACGACCAGGTGACCGTCACGACCAGGTGACCGTCACCGCCGGTTGACCGTCACCGCCAGGTGACCGTCACCGCGCGCGCGAGCGGAGCTGGGTCTTGAGGACCTTCCCGCTCGCGTTGCGCGGCAGTTCGGTGACGAACTCGACTTCCCTGGGCACCTTGTAGTTGGCCATCTCGCGTCGCGACCAGGCGATGAGGTCGTCGGCCGTCACCGTCGCGCCCCGGCGCCGTACCGCGTACGCCTTGCCGACCTCCCCCAGGCGCGGGTCGGGTACGCCGACCACCGCCACCTCCGTCACATCCGGGTGACGGACCATCAACTGCTCGATCTCCGCCGGGTAGGCGTTGAATCCGCCGACGATGAACATGTCCTTGATGCGGTCGGTGATCCGCAGATTCCCGTCCCCGTCGAGCACGCCGACGTCGCCCGTGCGCAGCCAGCCGTCCGCCGTGACGGCCTTCCTCGTCTCCTCCGGCTCCTCGAAGTAGCCCTGCATGACGTTGTAGCCGCGGACGAGCACTTCGCCCGGGCGCCCCGGCGGCAGGTCGTCCCCGGCCGGGCCGACGACCTTCACCTCCGTGTCGGGGATGGCACGCCCCGACGTCCCGGAGACGACCTCGGGCGGGTCGCTGCGGCGGCACATCGTCACGGTGCCGCCGGCCTCCGTGAGCCCGTACGCGGTGAGCACCGTGGCGATCCTCAGCTCGGAGCGGAGCCGTTCCACGAGTTGCAGCGGCACGACCGCGGCCCCGGTCACCACCAGGCGCAGCGCCGAGAGGTCGTGCTTCGCGCGCGAGGGATGGTCGAGGATCGACTGGTGGAGCGTGGGCGGGCCGGGCAGCACGCTGATGCGTTCGGCCGCGATGTTGGCGAGCGCGGTGTCCACGTTGAACACCGGTTGCGGGATCATCGTCGCGCCGCGCAGCAGGCAGGCGATGATGCCCGCCTTGTAGCCGAAGGTGTGGAAGAACGGGTTGACGATCAGATAGCGGTCGCCCTCGCCCAGTCCGGCGAGTTCGCTCCAGGTGTCGTAGATGCGCAGGGTCTGCGCGTGGGTGACGACGGCGCCCTTCGGCCGGCCGGTCGTCCCCGAGGTGAAGGTGATGTCGGAGGGGTCGCCGGGCCGCACCGCGTCCGCCCGGTCCCGTACGGAGGCGGCGGGCACCGCTTCGCCCGCGGCCAGGAAGTCCTTCCACGTGCGGAACGCGTCCGGGGCGTCGTCGCCGAGCACGACCACCTCGCGCAGATGCGGTAGTCCGGGCAGCGGCCCGTCGCCCGCCCCCACCCCCGCGGCGCGCCGCAGCGAGGCCACGTAGGAGGTTCCGAGGAAGGTTCCGGTGACGAACAGCAGCCTGGCGCGGGTCCGTTCCAGCACGTGGGCGGCTTCGGTGCCCTTGAAGCGGGTGTTGACCGGGACGAGGACGGCTCCGGCCGTCACCGCGCCGAGCGCCGAGACGATCCAGTCGGCCGTGTTGGGCGCCCAGACCGCGACCCGGTCCCCCGGTTCCACGCCGGCCGCCATGCAGGCCGCGGCGGCCCGTTCGACCCGCTCCCCCAGCTCGCCGTAGGTGATCCGGGTCCGGCCGTCGACGACCGCCTCGCGGCCCCGGTGGCGTTCCGCCGCCGCGCGGACCAGCCTCGGGATGCTGCCGAACTCCACCTCTGCGCGCCGCATCGCACACCCCTCCCGTGCGGGACTCCGTACGGATCCCGTCCGTGTCCCGGTACGAACAACCTCCGCAACCGCCATAGCTGACTGTCCGTCAGATTAGCGGTACCCTTCCCGGCTGTCAGCAGTGGCGGCTGGACCGCGGAGGTGGCGATGGCGGCAACCCTCAAGGACGCGACGGCGATAGCGGGGATCGGACAGACCCCGTTCGCCAAGCGTCTCCCCGAGTCCGAGAAGACCCTGGCCTGCCGGGCGATCCTGGCCGCCCTCGACGACGCGGGCATCGCCCCGCACGAGGTCGACGCCTTCGCCTCGTACACCATGGAGGAGACCGACGAGGTCGAGGTCGCCAAGGCCGTCGGCGCCGGTGACGTCACCTTCTTCTCCAAGGTGGGCTACGGAGGCGGGGGTTCGTGCGCGACCGTGGGCCATCTCGCCGCGGCCGTCGCGACCGGGCAGGCGTCCGTGGGCGTCGCGTGGCGCTCGCGCAAGCGCGGCAGCGGCCCCCGCCCCTGGAAGAACACCGCCGTGCAGCTCCCGACCCCCGGCCAGTGGACGCGGCCCTTCGGGCTGCTGCGCCCCGCCGACGAGATCGGCATGCTCGCCCGCCGCTACATGCACGAGTACGGCGCGACCCGCGACCACCTCTTCAACGTCGCACTGGCCTGCCGCAACCGGGCCAACCAGAACCCCGCCGCGATGATGTACGAGCGGCCGCTGACCCGCGAGATGTACATGACGGCCCGCTGGATCAGCGAACCCCTCTGCCTGTTCGACAACTGCCTGGAGACCGACGGCGCCCTGGCGTGCGTCGTCGTCTCGGCCGAGCGCGCCCGCGACTGCCGCAGGAAGCCCGTCTACGTCCACTCCGTCGCCCAGGGACTGCCGGCCCAGCACCACGGGATGGTCAACTACTGGTGCGAGGACCCGCTGAGCGGCCCGGCCTGGACGGCGGCCCGGCACCTGTGGAAGTCCGCCGACTTCGGCCCCGACGATGTCGATGTGGCGCAGATCTACGACGCGTTCACCCCCCTCATCCCGCTGTCCCTGGAGGGCTACGGCTTCTGCGGCCGCGGCGAGGGCGCGGCCTTCACCGAGGGCGGGGCGCTGGAGATCGGCGGGCGGCTTCCCGTCAACACCGGCGGCGGCGGGCTCTCCGAGGCGTACGTCCACGGCTTCAACCTGATCACCGAGGGCGTGAAACAACTGCGCGGCACCTCCACCGCCCAGGTGCCCGACGCCGCCACCTGCCTCGTCACGGCGGGCGAGGGCGTGCCCACCTCCGCGCTGCTGCTGAGGAGTTGAGATGCGCGAGACGACGACCACCGACGGCACCGGCCTGCTGGCCCCCACCGTCGACGAGGACGGCGCGCCGTTCTGGGAGTACGCGGAGCGGGGCGAACTGCGCGTGCAGGCATGCGGCGCGTGCGACCGGCTGCGGTTCCCGCCGCGGCCGTGCTGCCCGCACTGCCAGTCGTTCGACAGCACCTGGCGGAGGATGAGCGGACGCGGCCGGATCTGGTCGTTCGTCGTCCCGCACCCGCCGCTGCTGCCCGCGTACGCCGACCAGGCCCCGTACAACGTGATCCTCGTGGAGCTTGAGGAGGACCCGGCGATCCGGCTCGTGGGCAATCTGGTGCCGTCACCCGAGGCGCCACTCGGCGCGGCCGACCCGTTCGCGATCCGGATCGGTACCCCGGTGCGGGCCGTGTTCGCCGGGCTCGCGGACGGTGTGACCGGTCCGCGCTGGATCGCGGAGCGGCCATGACCGTCCGCACCGAGGTGAAGGACGGCGTCGCGCTGGTCACGCTCGACCGGCCCGAGCGCCACAACGCCATCGACCTGCCCATGGCCGCCGAACTCCGGTGCGTCTGGAAGGAGTTCCGGCGCAGGGACGACGTACGGGCCGTGGTCCTCACCGGCGCCGGCGACCGCGCGTTCTGCACCGGTCTCGACCGCTCCGCCGACGTCCCGCAGCCCGCCGGCCCGTACGCGATCGACGACCCGCTGCTGCACGTGGGCCCGAAGGCGTGCGACCTGTGGAAGCCGGTCGTCGCGGCCGTCGGCGGTATGGCGTGCGGAGGAGCGTTCTACCTGCTGGGCGAAGCCGAGTTCCTCATCGCCTCCACCACCGCCACCTTCTTCGACCCGCACACCACGTACGGCATGGTGAGCGCGTACGAGGCCATCGGGATGGCGCAGCGCATGCCGTTCGGCGAGGTGGCGCGGATGGCGCTGATGGGCACGGCCGAGCGGCTCTCGGCGGCCCGGGCTCACGAGATAGGGCTGGTCTCGGAGGTCGTCGCCCCGGAGGAGCTGGCGGAGGCGGCGCTGCGCGCGGCCGGGGTGCTGGCCTCGTACCCGACGGAGGCGGTGCAGGGCACCGTACGGGCCGTGTGGTCGGCGCGGGAGGCGGTGCGCGCGCAGGCACTCGCGGGCGCGCCGCATCTGATCGCGCTGGGGAACCTGCCGCCGGAGCGGCAGGCGGAGCTCTTCGCGGACCGGGGCCGCGACTTCCGCGTCCGCTGAGTCGGTGCCGGAGGGCGGTGCGCGGAACGACGCCGGAGGTCGGTGCGCGGAACGACGCCGGAGGTCGGTGCGCGGGGCGGTGCCGGAGGTCGGTGCGCGGGGCCGTGCCGAGGAGCGCCGCACGCGGACGGCCGCTCCCGGCACGGGACTTGACGCCCGTCGCCGCGTTCCGGGGAGGCGCGCGGGGGCTCGCGTGGCGGGCGCACCGCACCGGGCGTAGCGTCGGCAGGGGAAGCGCTCCCCGGCCGGTCCGCGGGAGAGGCCCGAACGAGGTGGTCCGCGCGTATGGTCCGCAATCTGCTGGGTTCCTTCATCGCCCTCATCGGGGCGGCGGTGGCCGTGTGGAGCCCGTTCCACGACTGGTACGGCACCCGTGAGGGCCAGGACATCCGCGTCCAGGACCCCTTCACGGGGATCACGTCGACGATCCCCTCGGATCTCTGGGTCTCGGTCATGCTGCCGATGCTGGTCGCGGCGTTGCTGACGCTGATCGGGGTGGTGTTCCGGTCGCGGCTTGTCGTGGCGATCGCGGGCCTGCTGATCCTCGGCTACACCGTCCTGTGGATGGTGCGGCAGGGCATGGAGCTGGGCAGCCTGACGGCCGGCGGAGACGGAGGGCTCGGTGCGGGAGCCGGGCTGGCCGTGGCGGGTGGCGTGCTGGTGCTGATCGGCTCGCTGGTGATGCGCGGACGGAAGCCGCGTGGCCGGGCCCGGCACGGGCTCGACGGCCCGGAGACGCCGGAGGACGACCTGTACGGGGGGCCGCCGACGGTCGCGACCGACTACAGCGACTACCGGCCGCGCCCGGACGACCCCTGGCCGCCGCAGGATCACCGCCGCTCCCCGTAGCGCGAGTACGGCCTCGTGGCGCGGGGGGCGTCGTGGCACGCGCACGGCGTCGTGGCGCCGCGTACGGCCGGGCCGACGCGGGCCGGGTCCGGACCGCCAGGCGTGGGGCCGGCTGCACCCGGACCCGCCTAACCGCCCTACCCGCTACCCGCGCCCGGAGGCCGACTGCCGCGAGAGCCCCGTGCCCTTGAGGGCGTCCAGCGCGTACACGCACCGGTCCTTGCTGCATGCGTAGACGACACCACCGGCCACCAGCGGCGCGCCCGTGATCTCCCCGCCCGTCGCGAGTTTCCACCGGAGCTGGCCGCCACCCGCGTCGAGCGTATAGAGGCAGTGGTCGGCGGAACCGAAGTGGACTCGGCCGTCGGCGACCACGGGGGCGCCGATGACTTCGCCCTGCGCGGCGAAACGCCACTTCGGGGTGCCCGTGACCGCGTCCAGGGTGTAGAGCGCGCTGCCGCTGCCCACGTGGACGGATCCGGCGGCGACGAGGACGGGTTCGGTGGACTGCCGGGTCTCGGTCGCGATGCGCCAGCGGTCGCGGCCGTCGGCCGCGTCCAGGGCGTACACCATGCCGAGGTGGTCGGCGATGTAGATGCCACCGCCGGTCACGGCGGGGCCCGGCGCGTAGGCCGGGGCGCTCAGGAAGACCGCGGGCGCCTCGAAGCGCCACCGCACATCGCCCCGCGCCGCGTCGATCGCGAGGACGCGCGCCCCCGCCGCCACGTACACGACCCCGTCAGGGGCGTGCAGCAGCCGCACCGGGACGCCGCCGCAGGACGCCGCGTCCCCGACCGGGTAGGACCAGCGCTCCACGCCCGTACGGGCCTCCAGCGCGCGCAGCCGGCCGTCGGACCAGACGTAGACGATGCCCTCGTGGACGGAAGGACCCGCCTCAGGCGTCTCGAAGTCGGTCTGGGCGCCGGTGATTTCCCACAGCTTCTCGCCGTTGGCGGCCTCCCACGCCTGGACACCTCCGCCGCGCGTGCCGGTCACCACCGTGCCGTGGCCGACCTTCAGCGAGTAGACCCAGCCGTCGGCGTTCAGCCGCCACCGCTCGGAACCGTCGGCGGCGTCCAGCGCGTACAGCGTCGGCCCGTCCGAGGCGTGGATGCGGCCGTCGGCGACGGCCATCGCCCACGCCACGTCACGGGTCTTGAACTGCCGCCGCCCGGTGGCCACATCGAGCGCGTGCACCTCGAAGGAGGTGACGTAGAGCAGGTCCCCGGCGACGGCCGGGGTGCCCCAGACGTCGTTCGACATCCGGAACCGCCACGGCCGCCAGCGCGCGGGCGCGCCCTGTGCGCCGGGCGGCTCCGCGGGCGCGGGCAGGGGTGCCGATACGGGGGCGGGCGGGGCGTGGTGGTTGTCGGCCGCGGCCGCGGGTCCTGGCACGGCCGCCGTGCCCGCGGGCGGCCGGACCCAGCCGGTGGCCCCGGCGCCGTGCCGGGCGGCGTCCCGGCCGTCGGCCGCGGCGCGGGGGCCCGGCCCTATCGCGACCTGCGACCCGGGCAGGCGCACCGCGCCGTCGGCGGGCGCTCCGGGTCCGGCCGCGGGCGCGCTGGCGCCGTCCCAGCCTGCGGCGGCGGGGCCGTGGCCCGCTGCCGGCGGGCGGTCGGGGGCGGGGCGCAGGGCCGTGGGGCCGTGGCCCATAGCGGGCCCGGAGGCCAGCGGTCCCGGCCCGCCCTGCGCTGCGGCCGCGCCGCGCGGATCTCCCACGCCGTGGCCGCCTCCGCCGGGCCGGTGAGCGTCGGGCCCCGCCGCGTGGCGTGCGGCGGCGGCCGCGGCTCCGAGACCGGGCGGGCCCGGCGCCTGGCCGTCCGGGGCGCCGGCGTGCCGGGCGGGGCCGCCGTGCGCGTCCGCCGGGGCCGGGGCGCCGCCCTGGCCCGCACCCGGGCCGTACGAGGGGCGCGGCGGCTGTGCGGGGCGTGCCTTCGCGCCGCCCGCACCGCTGCCACCCGACGGCCTCGGTGCCGACGGCCGCCCGCCGCGCCGCTGCTCGATCATGGTGACGGCCCGCCCGGGCAGCCAGGCCGACGCCGTCCCGCTGTCGTCGCCGCCCGCGGAGAACAGATGGGGCGCGAGCTGGGACTGCAGGTCCGCGGGGCTCGGCCGGTTCTCGGCGGCCATCTGCATACAGGATTCGATGAGCGGTCGCAGTTCGTCCGGCAGCCCGGCGAGGTCGGGCCCTTCGCGGAGGAGCATGAAAACCGTCTCCACGGGGTTGGCACCGTGGAAGGGCGCGTGCCCGGTCGCCGCGAAGACGAGGGTCGAGCCGAGCGAGAAGATGTCGCTGGCGCCGGTGACGCTGCGCGAGTCGCGCGCCTGCTCGGGGGACATGTACGCGGGCGTGCCGACGGCCACATTGGTCATCGTCAGACGGGTGTTGGAGACGCCGCTCGCGATGCCGAAGTCGATGACGCGCGGACCGTCCTCGACGACGAGGACGTTGGACGGCTTCAAGTCCCGGTGGACGAGGCCCGCTCCGTGGATGGACTGCAGCGCCTCGGCGACGCCGGCCGCGAGCCAGCGCACCGCCTGAGCGGGCAACGGGCCGCACTCATTGACTATTTCCTCGAGGGAGGGCGCCGGGACGTACGCCGTCGCGAGCCACGGCACGGCGGCCCGCGGGTCGGCGTCCACGACCGCGGCGGTGTAGAAGCCGCTGACGGCGCGGGCCGCCTCCACCTCGCGTGTGAAACGGACCCGGAAGAGCTGGTCCTCGGCGAGTTCCGTCCGCACCGTCTTGATCGCCACCCGTCGGCCGGACGCCGAGCGGGCGAGATAGACCAGCCCCATGCCGCCGGCACCGAGTCGGCCGAGCACCTCGAAGGGCCCGATCCGCCTCGGGTCGTGCTGCGTCAGCTGCTCCACCACTTGCCTGCCACCTCCCCGTGGGGGCCTCGAAGGTTTTCAGCCCCGTGCAGCGTCTCACCGTGAACCGTCGCGGGGTACGCAACCTGATTCTTCCTGGCGAAGGCGGTGGTTGCGAACCCGGGGGCAAATCGGGGTGTCTCCCCGGACAATTAACGCAAATACCCAGGCAGAAGGGGGTTACCCATGGGTTGTCACAGGTTTGCGGCGGGTTGACAACGATCGGCGGACAGATCCCGGAACGGGCCACGCGCGCCTAGTGTGCCGCTCTCGAGAGGTCGATGACCGCAAAGTTTGCGCCCTGATTGTCGACCATGACCGCGAGGCGACCGTACGGCGTGTCTTCGGGATCGAGGATGACACGTCCGCCGAGCCGGACCGTCGTCCGTACCGCCTTGTCGCAGTCGGCCACGGCGAAGTACACGAGGAAGTGCGCGGGCATTTCGGCCGGAAAACTGCCGTCGATCTCGGCACGCCCGGCGACCGCGCCCTCCACGCCGGCCGGCTTGCCGGGCGGGGACCCAGACCGCGAAGGGAACACCGTCGCCGGTGTCCAACTGCCGTGTGGTGTAACCGAATACGGTCTCGTAGAAGGTGTCGGCCCGCTCCGGCACCCGCGTGTAGAGATCGGTCCAGGCGTACGAGACGGGGCGGCCCCGCTTCTCGAATCCGGCGTGCGCGCCCGCCTCCCACAGCCCGAAGACCGCACCGCCCGGGTCGGCCGCCATCACCGTCGCGCCGAAGTCGCCGACCGGCCTGGGCGCACTGACGATCCGGCCGCCCGCCTCCTCGATCCGGGCGGCGGCCGTGTCGGCGTCGCGGGTCGCGAAGTAGAGGTTCCAGACGGTGGGCATGCGCCCGTCGGGCTTGGGCACGAGGGCCGCGACGCCGCGCCCGTCGTGGAAGGCCCAGGTGTAGAAGCCGTACTTCTGCTCGCTCTCCTGGAAGGTCCAGCCGAACAGCTCGCCGTAGAAGCGCTTGCCCGCCTCGAGATCGGGGACCATCACGTCCACCCAGCAGGGGACGCCCTCGTCGAACGCGGCCATCGGAACCGTCCTCCCCGGCCTAGCCCTGGACCTCGGGCTCGCCCACCGTCGTCCGCGGGTCGATCACGGAGAACGCCGCGCCCTGCTGGTCCTCGACGATCGCGAAACGGCCGTACGGGCTGTCCTGGGGGTCCACCCGCACGGCGCCGCCCAGCCTGCGGACCGTGCCCACGGCGCCGTCGCAGTCGTCGACGACGAAATAGACCATGGCGTGCGGCGGGACGGAATCCGGTGTGCCCTCGGGCAGTTTGAAGCGTCCGGCGACCGGCTTGCCCGCCACCTGCCAGACGACGAAGTCGACGCTGTCGTCGCCGTACGCCACGGGCTCGATGGGGAAGACGGCCGGGTAGAAGGCGTCCACGCCCTTGGTCTCGCGGACGCTGATCTCTGCCCATCCGAAGGAGCCCGGCTGGTACTGCCGCTCGAACCCTTCGTGCGCACCGGCCTGCCAGACGCCGAAGACGGCGCCGCCCGGGTCCTTGGCCGTCATCATGCTGCCGTGCGGGCCGACCTGCATCGGCTCCGTCACCACCTCGCCCCCGTGCTCGCGGATGCGCCCGGCGGTCCGCTCGATGTCGTCGGAGGCGAAGTACAGGCTCCAAGCCGGCGGCATGCCCTCCATGCCCTCGGGGACCGGGTAGAGCGCGGCGACCCGCTGTCCGTCGCGGAGCGCCTGCGTGTAGTGGCCGTAGTCGGCCTCACCCTGGTCGAAGGTCCAGCCGAAGAGCTCGCCGTAGAAGCGCTTGCCCGCCTCGAGATCGGGGACCATCGCGTCCACCCAGCAGGGTGCGCCCTCGGGGAATGCGGCCATGACGTGCTCCTCGTGGTCCTTGTGGTCGGCAGATGTCTGGAGAATGTCCTGTTTCTGCACGTTAACCGCATATTTGAGGGGGCGCCCGTTGTCCACGGAAGTTGTCCACAGCCTGTTGATAAGAGGATTCATTCGTATGGACCAAAAGGGCCTCGCGGATCTTCGGCGTCACCGGCACTGAGCTGGCCCTTCTCCCCGCGGTCCGAGCCCCTCCCCATTTGCATGCGGCCGAATCGCGCTCCGATCACCCCTCGGTAAGCTGACGGCATGACAGGACAAGTTCGCACCGTCGACGGCCGGGTCGCCGGGCGCCGCGGGCAGGCGACGCGGCAGAAGCTGCTCGACTGCCTCAGCGAGATGCTCAGCTCCTCGCCGTACCGCGACGTCAAGGTCATCGACGTCGCCCGCAAGGCGGGGACGTCCCCCGCGACCTTTTACCAGTACTTCCCCGACGTCGAGGGCGCCGTCCTCGAACTCGCGGAAGAGATGGCCAAGGAGGGCCAGAAACTGACCGACTTGGTCGCCGGGCGCTCCTGGACGGGCAAGGGCGGCTGGCAGACGGCCGAGGAGCTGGTCGACGGCTTCCTCTCCTTCTGGCGCAAGCACGACGCGATCCTGCGCGTGGTCGACCTCGGCGCGGCAGAGGGGGACAAGCGGTTCTACAAGATCCGCATGAAGATCCTCAACGCCGTCACCAACTCCCTGACGGATTCGGTCAAGGAGCTGCAGAGCAAGGGGCGCGTCGACAAGGACGTGAGCCCGGCCGCGGTCGCCGGTTCGCTGGTGGCCATGCTCGCCGCGGTGGCCTCGCACCAGAAGGGCTTCCAGAGCTGGGGCGTCAAGCAGGCAGAGCTGAAGCCGAACTTGGCACTGCTGGTGCACCTCGGCATCACCGGCCGCAAGCCGACGAAGTAGACGACGCAGGGGCGCATCGCGGATCGCGCCCCGACGGCGGCCATGTGCCCGCCCTCGTCTCCTGCCGCACGCGCGGGAGTTCCCCCGTGGGGCGCGCCAACGCCCTGATGCCGCATGTCGACCGGCCCTCCGGCCCGTGGGCGACCGCCGATGTCCTGTCACACAACGGCGGCGCCGGCGCCCGGGGAGCCGGTCGTTCCTGTTCCCGTATCTCCCGTGCCGTGCGCGGACGTTCACCACACCGTTCCCCGAACTCCCCTACGGAACCCCGCGATCGGACCGCGGATGGCTGTCGGGTGGAGACGTCGAAGCAGCCCGTCAGCGCGGGTGCAGGCGGAAGACGCGGATCCTGCGCTCCACCCGCCGCTGGTACGTGGCGTACGGCGGCCAGTACGCCAGCGCCGCCGACCACGCCTCCTCCCGCTCCTCCCCCTCCAGCAGCCGCGCAAGGACCGGGACGTCGCACCCTTTCCAGCTGATCTCCGCCTCCGGGTGCGCCAGCAGGTTGGCGGTCCACGCCGGATGCCCCGGACGCCCGAAGTTGCTGCCGACCAGCAGAAACGTCCCGCCGTCCTCCGGCAGGCAGGCCAGCGGCGTACGTCGCGGCTCCCCGCTCCTCGCGCCCGTCGCCGTCAGGACCGCCCCGGGCAGCATCCGCGCGCTCGGCAGCACCCTGCCGCGCGTCAGCCGGTGCACGGCCCGGTCGAGCGCCGGGATCACATGCGGCGCGACCTTCGCGAAGCCCTTCGTCGAGGACACCTTCTGCACGATGCGCAGGGCCGCGTCCATCAGACCGCCATCCCTTCCGCCGCGGCGCCCCGCGCGGCCCGTACCGCACGGGCCTCGCCGAAGAGGCCCGCCTTCTCCGCCGCGTGCGCCCGCAACCGGTGCACGGGCCCGAAGAGGAGTTCGTCGGACGCGGCGCGCTTGAAGAACAGGTGCGCGTCGTGCTCCCAGGTGAAGCCGATACCGCCGTGCAGCTGGACCGCCTCGCCCGCGACCGCGCGTTGCGCCTCCAGCGCCTGCGCGAGCGCAAGTCCCCCCACGCCCGCCGCATCCCCGTCCAGGCCGCCCGGCCGGTCCAGGCTGTCGGGTATCTCCCGACCGTCCGGTAGCCCCCGCCCGCCCCGGGACTCCTGCCCGTCCCCCTGGGCTCCTTCGCCCGCCGCCCACGCCGCGTAGTACGCCGCCGATCTGGCCGCCTGGATCCGCACGTACAGGTCGGCCAGCCGGTGCTTGACCGCCTGGAAGGAGCCGATGGGCCGCCCGAACTGCTCGCGCGCTCCCACGTACTCGACCGTCCGCGCGAACACCCCGTCCGCGGCGCCCACCGCTTCCGCCGCCAACGCCGCCGCGGCCGTTCCGCCCAGGCGGTTCAGGGCGTCGAGCACGGCCGCGCCCTGCTCGTCCTCGCCCAGTAACTCGGCCTGCACATGGCGCAGTTCGACCCGCGCCTGGGGCCGTGTCTCGTCCAGTGCCGTACGGCGCGTCCGGGTGAGCCCCGCGGAGCCCTCGTCGCCCGCCCTCACGACGAACAGGAGGGTGCGGCTGCGCGCGTAACCGCCCGTGTGGGCGGCGACCAGCAGCAGCCCCGCGCTGTGCCCGTCGAGCACCCGGTCCGCCTGCCCGTACAGCCGCCAGCCGTTCGCCGTGTGCCGCGCCTGGACGCCTCCGGCGCGACCGCCACCCGCCCAGCCGTCCTCCGTCGGACCCGAGCCCGGTCCCGCCGCACCGGCCCGGTTGTCCCCGGTCAGGCCGAGGGCGAGAGCCGGAGCCGTGCCGGGGAGGGCGAGGGCCGCGGTCAGTTCACCGCGCGCGAGCGGCGGGAGCAACGTGCGCCGCTGTTCCTCCGTGCCGAGGCGGGCTATCAGGGGCGCCGCGAGGACGGCCGTGGCGAGCAGCGGGGACGGCAGGAGCACACGGCCCGACTCCTCGCAGGCCAGCGCCAGTTCGGTCGTCCCGCAGCCGACTCCCCCGTACGCGGCGGGCACGGCGAGTCCGGGCAGACCGAGCTGTTCGGACAGCAGCCGCCACAGCGTCTCGTCCCATCCGGCCGGGGTCCGCACGGCCCGCTTGACCTCGTCCGGGCCGCACCGCTTGAGCAGCAGCTCGCGCAACGTCCGGCGGATCTCGTCCTGTTCGGCGGTGAAGGCGGCGTCCATCGGCAAACTCCTCCCACCCGCCCTGCTCCCGCCGCCGCGCGGGCGGAGGTATCGTGACCGGCGGCGCGACCAGGGAGATGTCCATGATGCACGTGAACTGACGGGCCGTCATGCTAAGCCGCCCACGGCCAGATGGACAGAGTCGTACGGGGGCGCGACCCAACACATCTGATGTACCGTCAGATTCATGTGGAATGCGACCTCAGCGACGTCAGCGACCCGCAGGAAGCCCCGCACGACGACAGCCCGCACCACAGCCCCCTACCGGGCCCCCGCCCGCCGGGTCGCCGTCGTCGGCGTCGCCCTCGCGGACTGCGGCCGGGTCGACGACCTCACCCCGTACGCCCTGCACGCCCAGGCCGCCCGCCGAGCCCTGGCCGACTCCGGCCTCGACCGGTCCCTGGTCGACGGCTTCGCCTCGGCGGGCCTCGGCACGCTCGCCCCCGTCGAGGTCGCCGAGTACCTGGGGTTGCGGCCGACATGGACCGACTCCACCGCGGTCGGCGGCGCCACGTGGGAGGTGATGGCGGCGCACGCTGCGGACGCCATCGCCGCGGGCCACGCGAACGCCGTCCTCCTCGTCTACGGCTCCACCGCCCGCGCCGACGTCAAGGCCGGGCGCCGCACCGCGAACCTCTCCTTCGGGGCTCGCGGCCCGCTCCAGTTCGAGGTCCCGTACGGCCACACGCTCATCGCCAAGTACGCCATGGCCGCCCGCCGCCACATGCACGAGTACGGCACGACGCCCGAGCAACTCGCCGAGGTCGCCGTCCAGGCCCGCGCCAACGCCGCCCGCAATCCCGACGCGATGCACCGGGACCCCATCACCGTCGACGACGTGCTGTCCGGTCCCGTGATCGCCGACCCGTTCACCAAACTCCACTGCTGCATCCGCTCGGACGGCGGCTGCGCGGTGTTGCTCGCCGCCGAGGACTACGTACCGGACACCGCCAAGGAGCCCGTGTGGATCCTCGGCACCGGCGAACACCTCTCCCACAGCACCATGTCCGAGTGGGAGGACTTCACCGTCTCCCCCGCCGCCGTCTCCGGCCGCCTCGCCTTCGAGCGCGCCGGGGTCCGCCCCGAGGACGTCGATCTCGCCGAGATCTACGACGCGTTCACCTACATGACGCTGGTGACCCTGGAGGACCTGGGCTTCTGCGCGAAGGGCGAGGGCGGCGCGTTCGTCGAGAAGGGGCGCCTGCTGCGGGACGGCGAACTGCCCGTCAACACCGACGGCGGCGGCCTCTCCGCCTGCCACCCCGGCATGCGCGGACTGTTCCTTCTGGTGGAGGCGGTACGGCAGTTGAGGGGGGAGGCGGGCGAACGGCAGGTACGGAAAGCGGGCGGCCGCCTGCCCGAGCTGGCGGTCGCCTCCGGTACGGGCGGCTGGTTCTGCTCCTCCGGAACGGTGGTCCTCGGGACCGGGTGACCCACCGCTCAGGGCCGGGAGCCGGGCTGCTGGTTAGGCTGCCGCATGGCCTCCGAACAGCAGCGTTCCTTCCGCGACCTTCTGCGCTCCCTGCGCGTCTGGGACGGCGAACTGCCCACCTTCGACCCGGCGACCGCACCCGACGGCCCGCTGCCGCTCTTCCAGCAGTGGCTGCGCGAGGCGGCGGAGGCGGGCGCGCCCGAGCCGCACACGATGACGCTCGCGACCGCGGGCGCCGACTGCCGCCCGTCGCTGCGCACGCTGATGCTGCACGACGCCGACGACCGCGGCTGGCACTTCGCCACCCACAGGACGAGCCGCAAGGGACGAGAACTGGCCGAACGCCCCGACGCCGCCCTCGGCTTCTACTGGCCGGCGGTCGCCCGGCAGGTCCGCGTCCTCGGCCGCGTCACGGCCGCCGGGCCCGAGGAGAGCGCGGCGGACCTCCACCGGCGCTCACCGGGCGCCCTGGCGGCGGCACTCGTCGGCCGCCAGAGCGAGGTGCTGGACGCGTACGAGGAGCTGGAACGCGCCTCGGCCGCCGCCTGGGACCGCGCCCGCCGCGAGCCCGAAGCGCCCGTCCCGAGCTGGACGTTGTACGTGCTGGAGCCGGACGAGGTCGAGTTCTTCCAGGGCGAGCCCCAGCGCCGCCACATCCGACTCCGGTACAGGCGGGAGGGCGACGGCTGGGTGCGGGATCTGCTGTGGCCGTGACGGGGGTGGGTGGTCAGGCGGTGGGCTTCGGCCCGTCGCTGACCATCGCGAGGAAGTCCGCCCAGGCGTCGGCGGAGAAGGCCAGCGCGGGGCCGGTACGGTCCTTGGAGTCGCGTACGTGGACGGTGCCGGGGGTGGCGGCGACTTCGACGCATTCGCCGCCTTCGTTGTTGCTGTAGCTGGACTTGTGCCAGTTGTAGGCGACCTCGACGCAGGCGCCGCCTTCGTTGTCGCTGTAGCTGGACTTGCGCCAGTTGAACGCGACTTCGACGCAGTTACCGCCCTCGTTGCTGCTGTAGCTGCTCGTGAACCAGCCCAGTTCCGAGTTCATAGCGCGCTCGCAGTCCTTTCGATCAAGTCCACGGACTCCCAGGGCGTCAGTGCCTGCGCCCGAAGAATGCCGTATCGGTCGAACAGCAGATTGACCTGATCCGGCTTGGAGATCAAAGTACCGCCGCCCGGCCCCTCCGCATACGCCAAGTTGCGCCCCTCTGGAGTGCTCAACAGCTGTACGGGTCCGCGCAGTCCCGCGTGCTCGTGCCTCCGGGTCGGCATCACCGTCAGCGTGAGGTTGTGCATGTCCCGCATGCACTGCGAGAGGTGCCAGAGCTGCGCCTTCAGCACCTCGTCACCGCCGATCGGCCGCTCCAGGACCGACTGCTCGATCACATAACTGAGGGTGGGCAACGGCTTGCGGCTCAGCACCGCCTGCCGCTCCAGCCGCGCATCCACCAGCCGTTCGATCTCCTCGTCCTCCAGGACCGGGACGCGCACGCGGTACAGGGCGCGGATGTACTCGGGTGTCTGCAGCAGGCCCGGTACGAGCAGGCTCTCGTACGCCCCGATGCTCACCGCGTCCGCTTCGAGCTTCACCCAGTCCACGAACTCCGGCGGGTACTTCTCCTCCTCCATCATCTCCACGCAGGACACCAACGCGCCCTGTGCGCCGAGCACGTGGTCGGCCTGGAGGAGGAAGTCGCGGCTCGGGATGCGTTCGGCGCGTTCGTAGGCGCCTTCCAGCGACTCGGAGACCAGCAGCCGTTCGGCGAGATCCTTCTGGGTGAGTCCGGCCCGCTTCCGGAAGTTCTTGATCAGCTCGCCCACGTGCCTGCGCGCGTGCGTCGGTTCCTGACCCGATCCCACAGCGCTCACCACCCTCCCCACATCCCGCCGATGTGCACCGTGTTCCCCTGGTCACGGTACGCAACGGCCAGGACAGTTGAGGCTGTGACGACGGAAAACCACCCCACCGATCCGCGGCCCGCCGAACCGCGTCTTCTGCCCTGGCCGAGCCCGGAGGGCAAGCCCTGCTATCTGATCTCCGACGGTGACGGCGGCCGGATCTCGGACCTCGCCGACGACATCGAGGAGCTTCAACTCGACCTGGCGTCGGAGGTCCTGACGCACAGCCGCACGATGCTGTCCGCCGCCGAGCCTCCGCGTCCGGTGGAGCTGCGCTTCGTCGCGTACCGGCTGGCGGAGTCGCTGCACGACGCGCTGCGCGTGGCCGAGAGCCGCGGCCGGCGGCTGCCCTGACGCCGAGCGGCCGGAGGCCCGTAGGACCTCCGGCCGCTCGACCGTCCGCTCGCCGGTCAGGGGCTCAGCGCGGTGAGACCAGGTTGGTCTGCGACGGCTGGTTCGGCCGCCAGGCGCCCTGGTTCGTCTGCGACGGCTGGTTCGGCCGCGAACCACCCTGGTTGGCCTGCGGCATCTCGTTCGGCCTGGAACCGCCCTGGTTCATCTGCGGAACCTGGTTGGGCCGCGAGCCACCCTGGTTCGCCTGCGAAGGCTGGCTCGGCCGCCACCCACCCTGGTTCGCCTGCGGAACCTGGTTGGGCCGCGAAGCGCCCTGGTTCGCCTGCGGCACCTGGCCCGGCCGCGAGCCGCCCTGGTTCGCCTGCGAAGGCTGGCTCGGCCGCCAACCACCCTCGTTGGCCTGCGGCATCTGGTTCTGCTGCCGCGGCGGCTGGTTCAGCTGCGGGGCCTGGTTGTTCTGCTGCTGCGGGACCTGGTTCGGCCGCGGGACCTGGTTCAGCCGGCCCGGGTTGAAGCCGGGGTTCGTCCGGCAGCCGAGGTTCTGGTAGATGTTCCTGTTCGTCTGCGGGTCCCTGCCGGCCCAGTGGTACTGGCACGCGCCCTGGATGTACCGGCCCTTGATGCCGCCCGGGAAGTCGATCTCCTTGTTCCACAGGTACTGCGACTCGATACCGGTCTGCCGTGCCGTGGCGTTGATGTCGATCCCGCCGGGGGCCTGGATCGCGTAGACCCAGCCGTCCACGCCGTTCGACGTGGCGAAGCCCTGCGCCACCCAGCGTTCACAACTGGTGCTCACGTGGGCGCTGTTCTGGCCGCCGCCGCCGATGATCCACCGCGGCAGCGGGGTCAGCTCGGTGCCCAGCGGGGTGAACCCGTTGCGGAAGATCGCGCTCGGGTCCTGGCGGGTGTCGCCGCGCCACAGCAGGTTGTCGTCGTGACGCCAGTACCAGTCCTCGCGGACCGAGGCGAGGTTCACCTGCTGGCGGAGTCCGATGTTCGTCGTGGTCCGCACCCAGTCCCGCTCGCGGTACGCACCGGTCCGGCCGCAGGGTCCGGTGTCGCGGATCTGCTCCGGTGTACCCGGGTACGGATCCGCCGAGGCGTCGGCGGGGGCGCCGATCGCCAGCGTGGCAGTGACAAGGGCCGTGGCGGAAGCGATTCGAAGCGCAGCCTTCAGCATGCTCGGGACAACCCCTCAGTCGGCACAGTTGACCCACGGTTGGTAGCCCGAACCGGGCCGGAATCGACCGGCGTTCGCGACAGTCACCCGCAGGCACCAGCACGTCCACCCGCTCGGCGCAGACGGGGTCGGCTGTCCGGCCTCGCCTGGGTCCCGTACACCCGGCAGAAGCCCTGGCCTTGGATCAGGCGGGGCGGAAGACCGGGACGGACACGCCCTCACTCGTACGGAAGGCCGCGCGGACGTCCATGCCGATGCGCAGTGCGGCCTCCGGGCAGCCGACGATCTCGGTCATCATCCGCGGGCCTTCGGCGAGATCGACGACGGCGGCGGTGTACGGGACGCGGTCGCCGAACGGGGGCAGGTCGTTCCGGTGGACGACGGACCAGGTGTAGAGGGTGGCGTGACCGCTCGCCCGTTCCCAGGTGACGTCTCCGCTCCAGCAGCGCGGGCAGAACTCGCGCGGGTAGTGGTGCGCCGCGCCGCAGTCGCCGCAGCGGCGGATCAGCAGGCGGCCCTCGGCGGCGGCGTCCCAGTAGGGCCGGGTGAAGGCGTCCGTCTCGGGCACGTCGTGGCGGGGGGCGCTCACCGGAACAGTCCCAGCGCGGCGTCGAGCGACCAGGTCTGCCCGGCCATGGCGAAGAGGGCGACGAGCGAGATGAGCGCCATCATCGAGTTCTGGCCCTGCTCGGCCCAGTCGTGGATCATGAGCACGAGGTAGAGCAGGTTGAGGACGAGCCCGCCGACCAGGGCGACCGGGGTGAGGAAGCCGAGGATCAGGCCGAGTCCGAGGGCGAGTTCGGCGTACACGACGACGTAGGCCATCAGCTTCGGCCGCGGCTGGACGACCTTCTCGAAGCCGCGCCGGACGGCCCCCCAGCGATGGTCGGCGGCGACGCCCGCGGCCCAGGCTATGCCCGTACCCCGTTCGAACCAGGCCTTCCTGTCCTTGTGGCGCCAGCTCTCCAGCCACCACAGGCCGAGGCCGATGCGGAGGACGGCGAGCCATTCGGCTCCGCCGAGCCAGATCGTCTGCATCGGGGACACCCCCCTCATAAGTTTCTGACGGTACGTCAGTTCAGCGGATGAGGACGGCCGGACGCAAGAGGCCGTCGCCGACCACGGTCCGTGATGCATCCGCAACCGATTCGGTATCGGGTTGACCGACACACGACAATCCGGGCCCCTACGCTCACGCGCATGCCCGACATCACCGCCACGACCGCCACACCCCCGGTGACCGCTACACCCGCCGTGACCGCTACACCCCAGGTGACTGCTACACCCCTGCTGACCGCCACGCCTCGCACGACCGCGACAACCCCGACGACCCCGACGACCGCCGTGGCCGAAACGCCCGGCACGTCTCACGCGACGGCCACGCCTCCGGCGACCGCCGTCGCCGGAACGCCCGTCTTCGTGATCGGCGGCGGACCCGGCGGCCTCGCCGTGGCCGCGGCTCTCCGCGAGCGAGGGCTGCGCTCGGTGGTCGTGGAGAAGTCCGGCGGCGTGGGCGGTGCGTGGCGCGGGCACTACGACCGGCTCCGGCTGCACACGACGCGCAAGCTGTCGGCCCTGCCCGGGCTCGCGATACCCCGCGCCTACGGGCGCTGGGTCAAGCGTGACGACATGGTGCGGTACCTGGAGGACTACGCCGAGCACCACCGGCTGGAGATCGTCACCGGTGTCGAGGTGACCCGGATCGAACGGCGGTCGGTCGAGGACGGCGCCCGGACCCGCTGGCTGCTGCGGGCCACCGGCGGGCGGGAGCTGGCCGCGGACGCGGTGATCGTCGCGACCGGCTTCAACCACACGCCGTACGTCCCTGACTGGCCCGGACGGGACGGCTTCCGCGGGGAACTGCTGCACGCGGCGCACTACCGGAACGCCGAGCCGTACCGCGACCGGGACGTCCTGGTCGTGGGAACCGGCAACACGGGCGCGGACATCGCCGTCGACCTCGCGAAGGGCGGCGCCTCCCGTGTACGGCTGGCGGTGCGCACCGCGCCGCACATCGTGCGCCGGTCGACGGTCGGCTGGCCCGTGCAGCGGTCCGGGATCCTGATGCGGCGGATGCCGCGGTGGGCGGTGGACCGCGCGGCGCGGATGGCCGGTCCAGACCTCGCTGCGTACGGGATGCCGCGGCCGGAGACGGGGCTCTCGTCGCGCGTCCGGGAAGGTGCCACACCTGTACTGGACGCGGGCCTGGCCAAGGCGGTCCGGAAGCGGAAGGTCCAACCGGTCGCGGCCGTCGGGTCGTTCGACCACGAGAAGGTGGTCCTCACGGACGGCACGGTCCTCACGCCGGACGTGGTCGTCGCGGCCACGGGCTACCGGCGTGGCCTGGAGGACCTGGTCGGCCATCTGGACGTCCTGGACGAGCGGGGGCGCCCGCGCGTGAACGGGCGCCGGTCCGTCACACCCGGCCTCCACTTCACCGGCTACACCACCCCGATCAGCGGGATGCTGCGCGAACTCGCCCTCGACGCCCGCCGGATCGCCCACGCCCTCGACCGTGAGGACCGGCGACGGCGAAGGGGCCGCTGAGGGCGGCGCGCGGGCGCTCACCGACGGAGGCCGGTCGGAGGCCGGGCGGAGTCCGGCACGCGGCCGGGGACAGCACACGTAAGCCCGGTGTTCTCGGGTACCCGCGGGCCAAGCTGTCGTAGCTTCCCCCGGGGGACCTCGATGGCCAGGCTCTTCCGGTCCGGACAAGGGCCGGAAGAGCCGCACCGGACAGCTCGGTCACGATTCATCGTCGAGTGTGCCGGTCTCGCAGATCCGCCGGGCGAGATCCCGCAGCTTGACGTTGCGGTCCTGGGACAGGCGCCGCATCACGTTGAACGCGTCCTGCCCGCTGAGGTCGTACCGCTCCCTGACGATGCCCATGGCCTCACCGATCGTGTGCCGGGTGTCGAGCGCGCTCTGGAGCTGGTCGGCCGTACGCGCGCTGGAGAACGCGACCGCGGCGTGCGAGGCGAGAAGCCAGCCGGCCGTCTCGCTGCCCTTGGTGAAGACCGCGGGCTTGCGCGAGTAGAGGTTCAGGGCGCCCAGATCCTCGTCGAGGGTGTAGAGCAGGAACCCCATCATGCTGCCGACACCCAGGTCACGGGCCTGCCGGGTGTACTCGGGCCACTTCTCCTGGGGCTCGGTGAAGTCCTTGATCCGGTACGACGGCTCGCGCTCGCGAGCGGCGTCGAAGCAGGGTCCTTCCCTGAGCCGCTCCTGGAGCTGGTCGGAATGGACCACCAGCCCGTCGGTGGGCGCCAGCGTCTCCACGTGCTTCTCCCGGAGGAGCAGGATGCCGGCGGCGTCGCAGCCCTCCACGTTCTCCACGGCGGACTCCGTGATGCGCTCCAGCGTCGCCTCGACCGAGTCCTGCGCGAGCAGATCCCGCGCCATCGCGGCCATGCTCTCCGCGAAGTCTTCCCAGTCCATGACCGTCGCCTTTCTGCCCGTACAAGTCTCTCCCGAGCCTCGGTGATCCGCCCGGGATACGCCAGGAAGGTGCGGCCGATGCGGTCTGAGCAGCGCTTCGGCCCCCGAGTCCGGTCCTGCCCCGTAAGGAGGCGCCGAATCCGGGCCGCGCGCCGGAGCCGCGTGCGCGGTGGGGCGAAGGGCTCCTGGGCGGGCGAGGCCGGAGGCTGTACGCGGGCCCGGGCGGAGGCTCGTGTCCGTCAGGCGGGATCGACGGGGATGTCGGCGGCCACGCGGAATCCGCCGTCCGCGCCCGGGCCCGCTTCGAGGCGCCCGCCCACCGCTTCGATGCGCTGCCGCATACCGGCCAGGCCCCGGCCGGTGCCGTCGCCGTTGCCACCGCCCATGCCGTTGCCACCGCCGTTGCCGTTGCCGTTGCGCGCCGCCGATCCCGCTTCCGGCCCGGGCACCGGTTCCGCTCCCGCGGGGCGGGGTCCGGCGCCGTCGTCGGTGATCTCGGCGCGGAGGGAGTCGGGCGCGTAGATCAGCCGGACGCGGACCCGCTGGACCGCGCCGGCGTGCTTGATGATGTTGGTCAGGCTCTCCTGTACGAGCCGGTAGACGCTGAAGCCGACGACCGAGGGAACGTCCCGCGGCGCCCCCGTCACCTCGTAGACGGCCGGGAGTCCGCCGGCGCGCGTCTCCTCGACGAGACGGCCGAGATCGGCCAGGCCGAGGTCCTGATGGTGCGGCGCGGCGTCCTGCACGTCCTCCAGGAGCCGCAGGGTGCTGCGGATCTCGGAGAGCGCGGTGGCACTGGCGCGGTTGATGCGCAGCAGCGCGTCCTGCCCCGCTTGCGGATCGGTGGCCAGGACGTGCGCCGCCACCCCCGACTGCACGTTGATCACGGCAATGGAATGGCCGACGACGTCGTGCAGTTCCTGGGCGATGCGCAGCCGCTCCTCGTCCACCCGGTGACGTGCCTCCACCTCGCGCGTCCGCTCGGCGCGCAGGGCGCGTTCCTCCATGGCCTGCGCATACCGGCGCTGATTCCGCATGGCCAGACCGACGGCGCTCGCGGCGACGAACCAGCCGAGCTGAATCCCGTTGTCGAGCCGGAATCGCTCGATGTCCGGGATCAGGGTCGCGGAGAAATACATCGCGGCGACGGTCGCTGCCGTGAGCGCGACCGACATTCTGAGCGCGCACCGGAGGCCGACTTCGTAGAGGGCCACCATGACGGTGATCGCTGCGGGGAAAACCGTTCCGTCGACGAGTGCGGCGTAGGCCAGGGACGCGACCACGGTGACGACCAGCACCGCCACCGGCCGGCGGCGCCGGAGCGCGACGGCGACGCAGGCGGCTGCCGCGATCAGCGCGGTCTCGGCTCCCAGCCATGCCGCGCTGAACAGCGCGGAGTACGTCAGCACCAACGCGAGAACGACACCGGCCAGCGGCCATCCGGTCCATCGCTGCCCCATGACTGCGACGGTAGATCATGCACCGCGTCCGATGACGTACGACGTCCCGGGTGGGGGTCCACCGCTGCCTTCCAGGAGGGCCCGGTCCCATCGTTACGGGATCGATGCCGCTTCCACCCATCCGATCGGCGAGCGGCCCCGAATCGCTTGCGGAATCCCCTCGTCATCGTGAAGCCGGAGGAAGACATGGCCCCTGCCGTGTATGCGGAGGCAGTGCTGTGAGCGAACCGCTGCGGATCGCTGGATCCACACCCACCATCGAGGCGTCGGACCTTTCCGCGCTCTTCTCGCTGGTCGCACGCGGCGACCAGGAGGCGTTCGGAAAGCTCTACGACGCCGTGAGCGGCCCGGTCCTGGGCCTCGTGATCACCATCCTGCGGGACCCGGCGCAGTCGGAGGAGGTGGCCCAGGAGGTGTTCGTCGAGCTGTGGCGTACCGCCGCGCGCTACCGCTCCGACCGCGGCAGCGCCATGAACTGGGTCCTGACCCTCGCCCACCGGCGTGCCGTGGACCGCATCAGGTCGACGACGGCCGCCGCGAACCGTGAGCACCGGGCGGCCCTGCTCGACCAGTCGCCCGCCTACGACGAGGTGAGCGAACAGGTCGAGGCGCGGCTGGAGCGCCAGCAGGTGCGCCGGTGCATGAAGACACTCACCGAACTGCAGCACCAGTCGGTGACCCTGGCCTACTACCGCGGCCTGACGTACCGGGAGGTCGCGGAGCTGCTCGGCTCACCGCTGGGGACCGTGAAGACCCGGCTGCGCGACGGCCTCATCCGCCTGCGGGACTGCCTGGGGGTGACCGTATGAGCACCGCCGATCTGCACACGCTCACCGGTGCCTACGCCGTTCACGCGCTCTCCGTGGACGAGCGCGAGGCGTTCGAGCGCCATGTCGGCTCCTGCGACCCGTGTGCGCAGGAGGTACGGGAACTGTCGGCGACTGCGGACCGGCTCGCTCTCGCCGTGGCGCGGGTCGCGGCGCCCGAGCTGAGGGCACGGGTGCTGCGCCGGATCACCACGGTCCGCCAGGAGGCGCCGGACGTGCCCGTACGGTCGCGGCGTGGCCGCCTGGGCCGGTTCGCCTCCTGGTCGCTGCCGCACCTCGCGCTGGCGGCGTCGCTGGTGGTGGCCGCCGTGGGCGGGGTGGCGCTGTGGCAGAACCAGGAGGCGCGGGACGCCCGTCACGAGGTCCAGCAGGTCCGCGCCCGGACGGACGCCGTCTCGCGCGTGCTGTCGGCGCCGGACGCGGTGAGCCGGCCGGCGGGGCTGGGCGGGGGCGCCAGGGGCACGGTGGTGGTGTCGCGCGGCGAGGACAAGGCGGTGTTCGTCGCCCACGGCATGCGGCGGTTGAGCGGCGGCAAGGTCTACCAGCTCTGGTTCGACGACGGGGGGCGGATGCGCTCCGCGGGCCTGATGGACGCGTCCCGGGGTGCGACGGACGCGGCGCTGATGGAGCTGATGGAAGGGAAGGTGGGCAGGGCCTCGGGCATGGGCGTCACGGTCGAGCCCGCGGGCGGCTCGGACCGGCCGACGTCCCGGCCCTTGGCGCTCGTCGCGTTCCCGTCGGCGTAGCGGCATCCGGGGGCGGGCTTTCCGGGCCGCGGCTTACGGGGCCCTACGAGGGCTTACGGAGGATTAGCAGGGGCTTGCGAGGGTCGTGGCCGCGGACCAGCGCCTGCAGCTCCAGCGGCACGGCCGCTTACGGAGGCTTGGCAGGGGCTTGCGAGGGCTTACGGGGAAGGGCTCGTGCGGGAGGCCGCCCGGCGGCGGTGACCGCCGGGCGCCGCCCGCGGCGCTCGCCTCCGTGCTCGTCCCGGCGCCGGCGGTGGCTTGTCGGCGGGGTTGACGGGGTGACGCCAATCCAGGGGCGGGCGCGGCGCCGAATCAGATACATGACGGGCCAACGCGACACCACAGCCGAATCCGCCCCTCCCTCTGCCACTTCGACGGCGCCCTCCCCCGGACCGCGCCGACCACGCCCGCTCCGGCGGCTGTTGCACCGCGCGGCGTGGGCACGCCGGTGTCCGGCCGTCTTGAGCGGACTGCTCGCGGGAGTGGCCGCGCTCGCCGTGGCCGAGCTGGCGTCGGCGGCCGTGCGCCCCGAGGCCGGTCCGGTGATCGCCGTGGGCGGGGCCGCCATCGACCTCGCTCCCCCGGCGCTGAAGGACTACGCCGTACGCACCTTCGGCACCCAGGACAAGCTGGTGCTGCAACTCGGCATCCTCGCCGTCCTCGCGGGGTTCGCCCTCGCCCTCGGGATTCTCGCGTTGCGTCAACGCCGGGCGGCATCGGCGGGCGTGCTGGTCTTCGGCGTCGTGGGGACGGTGGCCGCGCTGACACGTCCGTTCGCCGGCGTGCTGGACGCGGTGCCCTCGGTGGTGGGGGCGCTGGCCGGCGCGGGCGTGCTGTACGTCCTGGCCGGGCGGCTGCGTACGTCCGGCGGCCGCGAGGGCGCGGCAAGCGGCGAGGGCGGCGGGGAGGCGGGCGGAAGGGGCGGCACCGACGACGGGGGTGCACGGGGCGACGGAGAGGCGGCGGACGGCGGAGGGGCGACCGACGGAAAGGAGACTCCCGGCGTCCTGGGTCCCCCTGACGGCACGGAGACCCCGGACAGTGCGGTCGCCCGACCGGCGCCGGAACCACGACGGTTCGACCGACGGGGCTTCGTCATCGCGGCCTCCGCCGTCGCCGCGGCCTCAGCGGGCGCGGGGGCACTGGGCCGGAAGCTCAACTCCTCCAGCGGGGCCGCCGTCGCCTCCCGGACGAACGCCCGTCTGCCCGCACCGGGTTCACCCGCCTCCGCCGTCCCGCGCGGCGCGGACTTCCGCCGCCCCGGCCTCAGCCCGTTCATCACCCCCAACCGGGAGTTCTACCGCGTCGACACCGCCCTCGTCGTCCCGAGGATCGACGCCACGCGCTGGCAGCTGCGGATCCACGGCACGGGTGTGCGCCGCCCCCTGACCCTGGGCTACCGCGATCTGCTGAGGCGCGAACTGATCGAGCGGGACGTCACGTTGACCTGTGTGTCGAACCAGGTCGGCGGCCCCTACGTCGGCAACGCCCGGTGGATCGGCGTCCCGTTGGCGCCCCTCCTGGAGGAGGCCGGGGTCGAGCCGCCCTCGCGCGGGGGGAGGGCCGATCAGATCGTCTCGCGTTCCGTGGACGGCATGACGATCGGCACCCCCGTGGAGGCCGTCATGGACGGCCGGGACGCCATGCTCGCTCTGGGCATGAACGGCGAGCCGCTGCCGTTCGCCCACGGCTTCCCGCTGCGGATGGTCGTGCCCGGCCTCTACGGCTACGTCTCGGCCTGCAAGTGGCTGCGCGAGCTGGAGTTGACCACCTTCGACGCCTACGACGTGTACTGGGTACAGAGGAAGTGGGCCCGCGAGGCCCCCGTCAAGACGGCGTCCCGGATCGACACCCCGGGTTCGTTCGCGCGGCTCAAGAGCGGCACGGTGGCGGTGGCCGGTGTCGCGTGGGCGCAGCATCGCGGGATCGACCGTGTCGAGGTCCGTGTCGACGGGGGCCGGTGGCACACGGCTCGGCTTGCGGACGAGGCGGGCGTGGACACCTGGCGGCAGTGGCTGTGGGAGTGGGAGGCCACCCCCGGTTCGCACCGGCTGGAGGTTCGGGCGACCGACCGCAGCGGCGCCCCGCAGACCGGGAAGCGGGCCGGGACCGTGCCGGACGGTGCGACGGGGTGGCATTCCGTCGTCGTCACCGTGGAGTGAACGGCGTCCTGTCGGGCCGGCGGCGCGTCATGGCCCGCGCCGGGTCCGTGCCGCCCGAATGTGCGGACGTGAGAAGTTGCGGAACTGAGAAGTTGCGGACGTTCTTTTCGTAGCCGACTGCCGTGCGGATGGGCGCCGCCTGTGAATTTCCCTGCCGGGAAGAGAAGTTCACTCTTTCGGATGGGTGACCAATCCGAAGGGCCGTAGCGCGGCGAATGACTCGCGGAAGGGGAATCGCGGTGACCGCTCAGCCCTCGATTCCCGCCTTTTCGGTGTTCCACGAAGCCGACACGTCAGGAGACTCTGGAATGCACACCGCGCGTACGACTCGAATCCGCCGTATCGCCGTCGCCGTCACCACGGCGGCGGTCCTCCCGCTGTCTCTGGCAGCCTGCTCCGAGGAGAGCAAGGACAAGGCATCCGACTCGGCCGCGGCCTCGTCCGAGGGTTCGGGCGACGGCTCGGCGGACAGCGGATCGGGCTCGAAGGCCGACGGATCCATGCCGGCGGGCGACCGGCCGTTCGGCCCTGCTTGTTCGACGGTGCCCGAGAGCGGCGCGGGCAGTTTCCAGGGCATGGCCCAGGACCCGGTCGCCACCGCGGCGTCCAACAACCCCGCTCTGTCCACGCTGGTCGGTGCCGTCAAGAAGGCCGGGCTGGTGGACACGCTCAACAGCGCGAAGAACATCACGGTCTTCGCGCCGACCAATGACGCCTTCGCCAAGATTCCCAAGGCTGATCTCAACAAGGTGCTCAACGACAAGGCGATGCTGACCAAGGTCCTCACCAACCATGTGGTCGGCGAGAAGGTGACGCCGAAGAAGATGGAGAACGCCTCGTACGAGACGCTGGCCAAGACCAAGCTGACCACGGCCGGTTCGGGCACCTCCTACAAGGTCAACGACACCGCAAATGTGGTCTGCGGAAATGTCCGCACCTCCAACGCGACCGTGCACATCGTCGACACCGTGCTCATGCCCGGATAGCGGTCGCCGGCGCCGAGCCACGGCACGGCACCACCTCGGCGACGGCCGGACGGTTTTCCGCGGAACGGGCGGACCGTCCGGCCTTCGGGTGGGAGCGAGCCGATACGGCAGGTGCGGCCGGAGTGCCGTGACACGGGAATTTCGGGAAAGACGTCGGGAGACGGCACGGGGTGGGAGACGAACGGGATGTGAGCATGGACCATCAGGCACTCGCCCTGAAGGACGCGGACGGTCGCGCTGAGGCGGTCGTCCTGTTTCTGCACGGCGGACGCGAGTCCGGCCTGACCCGCCCCACGCGATGGAACCTTCCGGGTCTGCGCATGCTGCCGTTCGTCCACGCGGTGCGCTCGGTGACGGACGGGCACGGTGTCGCCACGGGCGTGGTCCGCTACCGGCACTGCGGCTGGAACGGCGACCGCGCCGACGCCGCGCGCGATGTCCGCGACGCCCTGGGGGAGATCGCACGCCGCTGCGGCCCGGTGCCGGTCGTCCTGGTCGGCCACTCCATGGGCGGGCGGGCCGCGCTGCGCGTCGCGGATCACCCCCGGGTCCGCTCGGTGATCGCGCTGGCGCCCTGGTGCCCCGCGAAGGAGCCGGTCGAGCACCTGGCCGGGGTCTCCACCGTGATCGTGCACTCGGACCGGGACCGCGTGACCGAGCCCCGGCTCTCGCGCGTCTTCGCCGCGCGCGCCAGGGCCGCGGGAGCGCCGGTGTGCCGGTTCGAGATCAAGGGCAGCGACCATGCGATGCTGCGCCACGCCGCCCGGTGGCACCGGCTGACCGCACGCCTGGCGACGGGACTGCTGGGCATCGAGGACCTGCCCCTGCGGGTGGGGGCGGCGCTCAGGCTCGACGGCGGCGCACCCGACGGGCTGGACCTGGACCTGGCCTCGGTCGCCCAGGAGGCATGACGGCCCTGAGAGGCCGTCGGCATGACGGTCCCGAGCGGTGGTCGGCATCACGGTCCGAGTGGTCGTCGGCACGCCGGTCCGAGTAGCCGCCCTTCTCATGTGTCTTTCTCACGCCGCACTGTTTTCTGATGGGTTGTCAGTTCAGTAACCTGACAGTGCGTCAGTTACTGCGCGGACCATCGGCCATCGAGCAGGAGCGGGGCGAGAACGATGCTTGGTTCGACCCACGGCACCCTCACCACTCACTCCCGCCCGGCCCGCGTCGTGGCCTGTGGCGAGCACACCGCGACCACGGTGCACGGCACCGCGGATCCCGGCAAGGACCTGGACGTCAGCGGGCGTCCGCTGCACGCGCCCGTACCCGACCTGGACCGGTTCTTCCGGCCCGCCTCCATGGTCGTCGTGGGTGCCTCCGACAGCGAGGGACGCCCCAGCACAGGCATCACCCGCCGGCTCATCGACTGGTCCGAGCGGGTCGGGGCGCGTCTGCACCCCGTGAACCCCGGCCGCTCCACCGTCTTCGGCCTGCCCTGTCTCCCTTCCGTCGCGGACGTGTCCGAACCGGTCGATCTCGCCGTCCTCCTCGTCGCCGACCCTCTGCCCGTGATCGAGGAACTCGCCGAGGCCAAGGTGAAGTTCGCGGTCGCCTTCGCCTCCGGGTTCGCCGAGACGGGCGGCGAGGGCGCCATCGCGCAGGCACGTCTCGCCGCCGCCGTCGAGCGCTCAGGGATCCGGCTGCTCGGACCCAACACCAACCTCAACGCGTTCGAGGAGTTCCGCGACGACCTCGACGGTCCCGCCATCGCCCTCATCACGCAGTCGGGCCACCAGGGGCGCCCCGTCTTCGCGCTCCAGGAGCTGGGCATACGGCTCTCCCACTGGGCGCCCACCGGCAACGAGGCCGACCTCGAGACGGCCGACTTCATCTCGTACTTCGCCTCGCGGCCCGAGGTCGGCGCCATCGCCGCATATGTGGAAGGACTCAAGGACGGCCGGGACTTCCTGCTGGCCGCCGACCGTGCCGCACGGAACAAGGTGCCCGTGGTGGCCGTCAAGGTGGGCCGCACCGAGACCGGTGCCCGGACGGCAGCCTCCCACACCGGCAAACTCACCGGCGCCGACGAGGTCGTGGACGCGGCGATGCGGCAGTTCGGCGTGATCCGGGTGAACGGGCTCGACGAACTCCAGGACACCTCCGCGCTCCTGGCGCGGGCCCGCCCGCCGCGCGCGGACGGCGTTGCGGTGTATTCGATCTCGGGCGGCACAGGGGCCCACTTCGCGGATCTCGCCGCGGCCGCCGGGCTCCGTCTGCCGGACCTCTCCGCCGAGAAGCAGACGGAGCTCCACCAGTGGATACCCGACTACCTCGGCGTCTCCAACCCCATCGACAGCGGCGGCCATCCGGTCGGCGACCGGCGCGGCCGGAAGATCATCGACGCGATCCTCGCCGACCCCTCCGTGGGCGTCCTCGTCTGCCCCATCACCGGGCCCTTCCCTCCGATGAGCGACAAGCTCGCCCAGGACCTGGTGGACGCGGCGGAGGCCACGGACAAGCAGGTCTGCGTGGTGTGGGGGTCGCCGGTCGGCACCGAGGACGCCTACCGGCGCATCCTGCTCGGCTCCTCCCGTGTCGCCACCTTCCGTACGTTCGCCAACTGCATCACCGCCGTCCGCGCCTACCTCGGCCACCACCGGTTCGTCTCCGGCTACCGCTCCCCCTTCGACGACGCGCCCCGCACCGCATCCCCCTCGGCCCGCAAGGCGCGCGATCTGCTGCGCCCCGGCCAGCAGTTGAGCGAGCACGCGGCGAAGCAGCTCCTGCGGGCGTACGGGATCCGTGTGCCGCGCGAGCAGTTGGTGACGAGCGCGGCCGCCTCCGTACGCGCCGCCGGACTGGTCGGCTACCCCGTCGTCATGAAGGCGTCGGCCGCCCAGCTCGCCCACAAGACCGAACTGGGCCTCGTGCGGGTCGGGCTGACCTCGGCCAGCCAGGTCAGGGACGCCTATCGCGAGCTGACGGACATCGCGCGCCACGAAGGGATCACGCTGGACGGCGTACTCGTCTGCCAGATGATCGAACGGGGTGTGGAAATGGTCGTGGGCATGACGCACGACAGCCTCTTCGGGCCCACGGTGACGGTGGGCCTGGGCGGTGTGCTCGTCGAGGTGCTGCGCGACGCGGCGGTGCGTGTGCCGCCGTTCGGCGAGGACCAGGCCCGCGAGATGCTGCGCGAACTGCGCGGCCACGCCCTGCTGGAGGGCGTGCGCGGCGGACCGCCCGCCGATGTCGACGCGCTGGTGGAAGTCGTGCTGCGGGTCCAGCGCATGGCGCTCGAACTGGGCGACGGCCTGGCCGAACTCGACATCAACCCCCTGGTCGTACTCGACCGGGGCCAGGGTGCGGTGGCGCTCGACGCGCTCGCCGTCTGCCGGTGAACCGCGGACGCGCAGGCGCCGCGACGCACGGATCAGCGACGCACCGGTCATCAGGGCGCCGATCAGTGACGTGCCGATCCACTGCAGGCCGTCCCGCAGGGCGCCATCGCGCCACAGCCCGCGTCCCGAAACGCCGCGCGACGATGCGCCGCACCGGCCACGCACCCTCGCGCGCAACGGCCGGTGGGCCGTGTCTTTCCCGCCCCCCGCGCGGGAAAGACACGGCACGACGACAAGGAGCTTCAGCATGACTGCCTCCCCCGAGAAGTCCTTGGAGACATTGGTACTTCACACCACTGACAACGGCGTCTCGTGGATCACGCTGAACCGCCCCGAGGCGATGAACGCCGTCTCCTGGGACCAGCGGGAACGCGTCATCGCGCTCCTCGAAGCGGCCTCCGCGGATCCGGGCGTGCGGGCCGTCGTCATCACCGGTACGGGCAAGGGTTTCTGCGCCGGGGCCGACCTGCGGGGCGCCCCGGCGAACACGGGCGAACGGGCAGCGGAGGAGCGCATCGCGGGCGATGTGGCCCGTACGATCCGGCGCGGCGCGCAGCGGCTCGTCGCCGCGGTCCTGGACTGCGAGAAGCCGGTGATCGCCGCGGTCAACGGCACCGCGGCCGGCCTCGGCGCTCATCTCGCGCTGGCCTGCGACCTCGTACTGGCCGTGGAATCTGCGCGGTTCATCGAGGTGTTCGTGCGCCGGGGGCTGGTGCCGGACGGCGGCGGTGCGTATCTGCTGCCCCGGCTCGTCGGTCCGCAGCGGGCCAAGGAGCTGATGTTCTTCGGCGACGCCGTGCCGGCGTCGCACGCGGAACGGCTGGGACTGGTCAACCGGGTCGTGGCCGAAGGGGAGTTGGAGAAGACGGCCCGCGCGTGGGCCGAGCGCCTGGCCACCGGGCCGACGCGCGCGCTCGCGCTCACGAAGCGGCTGGTCAACGCGTCACTGGACGCCGACCGGAGCACGGCGTTCGACGCCGAGGCGACGGCTCAGGAGATCAACATGGCGACGGCGGACGCGCAGGAGGGCGTCGCGGCGTTCGTCGAACGCCGCTCGCCGGAGTACGGGGGGCGCTGAGACTCCCGGCCCTGCCCCTGAGCCGCAAGGGCTGCACCGAGCCCGGCGTAAGCCCTGGTGCGCGGACCGGGCAGAACCCCGTTGCGCGCCGATACTACGATCTCGTACATTCCGAAAACGTGATACCTGAACCCGATCCCTCCGAGGCGTCGCCGCTGCTCGCACTGCAGCGGGCCACCCACGCGACGTTGCAGGTCCTCGCCGCGGAGCTGGTCGATCTCGATCTGACCGCCTCGGAGATCAACGCCCTGGCGATCCTCGCCGACGGCCGGGGCCGGACCGTTTCCCAGCTCGGCGCCGCCGCGGGCACCCGCCCCACGACGCTGACCAGCGTGCTGGACCGGCTGGAGCGGCGCGGCCACATCACCCGCGGCACCCGCGCGGGCGACCGCCGCGTCGTGGCCATCGAGCTGACGCCGTCGGGCCGCGTCGCCGCCGACACGATCCGGCGGACCGTGGCCGGGCTGGAGCAGCGCGCGATCGGCCACCTGTCCGCCGAAGCGGTCTCCGGTTTCCACGCCGTGCTGCGCGCCCTCTCGAAGGTGACCACCCCATGACGACCGACCACACCGACCGCACCGAACACACCGACACTGACCGCACCGGCCACGACGACCGCACGCGCACTGAGCCGCCCCTCGGCCGCGACCCGGTCTTCGACGAGCTGATGGCCGACGTCATGGCGTACGCCGAGCACTTCGGCCACCGCGAGCACATCCGGCTGACCTGGCTGGCCGTCCACCGCGTCGGCATGCCCGCGGCGATCGGCCTGATCAGCGAGGGCATACGGCACACGGCGCGCTACGCGGGCGCCCCGCAGAAGTACAACGCGACGGTCAGCCGGGCCTGGGTGGAGCTGGTCGCGCACCATGCGGCCGAGGAGGGTTCGCGCACCTTCCCCGACCTCGTCGGCCGGAACCCCGGGCTGCTCGACAAGCGTCTGCTCGGCCGCTTCTACCGTTCCACGACGCTGGCCCGCCCGGAGGCCAGGACGGGTTGGTTGGAGCCGGACCTCGCCCCGTTCCCGTGGACCCAGGGCTAGGAATCTGACGATCCATCAGCTTCAATGGGTTCCATGATGGGACACGCAGGCATGGCGGCCACCGCCGTGCGATATCTGCGCTCGGTCGGCTCGCCGGTGTCGTCCGCGCGCGAACCGGTCGACCCGCTTCCCCGGCCCGATCTGCGGGCCGTACGGGAGGACGAGCGGCTGCCCGTCGATCCGGCCGAATTCCGTCGCGTCCTCGGCCACTTCGCGAGCGGCGTCACGGTCGTCACGGCACCGGGCGCGACGGGTGGTGACGACCGGCGCAGCGGCGACGAGCAGGGCGAGGGGCCGGCGGGCTTCGCCTGCCAGTCGTTCGCCTCGCTCTCCCTCGACCCGCCGCTCATCGCGTTCATGGCCGGCAGAACGTCCACGACGTGGCCGCGGATCGCCCGCGCCGGGGTGTTCTGCGTCAACATCATGGGCGCCGAACAGGGCGAACTCTGCCGGGACTTCGCGGTGAGCAGCCGCCAACGGCCGGACAAGTTCGCGGGGGTGTCCTACGACGCCGCGCCCGTGACGGGTTCGCCGCTCCTCGACGGCGTACCGGCGTGGATCGACTGCACGGTGCACGCCGTGCACACGGGCGGAGACCACCTGATCGTCGTGGGCCGCGTCGAGGCGCTCGGCACGGACGAAGCCGCCGCGGCCGCGGGGCCGTTGCTCTTCCACCGCGGGGCCTTCGGAGGTTTCAGCGGCGGGCCGCCCCTGAGCAGAGGGTGAGGCGGCGCACGCCGAGTTGACGCGACACCGGCACCCCCTGCGCCGCCGCTCCCCACCTCAGGCTGGTACCGCCCGCATCCGTTCCGGTCGGCGGCGGATCACCAGGGCCATCAGGGCCGCGGCGGCGCACAGCGCGCCCGAGGTGTACCAGGCGGTGTCGTACGAACCGGTGACGTCCCGGATCACCCCCGTCCCCAGGGCGACGAGACCGGCGCCCACCTGGTGGGACGCCAGCACCCATCCGAAGACGATCGCCCCGTCGTCGCCGAAGTGTTCGCGGCACAGCGCGACCGTGGGCGGAACGGTGGCCACCCAGTCCAGGCCGTAGAAGACGATGAAGAACAGCATCGGCGGGTGGACGGAGTCCGCGAGCAGCATCGGCAGGAACATCAGGGAGACGCCCCGCAGGCCGTAGTAGACGGCGAGGAGGCGGCGGGAGTCGTACCGGTCGGTGAACCAGCCGGAGGCGACGGTCCCCACGAGGTCGAAGACGCCGATGACCGCAAGCAGCCCGGCGGCAGCCGTGACCGGCATGCCGTGGTCGTGCGCGGCGGGCACGAAGTGCGTCTGGATCAGGCCGTTGGTGGAGGCACCGCAGATGGCGAACGTTCCGGCGAGCAGCCAGAAGGCCTTCGTGCGCGCGGCCTCGCGCAGCGCGCGGAGGGCACGCCCCGCCGCGCCGCCCGCCCCCGCCTCCCGCGCGGCGTCCTGTTCCTGCGCGACGGTCTCCTCCGGGCCGGCGCCGTAGCGGGTGGTGTCCACGTCCCGCGGGTGGTCCCGCAGCAGCCACAGGACGAGGGGGACGACGGCCAGGGCCGCGAAGGTGACGGCGAGCGTCGCCGTGCGCCAGTCGTAGCGTTCGGCGGTCCAGGCGACCAGGGGCAGGAAGACGAGTTGCCCGGCGGCGCTGCCCGCGGTCAGCACGCCCGTCACCAGGCCGCGGCGGGCGACGAACCAGCGGTTGACGACGGTCGCGACGAACGCCAGCGCCATGGAGCCGGTGCCGAGACCGACCAGCACACCCCAGCACAGGACGAGCTGCCAGCCGGCGTTCATGAAGACCGTCAACCCGCTGCCCGCTGCGACCAGCAGGAGGGCGGAGGCGACGACCTTGCGCATGCCGAAGCGGTCCATCAGGGCGGCGGCGAACGGCGCGGTCAGCCCGTACAGCACCAGGTTGAGCGAGACGGCGCCCGAGATCAGGCCGCGCGACCAGCCGAACTCCGCGTGCAGCGGATCGATCAGCACGCCCGGCGCCGCGCGGAAGGACGCCGCCCCGACGAGCGCGACGAACGCGGCGACCGCCACCCACCAGGCACGGTGGACGCGCGGCGGGCGGCGTGCGCGGGCGTGCGGGTCGCGCTGTCCGGGGCGTGCGGGGCGGTGAGGCGTCTGAGTCACCGGTCCAGCATCGGCGGCCCCGACTGATCGTTCGAGTGGCCCGAAGGCCATGCTTCGCTAGGATCGGGCCACGGCACGCCGTCACCGGACGGCCGGGCCGGGGGGGCGAGAGGAGGAGGTCACCCGTGGCGAGAACCCCTCGGACGGCGCCCCGCGCACACGGCGGAGGCGGAGCGAGAACCGCTGCCGCGCGCCTCCACCGCATCGTGGTGCTCACCCTCGACGGGGTCATCCCGTTCGAACTCGGCATCCCGTACCGGATCTTCGGCAAGACCCGTTCACCCGACGGCAGGCCCCTGTACGAGGTCGTCACCTGCGCGCTCACGCCCGGACCGGTCCGCACGGACGCCGACTTCTCGATCACCGTCGACCTGGGTCCGCACGCTCTGGCCGGAGCCGACACCGTCGTGATCCCGTCCTCCTTCGAGCTGGGCCCGGTGTACGAGGAGGGGACACTGACCGAGCCGCTGGCCGCCGCCCTCGCCCACGTACGCCCCGGCACCCGCATGGTGTCGATCTGCACCGGCTCCTACGTCCTGGCCGCGGCGGGGCTGCTCGACGGACGGCCCGCCACCACCCACTGGCGCAACGCCGACCACTTCCAGCGGCTCTTCCCGAAGATCGACGTCGACCCGGACGTGCTGTTCGTCGACGACGGTGACGTACTCACCTCCGCGGGCGTCGCCTCGGGGATCGACCTCTGCCTGCACATCGTGCGGCTTGACCACGGCGCGTCGGTCGCGAACGAGGTCGCGCGGCGCAGCGTGGTGCCGCCCCACCGCGACGGCGGCCAGGCTCAGTACATCCGGCGCCCGGTCCCGGAACCCCAGGTGGCCACCACCGCCACCGCACGCGCCTGGGCACTGGAACGCCTCGACCGGCCCATCCAGCTCCAGGACCTGGCCCGGCAGGAGGCGATGAGCGTACGGACCTTCACCCGGCGGTTCCGGGAGGAGGTCGGCGTCAGTCCCGGGCAGTGGCTGGTGGCCCAACGTGTCGAACGCGCCCGGCACTTGCTGGAGGACACGGACCTGGCGGTGGACCGGGTGGCCCGGGAGTGCGGCTTCGGCTCTGCGGCGTCGCTGCGGCAGCACGTGCAGACGGCGCTCGGCGTCTCGCCGATGGCGTACCGGCGCACGTTCCGCGCGGCCGGGGAGTGTTGAGGCCGCGGCGGCGCTCTGTCCGCTCTGCGTTCGTTCTCCGACGCGGGGCGCCTGACGACGGACCATGTCGCCGGGTGCGCCCGGCGCGTACTGGAGCGGCCCGGGAGAACGCTGATGCCTTCCCTGCTCGGACTCCCCGGTGCGGAGCTGCGCAGAGATCCGGGCAGGGCGGCGGCCCTCGTACCGCTCATCGAGGACTCCTTCGGGCACCCATGGGCGAACGTGCAGGAGAGAGCGCTCGAACTCGCCGTCTTTCTCGATGCGTTGCTGGACGGGACGGCACGTCGGCAGCCGGCCTCCGCCGCGGGCGGTCTCGTGCCGGACCTGAGGGTGAGAGCCACCGAAGCGTTCGGGGGGCCCATGGACCCGGTGGGCGCCCGGACGAGGAGCCGACGGTCACCCGGACGTAGAGGACGGTCGGCACCAGGTCTCTCAGGAGCCGAACGTCAGCACACCCCGGGCCACCCTGCCGTGGTGCGCGTCGTCCGCCGCCTTGGCGAAGTCCTCCACGGGGTAGGTGGCGGTGACGAGTTCGTCCAGCAGCAGACGTCCGGCCCGGTACAGCTCGGCGTACAGCGCGATGTCGTGCTGCGGGCGCGAGGACCCGTACCGGCAGCCCAGGATCGCCTTGTCCAGATACATCGACGAGACGAGGAAGGACGCCTCGGCGGTGGCGGGCGGGACGCCGAGCAGCACGGCCTGGCCGTGCCGGTCGAGGAGGTCGACGGCCTGCCGTATGAGCCGGGTGCTGCCGACGCACTCGAAGGCGTGGTCGGCGCCGGTGGGCAAGATCTCCTTCACGGCGGCCGACGTGTCGGGGACGGCGGAGGCGTCGACGAAGTGCGTCGCGCCGAACTGCCGCGCCACCGCCTCCTTCGCCGGGTTGGCGTCCACGGCGACGATCGTCAGCGCGCCCGCGATCCGCGCGCCCTGCACGACGTTGAGACCGATTCCGCCCGTCCCGATGACGACGACGCTGTCGCCGCCCGCGATTCTCGCCCGGTTCAGAGCCGCCCCGACTCCGGTCAGGACACCGCACCCGATGAGGGCGGCCGAGGTGAACGGGATGTCGGGATGGATCTTGACCGCCTGGACGGCCTTGACCACCGTCCGCTCGGCGAAGGCCGAGTTGGAGGCGAAGTTGAACAGGGGTTTCCCAGCGCGGGAGAACGGCCTGCCGGGCCGCCCGATGGAGGACCGGCACATCGTGGGGCGGCCCTGGTCGCAGTCGCTGCAGGCGCCGCAGTTGGCGAGGGTGGACAGGGCGACGTGGTCGCCGGGCGCCACATGCCGCACGCCCGGTCCGACGGCCTCGACGACGCCCGCGCCCTCGTGACCGAGCACGACGGGCACGGGGAAGGGGATCGTTCCGTCGACGACGGACAGGTCGCTGTGGCAGAGCCCGGCGGCGCGGATGCCGACCAGCACCTCCCCGGGCCCCGCGTCGCGTACATCCAGGTCGTCGACGACCTGCGGCTGCCGGCCGTCGAAGATGACACCTCTCATGGCTGTCGTTCCCTTCCTCTGCCTGGGGACCTGCCTGCCTCGACTCCGCGCCCGTGCATGCGCGTCCGTGCATGCGCGTGCGTGGGTGTGCGGCCGTGGGTGTGCGGCTGTGGGTGTGCGGCCGTGGGTGTGCGTGCCTGTTCGTGTCTGCTCGCCGTGGCCTGGATGTCCCTGGACGTCCGGCCTCAGGAAGGCCAGACGACGGACTGGAGCTCGCTGTAGGCGTGCAGGCCGAACGAGCCGCCGTCACGGCCCACTCCGCTCTCCTTGAAGCCGCCGAACGGCGTCTCGGGGTGGCGCTGGACGGTGTTGATGCCGACGTTGCCGCTACGGAGCCGGGCGGCCAGGGCCCAGGCGCGGCCCGCGTCGGCGCTGAAGACGTAGTCGTAGAGGCCGTACGGGGTGCCGTTGGCGATCCGCAACGCCTCGTCCTCGTCGTCGAAGGGGATCGCGACGACGACCGGGCCGAACAACTCCTCCTGCGCGACGGTCATGGCGGGGTCGACGTCCGCGAGGAGCGTGGGCGCGACGTAGAAACCGGTCTTCGTGCCGGGGCGTTCACCGCCGACGACGAGACGAGCGCCCTGGTCGACGGCCCCTTCGATGTACGCCTCGACGCGGTCGCGCTGCGCGGCGGAGATCAACGGGCCGACGACCGTGGAGTTATCCACAGGGTCCCCGACAGTCAGCGCCGACGCGTAGTGTTCAAGACCGGCGACGACCTTCTCGTACAGCGATCGATGGACGAGAGCGCGGGTCGGAGCCGTGCAGATCTGACCGCTGTGGAACGACCACGTAGAACCGACTGCCGAGATCGCCGACTTGACCACCCTCTCGTCGGCATCCCCCAGCACGATGGCCGCGCCCTTGCCGCCGAGTTCCATGAGGGTGCGCTTCATCGTCTCCCCTGCGGACGTGGCAATCCGCCGTCCCACAGCGGTCGACCCTGTGAAGCTGATCATGTCCACATCTGGGTGGGCGACCAGCGCCTCACCGGCCGCCGCGCCCGAGCCGGTGACGACGTTGAACGCGCCCGCGGGCAGCCCGGCCTCCTGGAGCAGCGGGCCCAGCTCCAGGCAGCCCAGCGGGTCCTGCGGGGCCGGCTTGGCGACGACCGTGTTGCCCATGGCCAGAGCGGGCGCGACCTTGCCCGCGAGATTGACGATCGGAAAGTTGTAGGAGGTGATGCATGCGACGACACCCACGGGGCGGCGGACGGCCGCGGCGCCGATGAGCCCGCCCGGCGCGAGCGGGCTCGCCCTGACGGGCTGGGGTGCGAGCGGGATGGTGCCGGGCTCCAGTGCGCCGCGGGCGTAGCGCCTGAACCGGTCGGCGGCGGTGGGCACTTGCATGGTCGAGGCGACGCGCAGGGTGGAGCCCGTCTCGGCCTGCAGGAGCGGCACGAGGTCCTTGCCGCGCTCGGTCAGCAGGTCGGCGACGCGGTCGAGCACCTTCGCCCGTTCGCGGGGCTCGGTGCGCGACCACTCCTCGTGGGCGGCGCGTGCGGCGGCGACGGCATCGGCGACGTCGGCGCCGGCGGCCTCAGGTGCGCTGCCGACTACTTCCTCGGTCGCCGGGTTGATGACGGGGTAGTGGCCGGCCACCGGCGCCCGCCAGGCGCCGCCGATCCAGTGCTGGTACGTCGTCGTCATCGGGGTTCCTTCGGCAGGCCGAGCACCCGCTCGGCGATGATGTTGCGCTGGATCTCGTCCGAGCCGCCGTAGATGGTGTCGGCGCGGGAGAAGAGGAACAGGTGCTGCAGGGCGTCCAGTTCGTACGGGCGGTCGGCCGACCAGTCCGCGGGCCCGAAGGCAGCGGCCCCGCCCTGCGCGTGCATGGCCAGTTCGCCGAGGCGCTGGTGCCATCCGCCCCAGAGCAGCTTGGCGACGCTGGGTGCTCCGGGGTCCGTGCCGGTGCCCGTGGCGGGGCCCGGGGTCCTGGTCGCAATGCTGGTGCCGGGGCTGGTGCTGGTGCTGGTGCCGAGGGTGCGCAGGGCGTTCCAGCGCATGGTGCGGAGTTCGGCCCACTGGCGCACCAGCCGGTCCCTCAGGACGGGGTCGTCCGCGGCCCCGGTCCTGACGGCCAGCGCGACGACGCGGTCCAGCTCTTCGGCGAAACCGATCTGCTGGACGAGTGTCGACACGCCTCGCTCCACGGCGAGGAGGCCCATGGCGACGCGCCATCCGTTGCCCGGGCCACCGACGATGTGCTCCTCGGCGGCCACCGCCCCGTCGAAGAACACCTCGTTGAACTCGGCGGCGCCGGACATCTGTCGGATCGGCCGAACCTCGATCCGGCCCGGCTGGTCCATCGGCACGAGAAGGAAGGAGAGACCGCGATGACGCTGTGACCCCGGCTCGGTCCGTGCGAGGACGAAGCACCAGTCCGCGTACTGGGCGAGGGAGGTCCAGATCTTCTGGCCGGTGATGCGGTAGGTGCCGTCGGCGGGGTCCCGCACGGCCGTGGTGCGGAGCCCGGCCAGGTCGGAGCCTGCGCCCGGTTCGCTGTAGCCCTGGCACCACAGCTCTTCGCCGCGGGCGATCGGTGGGAGGAAGCGCTCCCGCTGGGCCTCGTCGCCGAAGGCGATGAGGGTGGGTGCAAGCAGGTTCTCACCGATGTGGCCGACGCGGGACGGGGCTTTGGCGCGGGCGTACTCCTCGGCCCAGACGACCTGTTGAGTGAGGCCGGCGGCCCGGTTGCCCCAAGCGCCGTGGGTGCGGTCCCAGCCGAGGCCGATCCAGCCATCGGCGCCGAGCTCGCGCTCCCAAGCGGTGCGCTGCCGCCTGCCGGAGGAGTCGGGAAGGGCGGGAGGGGCGGGAGGGGCGGGGAGGGTGGGGGTGGGGGTGGGGGCCCCGGAGAGGGAGGAAACGATGGCGGCCTGCCCAGTGGTCACACCGGCGGCAGCGACGTCGTCGGCTGTGACGTCCCCGCCACCCGTACCCGCGACCGCGCCCGCCCCCGGTTCGCCCACGCGGTTCGCGAACGCACCGATGACGTGCGTGTCGAGCCAGGCGCGTGCTTCTGCGCGGAATCGCTCGTCCTCGGGCCCGAAGCTGAAGTCCACGGCGTTCCCCTTCTATTTCCCGCGCTGCGCAGGGGGGTTGTCCCCCTGCTGCGCCGTTGCCGCGTTCGTCGTCTTGGCAGTCGTCGCCTTGGCGGCCGCGGCGGCCTGCGCCATCGCCTCCAGCTGCGCGAGCATCGGCATGGGGTCGGTGCCGACGGTCCCCGGGAGGAAGTCGGCGATCCGCTCCGGGGTCCAGGCGCCCTCCGCATACGCGGACCGCAGCTCTCTCGGCTGCGCCCACACCGCGATCTTGGGACCGGCGATCGTGTAGACCTGACCGGTGATCTTCTCTTCCCTCGCCCGGTCGCTGAGCAGGTAGACGACGAGCGCCGCGACGTCCTCGGGGTCGCCGATCTCCTTGAGTTCCATCGGAACGTTCGCGGACATCCGCGTACGGGCCACGGGCGCGACACAGTTGGCGGTCACCCCGTACTTGTGGAGTCCGAGTGCCGCGCTGCGGACCAGCGAGATGATTCCGCCCTTGGCCGCCGAGTAGTTGGCCTGCGAGACGCTGCCCTGGTGGTTGCCACTGGTGAAGCCGACCAGTGTGCCGCCACCCTGCTTGCGCATGACCGCGGAGGCCGCACGGAAGACCGTGAACGTGCCCTTCAGGTGCGTGGCGAGGACGGGGTCCCACTCCTCCTCGCTCATGTTGAAGAGCATGCGCTCGCGGAGGATCCCGGCGACGCAGACGACGCCGTCGATGCGTCCGTACCGCTCCAGGGCGGTGTCCACGACGCGTTGGCCACCGGCCATCGTGGAGATGTCGTCGGCGACGGCCACCGCTTCTCCCCCGGCGCGCGCCCCGCCGTCTCCGCTCGCGCCCGCCTCGATCTCCTTCACCACGGCCTCGGCGATGTCGCTCGCCGGCTCCGCGCCTTCGATGGAGACGCCGTAGTCGTTGACGACGACTTTCGCCCCTTCGGCCGCGCAGGCGAGGGCGACCGCCCGCCCGATGCCGCGACCGGCACCGGTGACGGCGATGACCTTGCCTGCCAGGAAGTTCCCCACGCCGCGCCCCTTCCGCAGTTTCTGACGGACCGTTAGATTTTCGGCAGAGGCGGTCTTGAGCACAAGCCCCGTACGGGATTCGGCACTTCAGGACCGGCCGCACCGACCGAGGACCGACCAGCCCGACCGGTCGGACGAGCCCGACCGTTCCGACCCAGGAACCGACCGGGCTGACCGAGATCCGACCGGGACGACCCGGCGGCCGTCCGGCTCGGGACGGCCGCGAGCACCGGACCGCCGGTCGAGGCGAACTGGCTGGGGAGAAGGGCGGGAAACCCATGGCACTGCCGCCGGAGTTCCACGACATCGCCAAGCGCGTCAACAACTGGGGACGCTGGGGCGAGGACGACGAGATCGGCACTCTCAACCTCGTCACCGACGCGGTGGTGCGCGCCGCGGCAGGCACCGTGCGCACCGGCCGACGCGTCCCCCTCGCCCTGCCGCTCCAGCACGACGGCGTGCAGACGGGTGTGATTCCCGGCCGGACCAATCCGCTCCACACCATGATCGCCGTCAACCAGGAGCTGTTCGGCCCGGGAACGGTGGCCACCAGCGACGACACCGTCACCATGGCGCTACAGACGGCCACCCACTGGGACGCACTGACCCACGTGTCGTACGCGGGCAGGATCTACAACGGGCGCCCGGCCGGCTCGATCACCAGCCACGGCCGGGCGGCGTTCAGCGGCATCGAGAAGGCGCGGCACATCGTGTCGCGCGGGGTGCTCCTCGACGTCGCCCGCGCCCGCGGCACCGCCCGCCTCGACGGCGGCCACGCGGTCACGCCGGAAGACCTCGAAGCCGCCCAGGAGTTGGCGGGTACGCGAGTGCGGACCGGGGACATCGTGCTCGTACGGACCGGGCAGATCCAGCAGTACCTGGCGGGCGACAAGCACGGTTACGCCTTTCCGTCTCCGGGCCTGTCGATCCGCTGCCCCGCGTGGTTCCATGCGCGCGATGTCGCCGCCGTCGCGAACGACACCCTCACCTTCGAGATCTTTCCTCCGGAGATCGAGAATCTCTGGCTCGGCGTCCATGCCCTCGATCTCGTCGACATGGGCATGCTGCAGGGGCAGAACTGGAATCTGGAGGAATTGTCAGAGGTCTGCGCCGAGGAGAGGCAGTACGCGTTCCTGCTGTCGGCCATGCCCGAACCGTTCGTCGGCGGAACCGGAACCCCCGTCGCGCCCGTGGCGATTCTCTGACCCCCGCGATCGGCACCGCGGCGGACCGGCGGCGGGTCCATGGGAGGAGTCCGCAAGAAACGGCTTTCCCGAACCGGCCGTTGCCGATTCCGCCGCGCTCGGAATCAGTGACCGATTCAGCAAGGCCGGTCGGGTGGCGGTGCGCTCATGCGCGCCCCGAGCACGGCACGGCGACCGCCACCCGGCTCCGGCGCCCAGGCGCCGCGCTCACTCGGTGAGCGGCCGCACCGGACCACGACCCGCACTCGCCGAGGACCGGAGCCAACAGGCCGGGTCGCCCTCGACGTCCCCTCGCGACGAATCGTTCCCCACAAGGGTGATCAAGTGAACACGGGACGTCAACACCTGGTCTGGACTTTGCGGCGTATGCCCGCTTTCGCCGTGCCCGTTTCGCTTAGCCTGTTCGCCGATGCCCGTCCGGTGCGCCGGCGCACACCGCACCCGCACCCGCACCCGCACCCGCGACCACAGCCACAGCCCTGGCCGTCACCGCATCGCAACACCCGCCGACCCGGGCCTGGTTCCACCCACCAGAGCCTGCACCGGCGGGACCGCGTCAGCGGCTGGCCAGCGGTCGCGATCCCGTCGACGTCCCCGCGGCGGACTGGCCCCAGGCCCCGAGCACATGCCCCAGCGCCTGTCCGACCGGCCGCACCACGGACTCGCCGAGCGGCGGAACGGGTGATGCCCCGTCGGGGTTCGCCACCACCTGCGCACGACCGGCCCGTTGCGGCGCGACGCACGGACCTCCGCGGTCGATCTCGCACCAGATGCTCTTGCCGCCGTCCTCCGGGCACCAGCCCCAGCGGTCGGCCAGGCCGGAGACCAGCTCCAAGCCACGCCCGTTGGTGTCGTCGCCCTCTGCGTGCCGCGGCTTCGGGGCGTGGGCGCTGCGGTCGGCGACCTCGACCCGTACGGTCCCGCGCACCGCTCCGGCACCCTGCTCCGTACGCGCGCCCGGGACGCCCGAACCCGCGCCGGAACCGGAACCGGAGCCGGAGCCGGAAGCAGACCCCGACTCGGACTCGGTACCGGTCCCGCTCACCGCAGCGTCAGGCAGCAGCATCCGCAGCACGGCCGGACACCCGGTGTGCACCACGGCGTTGGTGACCAGCTCCGAGATCAGCAGGACCAGCGTCTCCGCCAGAGGCTCGTCCGGCGCTATTCCGGACCCGGCGAGCCGCGAACGAGCCCACCGACGAGCCCGCCCCACTTCCGCGGGATCGGGCCGCACCTCGAGCTGAACCTGAAGCACCTGCACCGCTCACACCATCCGAACCGGCGGACACATCGCCTCGCGTCTCCAAGAGGTCACACTCCGTGACCCCGCCGGAGAACAGCATGGTTGACGTACAGTCACCCCAACAAGCGCTTCAGGCATATTCCGACGGAACGGAGTACGCGTGCTGCATACTGTGCGGCTCGCGCTTCGGGGACTCGAAAGAAGGGGCTTTCCCTGCCCCCACCTGGCGCGAGTGGCGCACATTCGACACCCCGGGATCGCCACACTGGCCACACCGGGATGGTTGCGCATCAGAACTCCTCGCACCCGAGGCAGAGTACCGGAGCAGTGCCGTGACTCCCCCCTGTGACGAGTCACGTATAGGACACAACCCCATATCAACGCTCAGTGACTTTCCTCCCTGAACTCATCCGAACTGAGCCGAATCATTCGGACATTCCGCTGATGGCGCTTTCTGGCGGGACATTCTTCGGTCGACAAGGTTGTCCGCGAGAAGTTCCTCGGCCTCGGCCGCGGACCGCCATTGGCGAGATCGCACCCATGCCCGCTTGAGATGGAGGTGGACATCCGCTTCCCAGGTGAATCCCATCCCGCCGTGGACCTGGAGGCAGTCGCGGGCGTTGCGTACGGCGGCGTCGTCCGCGAGCAGTTTGGCCGCCGCGATGTCGTACGCGTCGCCGGTGACGGCCGCCGCGTAGACCGCACTCCGGGCGACCTCCGCCCGCACCAGCATCCGCGCGCAGAGGTGCTTGACGGCCTGGAACGCGCCGATGGGTTGCCCGAACTGCTCGCGCTCGCCCGCGTAGCGGACCGCCGCCGCGACCGTGCACGAGGCGCTGCCGAGTTGCTGTGCCGCCGTGAGCAGGGCCGCCTCCCGCCGCACCACCGCACCGCACCGGGAAGAGCCACCGGTGGCACCGCTGTCGCCACCGCCCCGCCCGTCGGAAACCGTCCGCCACGGGGCAAGGGCGACCCGGTGCAGTGGCGTTGCGGGGTCGACCGATCGCAACCCCACCGCCTCCGCGCCGTCCTCCCCGTCCTCCCCGTCCTCCTCGCCCTCCCCGCCACCCTGCTCATCTGGCACGCCGCGTCCGCCCGCCCCGAACTCCCCGACGGCGACGATCCGGACGTCCACGTCCGGTTTCACGTCAACGTCCGGGTCCACATCAACGCCCGCATCAACGCCCGCACCCGGGCCCCCCTCTCCTCGGCCGTCTCCGTCGTCGCCCACGACCAGCACCGCGTCGGCCGACGGCAGGTGCTCGACCAGCCCGGCGTTGCCGTCGCCCGCACCGCGTCCGTCGAGAGCGGTCACCACCGCCTCGCCCCGCGCCGCGGCCTCGATCACGCCCACACCCGCGCCCGCGTCCACACGCGCGCCCGCACCCCTGCCCGTACGGGCCAGATGCGTCACCGCCAGATGCGTCGCGACGAGCGGCCCCGGCAGCAGCGCGCGCCCCGCCTCCTCGAAGAGGAGCACCGCCTCCGGCAGTCCCAACCCGACCCCGCCGCACGCGGAGTCCGCGCCCTCCCCCTCCTCCGGCAACCGCAGCGCGAACAGACCTGCTTCGCCCAGGTCGCGCCACAGCGCCCGGTCCACCCCCGTCCCACCGGGCGCCGCGTGATCGACGGCGGCCCTCAGCCGCTCCCGAGGGAACCTCCGCGCCAGCAGCTCGCGGAACCCCCTCCGCAGTGCCTCCTGGTCCTCCGTGAGCCGGAAGTCCACCGCGCTCACCGCCCCTTCGGCAGGCCGAGGATCCGCTCGGCGACGATGTTCGCCTGAATCTGCGAGGTGCCCGCCGCGATCGTGTACGAGAGCGAGGAGAGCCGGTCGGCGGTCCACGGATGCCCGGCGTCGAGCGCGCCGTCCGCCCCCAGCACGTCGGCCGCCGCGTCGTACAGCTCCTGGCGCGCCTGCGAGTAGCGCAGCTTGAAGACAGAGCCGCCGACACCCGGTACTCCGCCCGTTCCCTCAGCCGCGCTCACGTTCCACTGGGTCAGCCGCCACAGCGCGGTGAACTCCGCGGCCAGCCGCCCGAGGCGGCGGCGCAGCACCGGGTCGTCCCACCGCCCGTTCGCCCGCGCCGTGCGCGCCAGGTCCTCCAGCACGCGTCGGCAGGCGACGACCTCGCCCACGAAGGCGGTCCCGCGTTCGAAGGAGAGGGTCACCATCGTGACGCGCCAGCCGTCGTTCTCCTCGCCCACCCGGCAGGAGACCGGCACCCGCACCTCGTCGAGGAAGACCTCGGCGAACTCCGTCGACCCGGCGAGGGTGCGCAGCGGCCGTACGGTCACGCCGTCGGCGTCCATGGGCATGGCGAGCCAGGTGATGCCGCGGTGGCGGGGCGCGTCCGGGTCGGTGCGGACGAGGAGTTCGCACCAGTCGGCGACCTCGGCGTGCGAGGTCCAGATCTTCTGGCCGGTGACGACGTACGCGTCGCCGTCCCGTACGGCGCGGGTGCGGAGGGCGGCGAGGTCGGATCCGGCGCCGGGTTCGCTGAAGCCCTGGCACCAGATCTCCTCGCCGCGCAGGATCGGTGGCAGCCAGCGCCGCCGCTGGTCGTCGCTGCCCTCGGCGGCGATGGTGGGTCCGGCGTGCAGGAGGCCGACGAAGTTCGCCCCGACGTACGGCGCTCCGGCCCGCTCGGTCTCCTCCAGGAAGATGAGGTGCTGGGTCGGGGTGGCGCCGCGCCCGCCGGCGTCGGCGGGCCAGTGCAGTCCGGCGTATCCGGCGTCGTACAGCACGCGCTGCCAGCCCAGGTCGTACGCCCTGCGCCCCGGCCAGTCGTCCGGGTCCGGCTTGGTCGGCAGGCCCGGCAGCGCTTTTCCGAGCCAGGCCCTCAACTCCTGCCGGAAGGCTTCCTCCTCCTCGCTGTACGCCAGGTCCACGCGTCGCTCACCGCGCTCCGTCGAAGCGGTCCCGGTCCCGGCCCAGGCCCCGGTCCAGGTCCAGGTCGAGGCCGAGCATGCGGATGGCGTTGCCGCGCATGAGCTTGTGCACCGTCTCGTCGTCGAGCCCCTTCACATGGTCGAGGGCGACCTCCTTGGTGTGCGGGAAGGTCGAGTCGACGTGCGGGTAGTCGGTCTCGAAGGTCGCGTTGTCGCGGCCGACGACGTCCAGTGAGGCGACGCCGTGCCGGTCGCGGAAGAAGCAGCAGAAGATCTGCCGGTAGTAGTAGGTGGACGGCGGTTCGGGGACGAGGTCGCGGACCCCGCCCCACGCCCGGTGCTCCTCCCAGACGTCGTCCGCGCGCTCCAGGGCGTAGGGGATCCACCCCATCTGCCCTTCGCTGTAGGCCAGTTTGAGTCGCGGGAACTTCACGAGGACCCCGCTGAAGAGGAAGTCCATCATCGACGCCATCGCGTTGTTGAAGCTGAGCGATGCCTGGACGGCGGGCGGTGCGTCGGGTGAGGCGGCGGGCATCTGCGACGAGGACCCGATGTGCATGTTGACGACGGTCTCCGTCTCCTCGCACACGGCGAAGAACGGGTCCCAGTAGCCGGAGTGGATCGACGGGAGGCCGAGGTGGGTGGGGATCTCGCTGAAGGTGACGGCGCGTACGCCCCGTGCGGCGTTGCGGCGGATCTCGGCGACGGCGAGGTCGATGTCCCAGAGGGGGATGAGGCAGAGCGGGATGAGCCGCCCGGCGCTGTCGCCGCACCACTCCTCCACCATCCAGTCGTTGTAGGCGCGCACGCACGCGAGCGCGACCTCCTTGTCGCTCGCCTCGGCGAAGGTCTGTCCGCAGAAGCGGGGGAAGGTGGGGAAGCAGAGCGAGGCCTCGACGTGGTTGAGGTCCATGTCGGCGAGCCGGGCCGCGGGGTCCCAGCAGCCGCGCCGCATCTCCGCGCGCGTGATGCCCTCGAGGGTCATCTCGTCGCGGTCGAAGCCGACGGCGGCGATGTTGCGCTTGTACGGGAACTTGAGGTCCTCGTAGATCCACCAGTCGGTGGGCGGGCCCTCGGGGTCCATGGTGATGACGTACTTCCCGCCGACGTAGGCGAGTTCGCCGATCCCGGCCGTCAGCGGCTTGGGGCCGCGGTCGCGGTACCTGGCCGGGAGCCAGGTCTCGAAGAGGTGCGCGGGCTCGATCACATGGTCGTCGACGCTGACGATCCGCGGTAGCTCCATCGCCGTCTCCCCTCGTTTCCGATGAACCATTTCTGATGACCCGTCAGAAACGAGGCTAGCCCCCGACCCCTGGACCGACAAGGCGCACACCCGTACGCTTCCGGGCACGCGGTCTGACGGTCCATCAGATCTGGGGAGTGTCATGGACGACGCCACAGCCACCGCACACGAAGGCTCCGCCGCACGTCGCGACGCGGCTCCCGCTGCCACCCAAGCGGCCAGCGCTGCCACCGCTGCCACCGCTGCCACCCAAGCGGCCACCCCGGCCCACGAAGCGGCCACCACCCCGCACGAACCGGCCTCCGCCACCACCGCGCACGAACTGGCCGCCTCCGCGACCCTCTGGGAGCTGGTCGACCGGCGCGCGCGCCTCACGCCCGACGCACCCGCCCTCCTCCAGGCCGGAGCCACGCCGGAGGAGGACCGGCGGATCACCTTCGGCGGACTGCGGGACCGCGCGGAGCGCGTGGCCGCGGGGCTGTACGAACTGGGCGTCCGCCCCGGCACCCCGTTCGCCTGGCAGCTCCCCACCCGCATCGAGACCGTGGTGCTCTCATTGGCCCTCGCCCGCCTCGGCGCCGTGCAGAGCCCGGTCATCCCCATCTACCGCGATCGCGAGACGGGCTTCGCGCTGCGCACGGCGAAGGCGGAGTTCTTCGCCGTGCCGGGCGAGTGGCGGGGCTTCGACTACACGGAGATGGCGCGCCGCCTGCCGGCCCCGCCCTCGCCCGCGCGACCCCCGCGCGTCCTGGAGGCGTACGACGCGCTGCCCGAGTCCGATCCCGCGCACCTCCCCCCGCCCCCGGCCTCCGGCACCGACGTCCGCTGGATCTACTGGACATCGGGCACCACCTCCGACCCCAAGGGCGTCCTGCACACCGACCGCAGCCTGATCGCCGGAGGCTCCTGCCTCGCCGACGCGCTGCGTCTGAGCCCGGCCGATGTCGGCTCGATCGCCTTCCCGTACGCCCACATCGGCGGCCCCGACTATCTGGTGATGGTGCTGCTCCACGGCTTCCCGGCCGTCCTGCTGGAGCAGTTCGCGCTCCCGGCGTCGCTGGAGGCGTACCGCCGCCACGGCGTCACGGTCGCGGGCGGATCCACGGCCTTCTACGCGATGTTCCTCGCCGAGCAGCGAGAGGACCCCTCGCGCCCGCTGATCCCCACGCTGCGCCTCCTGGCGGGCGGCGGGGCGCCGAAGCCGCCGGAGCTGTACCACGAGGTGGTCTCCGAGCTGGGCTGCCGGCTGACCCACGGCTACGGCATGACCGAGGCACCGATGATCACCATGGGGTCGCCGGACGACACCGAGGAGCAGCTCGCGCACACGGAGGGCCGCCCGCCCGCCGCGATGGAGATCCGTATCGCCGACGGCGAGGTGCGGCTGCGCGGCGAGGCCGTGTGCCGCGGCTACACCGACCCGGACCAGACCGCGGCCGCGTTCGACGCGGACGGCTTCTTCATCACCGGCGACCTGGGGCATGTGCGGGAGGACGGCCATCTCGTCCTCACCGGGCGGCTGAAGGACGTCATCATCCGCAAGGGCGAGAACATCTCGGCCAAGGAGATCGAGGAACTCCTCTACCAGCACCCGGGGGTGGGCGACGTGGCCGTCGTCGGGCTGCCGGACGCGGCGCGCGGGGAGCGGGTGTGCGCGGTGGTCGAGCAGCCGAAGGGTGCCGAGCCGCTGACGCTGGAGGCCGTCACCGCGTATCTGGGGGAGCTGGGGCTGTCGGTGCACAAGCTTCCCGAGCAGCTGGAGATCGTGGACGCGCTGCCGCGCAACGAGACGCTGCGGAAGGTCCTCAAGTACCGGCTGCGGGACCGCTTTTCGGCCTCCTGAGGCGTTCCGGCACGTCCCGATGCGGCCTCGCGCACGCTCCGGCCCAGGAGCGAGCGTCACCCCCGGCGGTGACGCGGTCCGCCGCGCCCTACGCCCCGCCGTCGAGCCGGAGCCGGTGCGTGAGGTCGGCGAACGCCGCCCGGACGGCCGCCGGGTTCTCGACCCAGGGGAAGTGCCCCGCCGAACCGATGGTGCGGTGCAGCACGTTCGGTGCGGTGAACGCGGGCTCCTCCCGCCAGAGGCTCTGGTCGACGACCCGGTCCTCGGCCCCGCTGATGATCAGGGCCGGCAGGGACGCGGGAGCCCATCGCGCGCGGTAGTCACGGTCGAAGTGCTCGTCCGCCCACGCCACCGCGGCATGGTTGTACGCGCAGCGGGACAGGAGCTCCCGGCCGGCGCCGACCGCGGGCGCGGTGAAGTTGAACGGCGCGGAGGCGAGCACGAGGTGCCGCAGGGTCGCGTCGTCCGGCTGCCGCTCGTAGCGTTCGGCGGCCTCCGCCGCCTCGGGGACGGGGTGCCGCGCCGCCCGCTCCGCGAACCGCGGCCGCCAGCCCGCGTGCGGCGCGCTGCTCACCAGGGCCAGTCCGGCCAGGCGGGAGGCGAGTTCGGGGACGGACAGCAGGAACATTCCTCCGGTGGAGTGGCCCACCATGACGACGTCGTCCAGTGCCGTCGCGGGCTCGGCGACGACACCGGGCCACACCGCGTACGGGTCGGCGGGCACCTCGGGCGCGTCCCGGTTCGAGCCGTCGCCCGGCAGGTCGACGAGCCAGGTGCACCCAGGGACCGCGGCCGCCTCGGCCAGTCCGGCCACGGATTCCGAGCCCAGGCCGGGACCGCCGGGAAGGAACAGCCAGTTCCAGCGCCCCGGCCGGGAACCGGCCCGACGGAGTCTCACGCCCGACGGCGTCCACCATGCGTCCGGTAGGTCGCTCCGTCCCAGTGGCCGGTCGTTCGGTGTGTACGAGGCGTTCCGCGGTGCGTACGAGGCGTCCCGCTGGTCGTCCTGCCCGTTCCGCGGCGCACTGCCGTCCCCGCCCATGTCCGTCACCTCAAGTCCGTCCTGTCCGTCCTGATTCGTGTCCCCACGGTGGTGGATCGGCGTGACCGCACGCCGCTCTTCCGTGCCCGCACGGTGCTCGCGCGGGCCGCGCCACGGTCCACCGCCCGCGCCCGCAGAACCGTCGCGACACCGTCCGCACGCACCCGCAGCGGAAGTTCACATTCCGCACCATGCGGGACAGCCCGCGCAACCGGATTTCCCGCCCCAGCCGCGGACCGGCAGGGCCGAACCGCCGCCCCGGCAAGGGCGGACACCCGCACAGAACCGGCGGCCCGAGGAGTTCTTCGTCACGCGCCGGAACCCAGCAGGCCCCCGCGCGCGTCCGTACGGAACGTGCGCTTCCGCCTCCGAGCAGGACCCTTGGCGGGATGCCCCGGAACCCCGCCCCACCGCGCCACAGGTCTGTACCGGTGGCGGGAACGGGTCCGTGGCAGAGCGCCCGAGCAACCCGGTAGCGTGAGCCGACGCTTCCGTCGTTACGTTCCGCATGAGGCATGAGGAGTCCTGGTGACGCACAGCGGACAGGGGAACGATTCGCAGCTCCCCGCGGCCCGCCACACCCACGAGGGCGTCGTGCTGCCCGCGAACGGCGGCGAGCCCTTCGTCCCGGATCAGCAGGCCTCGCCCGCGGCCGGGCAGCCGTGGGGCCGGCCCTGGGGCCCGGACTCCGCGGACGCACCGGCCGGCCCGCCGGCCCCGCACACCTCCCAGGAACCGCTCGGCCCCGCCGCGCCGCAGTCCCACGCCTGGGCTCCGCAGCCCGACGCGCCGGACTCCGCGGGGCAGTTGCCCGCCGGGCCCGGTGCGCCCGCACCGCTCGATCCGCCCGCGCAGCCCGTCTCCTGGGCGCAGCCGACACCGCCGCCGGGCCTCGCCGCACAGCCCGGCGCGCATGCTCAGCCCGGTCAGCAGGCACACGGCCGGCAGGCCCACGGTCAGCCGGCCCAGCACGGCCTGCCCGGACCGCAGGCGCCGCACGGCGCGTACGGACAGCACGACGGGTCCGGGCAGTCGCTCCCGCTGCCCACCGGGGAGACGCCGTTCCCGTCCCAACAGGCGCCGCAGGCGCAGCAGATGCCGCCACAGCCGGACGCCGGGGCGGTGTCCAGCACGGACGCCACCCAGTACATACCGCCCATAGCCGGTGGAGGCGCGCTTCCGCCCGAGGCGCCCTCCGAGTCCACGACCTTCCTCGGTCACCGGCCGCTGCAGCACCAGGCGGACGGCAATCCCGATGCCGAGTCGACGCAGTACATGCCCCCGGTCCCCGGCGCGTCCGGCCCGGATCCGCAAGCGCCCCTTCCGCACGGGCAGCCGCCGCAGAACCCCGCCGCCGGCGGCCCCGTCCCGCCCGGGCGCGCGCCGTTCGGCATCCGCCCCGGCATGCCCGGTGACCGGCAACCGCACGCCGACTTCGACGGACTGTTCCGCTCCGACACCCCGGCGGGACCGAACGCCGGTACCGGCCCCGCGACGAACGCCGGGCCGCCCGGAGCCACCCAGCACCTGCCGCGCTTCGCCGAGCCGCCGCAGAACGCGCAGCAGCCCGGCGCCCAGCCGTATGCGACCCAGCAGGGCAACGGCGGCCAGGGCTTCGGCAACCAGCCGCCCACGCCCGGCTCCTACGAGCCCGAGGGCCGCGGCCGCCGCCGGCTCTCGCCGCTCGCCCTCATCGGGATCGTCATCGCGGGCTGCACCGTCGCGGGCCTCGCGGCCGGTGCCGCGCTCAGCGGCGGCAGTGACGACCAGGACGACACCCAGAAGACCGCGCAGGCCGGAGACGTCGGAGACGGGGACGACGGCAACAAGTCCTCACCGGCCGCCGACCCGGCCGAGGCCCAGGCCAAGGAGCTGGACGGGCTCCTCGCCGACAGCAACAACAGCCGCGCCACGGTCATCCGGTCCGTCGAGGCCATCAAGTCCTGCCGCAACCTCGGCAAGGCCGCCCAGGACCTCCGCTCCGCCGCGGGCCAGCGCAACAGCCTGGTGACGCGCCTGGGGAAGATCTCCGTCGACAAGCTGCCCGACCACCGGACGCTCACGTCCTCGCTGACGAGCGCCTGGAAGGCATCCGCCGCCGCCGACAACCACTACGCGGCCTGGGCCGACCAGGTCGCCAAGGGGCGGAAGAAGGGCTGCCCGGGCGGCAAGGCGCGGGTCACGGGTCAGACGGCCGCGGGCAACCGGGCCAGCGGAGAGGCCACCACCGCCAAGAAGCAGGCGTCCCAGCTCTGGAACTCCGTCGCCGAGAAGTACTCCCTCCCCAAGCGCCAGGTCACCCAGCTCTGACGGCCCGGCGGGGCACGCGGAGGAACCGGCGGAGAAACCGGCGGAAGCGCGGGCGGCGGCCGCGGCCCGTGCGGGCGCGTACGACATTTCAGGCGCGGCCTTCCGTCACCGGCGCCGACGCGGACACACGGTCATCCGTTCCGCATCAAGGAACGGAACTGTCCGCGATGTGCGGGAGTGTGGCCGCATGACCGACCACACCTGGAACCTTCTGCTCCGCGACCGGCCCGCCCGGCACCGGCAGACCCGACGGGAGGCGAGCTGACATGGCCCGCGACGTCCAGATCACCTTCGACTGCGCCGACCCGGCCGCGCTCTCCGCGTTCTGGGCCGACGCCCTCGGCTACCTGCTGCCGGACCCGCCCGGGGACTTCATCTCGTGGGACCAGGCCCTGGAGGCGATGGGCGTCCCGCCCGAGCGCCGCAACGACGCATCGGCGCTGGAGGACCCTCAAGGCTCCGGGCCGCGGCTGTTCTTCCAGCGGGTGCCGGAGGGCAAGCAGGCCAAGAACCGCGTGCACGTCGACGTACGGGCCGCGCCCGGGCTCGAGGGCGAGGCGCGGATGGCGGCCCTGGAGGCGGAGGCCGAACGGCTCGTCTCCCGCGGCGCCACCCGGCTCGAGCGCCACGAGCCGGCTCCTCCGCTCGGCGCCGGTCACATCGTGATGACCGATCCCGAGGGCAACGAGTTCTGCCTCGACTGACCGGCGCGCGACGGGGCGCCGCAGGCCGGCAGCGGCTCCTGGTACGGGAGTTGCGCCAATCGCCCGGCCTCCCGCCCCGACGCGAAAAGCAGTTGCGGCCGCTGACCCCCACTGGGCAGGGTGCGATGGTGATCGGCTCGGAGATCGAATGACCCGTCGCGGACGGGGTCCTGTCGGACCCCGACGTCGGCGGCCGGGGACGCCGGCCGGCCCCCGTCCCCCTGAGATCACCCGTGCTCCCGTGAGATCCGCGCGCATCCCCGCGAGATCCCCGATGAACCCGCCGATCCCGCCGATCCCGCCGATCCCGCCGATCCCGCAAGGAGCTGCTGTGCACCCTTCCGTTGCCCCGACCATCACGGAGATCCCGGTGGCGGACCAGGGGGCCGGGCCCTACGGCATCACGGCCGGCCCGGACCGCTCCCTGTGGCTCACTTTCGCGCACAACGGTCGCATCGCCCGGCTCTCCCTCGACGGCGAACTCGAGGAGTACGCCCTGGACTCGGCTGGATGCCGTCCCCTCGTCATCACGCCCGGGCCGGACGGAGCCCTGTGGTTCACCCGCTCCCAGGACCACCGGATCGGCCGCATCACCACCGACGGTGAAGCGACGTCCTTCGACGTGCCGACCCCCGGGAGCGGACCCTTCGGTATCACCGCGGGCCCGGACGACGCGGTGTGGTTCACCCAGATGAACACCGACCGCATCGGCCGCATCACCTCCGAAGGGGAGATCACCGAGTTCGTCCTCCCCGGCGAGGGCGGCTATCCCTCGGGAATCACCTCAGGGCCGGATGGCGCCCTGTGGTTCACGCTCAACCAGGCGAACGCGATCGGCCGCATCACCACCGACGGCGACACCGTCCTGCACCCGCTGCCCACCCCGAGCGCCGCACCCGTGGGGATCACCAGTGACGGCGACGCCCTGTGGTTCGTCGAGATCGCGGCGGGTGCGGTCGGCAGGATCTCGGTGGACGGCACGATCAAGGAATTCCCGCTTCCCGACAGCACGTCCAAGCCCCACGCCATCGTCGCCGCCTCCCCGGGGGACTGCTGGTTCACGGAGTGGGGGGCCAATCGCGTCGGCCGCGTCACCGCGAGCGGCGAGATCGCCGAGTACGACCTGCCGTCGCCGTCGTCCGAACCGCACGGCATCGCCCTGGGCCCCGACGGCGCCCTCTGGGTGGCTCTCGAGACGGGAGGGGTCGCGCGGGTGGCACCGTAGCCTCAGTGGCGCCAACTAGCCGTGGCGCCACGGACGGTGGCCCGTCCTCCGGGTCGTCACCAGCACGGTCGGGGAGCACCGATCGGGCCCGGGTCCGTCGAACGGGCCAAGAGCTTTCGCCCTAGTCGACCCGCCCCTCCAAGGTCTTCGCGACGTCCACCGAGTCCCGGCCGACCGGCACGAGCCGCCCGTCGCGCACGACCTGGTACGTCACCCGGGCGTTGGTGATCCGCGGGAAGCCCCCGACCGCGAGCATGTCCTCGTACCGCCAGCTCAGTCTGGGCGTCAGCCCGCCGGTGTCCACGCCGGCCTTCCCGAGACCGCTGTCCAGTACCCGGCGTACGGACTTGGCCGTGACCTCGCCGCCGTCCAGCGACTCGACCGCGGCGCGCAGCACCGTGTACGCGATCCAGGTCGTCTGCACGCCCGGGTCCGCCGGGTCGATGCGGTTGTCGCCGAAGGCGTGCTGGTTGACGACCTGGCGCATGGGCGCCCAGCGGGGGTCGCTCGCCGCCGGGTACCACCCGGTGACGTACGCGCCTTCCAGCGGGGAGGACTTGCCGCCGGTCCGGGTCACCAGCGACTGCTGGACGCTGCCGAGGACGGAGGCGATGGTGACCTTGTCCTTGTCCTCCTGGATGCGGCGGAAGGAGTCGAAGAAGCTGTCGGTGCGGTCGCCGAGCGCCGCGGTGACGCACGCGCCGCCGGATGTCGCCGCGTACTCCGCGGTCCCGTACCGGGCGGGGTCCGCGCCCGCGCGGGCCAGGGCGCGCTCCGCCTGCGGGGTGTAGTCGGTCGCGTCCTCGGGCGCGCGGACGTCATGGGCGGACTGCCGGTCGCCCTGTTCCAGGCCGGCGTTGATCAGGGACGGCATCTGGTCACCCGCGATGGTGTCGGGCCGGACGAGCGAGACCTGGTCGCAACTCCGGGCGAGCTGGCGCCCGTTGCCGGCGAGCAGCGTGGCGACGCCACCGTTGACGGGGTACGACAGGGGGCTGTTGAACTCCTCGTCCGAGATGCCGTATCCGCCGATGTAGGGGATGCCGGACGCTTCCAGTTGCGGCATGAAGGACCGGCCGTGCTGGCTGTACGAGCCGACGACCGCGACGACGTTCTCCGTGACGGCTCGCCGTGCGCAACGGCCCGCGCCCACCGACTCGTTGCGGTCGTTGCAGCGGATGACCTTGAGCTCGCGCCCCCCGATCCCGCCCCTGTTGTTGATCCATCGGGCATACGCCTGGGCCATTGCGGGCATGCCCGGCATGTTGGTGGCTTTGGTCCCTTCCGGGGCCATGGTCATGACCACGATCGGATCCTTGGCCGTACGCGCGACCCCGGACAGCTCGCCGCATCCGGCGAGGACGGCGGCACCCGCGGCCAGCGCGGCGACCGAGGTGATCGCGGCAGTTCTGGCGGAGCGGGAGGGACGAGAGGGGCGGGCGGGGTGAAAGGGGCGGGAGGAAGAGGAGTGTCGCCGTCCGGTCATACCGCACAACCCTTCCGGCCGCCGCACAACGGAAGAGTGACGACCGGCCAACGCCGCGTAACTCACGAGTGAACAGCGAGGGTCCGTGCACGAGGTACTTGTGAAGAACGTACGATCGGGAGCTGTGCAAGGTAAGGAGAGGTCTTCCCGTCCCGGCCGTCGCTCGACCACCATGGGCGGCATGCCACTCAACGACATGCCGTGGTGGCGCTGGCGCAGCAATGTGCGCTCCGCGCTGCACATGCTCTCGGACCCCGTCTTCCAGCAGGAATGCTGGCTGCCCGGCCGCGAAGGCTACGGGGACGTCACCGACGCCGTTTACCGGCTCGTCGAGGACACCTGGCTGGACAACTGGTCCGCCGAGAAATACGTCGGAACCATCTTCCGCGACTCGCAGGAGGCGGCCCTCGTGGACGTCGCCGTGCTGCGTGTGCTGCGGATCATGCATCAGGTGGGTCCCGACGCCCCCGTTGCGGCCTATCTGGAGCACCACGGGTGGACCGAGGCCGTGCGGGCCGCGCGCGAGGCGCACGTACGGCTCGCCGCCAACGACGGTGAGGACCCGGACACCGCGCCCCTCTCGCTCGACGTGCTCGCGATCATGAAGCGGGAGATCGCCTCCGAGGCCGTCTGACGTCCGGGCCGTCCGGCCCGCGACAGGTTCGGCGCCCGGCGTTCACCGTCGGCGACGGGCGTCTGTTCAGGATCGGCGACGGGCGTTCGCCTCGGCGCTGAACCGCTTCAGGCGCGCGTTCCGCCGCTCGGGAGAGACGATCACCGCGACTCCGGCCATCAGCCCCGCCCAGATGTGCCAGTACGGGGCCTGGGCCAGGACCAGGACCATCACCGTGGCGCCGGCGGTCACGGCCGCGAGGGTCACGACGCTGCTCGGCCACATGCTCCGGTGCGGCGGAGGGGCGAGTCCGGACGGCCGCAGCGGGGGGGCGATCCCGAACAGGCTGCGCCCCTGAGGGGTGTACTGGGCGACGGCGAACGCCGTGACGAGGACCGCGCTCGACACGGCCCACCATCCCTTCCACCGTTCCAGGTTCAGCAGCGGCAGCAGGTCCGGCGAGGCGATCAGCAGGAAGAGGCAGGTGCCCCAGGCCACGCCGAACCAGAAGGGCAGACGCTGCGCGTCGATCGCCTGGTCGCGGCGGTGCTGGACGTCGTCCAGAGCGCGGGCCGCGTCCTCGGGATCGGGTTCATGGGACACAGCCGTCTCCTCACGTCGCGGACCGGGGCATCAGCACGTAACCGGGTTACCGGGTAACGAGTGGAACGTACCTTTCATTTTCCTATCAGGCAAGTAGTTGCCCATGGGGTGGGAGCGGATGCCGGCGAGCGCGGGCGGACGCGGTGCGGGTGAGCTGCGCAGGTGTGCGACGCTATGGGGTCATGAACGAGTCCCAGTCCGCCGCGGCCCCGCGCGACCCCGAGCAGTACGTCCTCACGCTCTCCTGCCCGGACAAGCAGGGCATCGTGCACGCCGTGTCCAGCTACCTGTTCATGACCGGCTGCAACATCGAGGACAGCCAGCAGTTCGGCGACCACGACACGGGACTGTTCTTCATGCGGGTGCACTTCTCCGCCGAGCAGCCGGTGACGCTGGACAAGCTGCGGGCCAGCTTCGCCGCGATCGGTGACCGCTTCGGAATGGACTGGCAGATCCACCGGCCCGAGCAGAGGATGCGGGTCGTCCTCATGGTCAGCAAGTTCGGGCACTGCCTGAACGACCTGCTGTTCCGCACCCGCATCGGTGCCCTGCCGGTCGAGATCGCGGCCGTGGTCTCCAACCACACCGACTTCGCCGAACTCGTCGCCGGTTACGACATCCCGTTCCACCACATCCCGGTGACCAGGGAGAACAAGGCGGAGGCGGAGGCGGAGCTGCTGCGCATCGTCGAGGACGAGGGCGTGGAACTGGTCGTGCTCGCCCGCTACATGCAGGTGCTCTCGGACGATCTGTGCAAGGCCCTGTCGGGACGGATCATCAACATCCACCACTCGTTCCTGCCGAGCTTCAAGGGCGCGAAGCCGTACCACCAGGCGCACGCCCGCGGCGTGAAGCTGATCGGCGCCACCGCGCACTACGTGACCGCGGACCTCGACGAGGGCCCGATCATCGAGCAGGAGGTCGAGCGCGTGGGGCACTGGGTCACGCCGGACCAGCTGGTCGCCATCGGCCGTGACGTGGAGTGCCAGGCGCTGGCCCGCGCGGTCAAGTGGCACAGCGAGCACCGCGTGCTCCTCAACGGCACCCGCACGGTCGTCTTCGCCTGAGGAACGTGAGACGCGCGCGGCACCTGTAGGACCCGCCACCACCCCACGAGGACCGCGGCGTCACCGACAGGACGCCGTCACAGACGGGACAGTGCGGCCGCGGCGGACAGCACCTCGCGGATCGCCTCCCGGTCGCCCTCCTGCCCCGCCGCCGCGTCCTCGGGCAGGATGTGCCCGGCCGCGAGCTGGCAGAACTCCGTGGCGTCCAGAGCCACGCGCGCGACTTCCTCCTCCGGGGACCCCACCGCGCCCGGCGAGTCCAGCGGGATGAACCAGTGCCCGCCGCCCTTGCCCTCGACCTCCAAGTGCAGGGTGCGGCCCGGCTTTCCCGCCGCGCTCAGCCGGTGCACCGGACCGGCGAGCCCGATCCGCCGCCGCCCGGCGAGCGCCTCCGGCAGCATCCGCACCGCCAGATCGATCATCAGGTGCAGATGCGGGGCCGCAGGGGGTTCGTACGGATAGTCCACGGCCTCGGCTATGTCCCAGGCGTGCATCCAGCACTCGAAGGCCCGGTCGAGGAAGGAGTCGCACAGCGGGAGCCCGAACTCCCCGTACGGGACCTGCTGTTCGGCGGCCCGTCCGCCCGCGAAGCCGACCGTGCGGACCATCGAGCGGGCCTGGTCGCGCCAGACGTCGCGCACCGATCCCGGCGGTTCCGGCATCTCCGACCGCCAGTACGCCTCCGTGCGGGAGGCCGGTGACACGGGCGGGGACCCGGGTCCCGTGAACTCCCCCAGCCCACCCAGCGGATCGGCCAGACCCAGCGCCGCGGCCACCGCGCCGTCGACCGCCATCAGATGCGCCAGCACCGCGGCGACCGTGGCCTCGCGCTCGACCCCGCGGCTGCCCTCGTACCAGCGCAGCCGCACCGGAGTGCGCCACTCCGACTCGCCCATGTCGTGGAGGAGCGCGTCCAGCCGCGCGGTCTCCGCGTCGTACGGCGCCGCCCACGCGGGCACCGGGATACGCGCCGGACGCCGTCCCAGGCATCCCGCCAGCGTGCGGGTGCGCAGCATCGGGTCGAGGTCGAGATTGTCCTCCTTGTGGAGAAGGCCGACCGCGTCGCGCAGCCGTACGGCCTCGTCCGCGCACATCCCGCAGTCGGTCAGATGCGCGTCGACGGCCGCGGACTCCTCGGCGGAGCACGCCGACAGGGCCCAGGCGCCGAGCAGCGACTTCAGGACCTTGTGGTCGAACGGAACCCCCGGAGGCGCACTCCGAGCCGGGACCTCCGGCTCAGGCTCAGGCGCAGGCGGAACCGGCAGCTGGATCGGCTCGGGCGGGGAGGGCGACGCGGACGGCATCACCGTCTCCGGGTCCGGCAGCGGGCCGCGGTCCTCGGCCGCCGCCCGCGGGGGTGGTATGCGGGGACGCTCCTCGGCCGGGCCGCCCTCCGCCTCACCCGGCCGGTCGGGTCCGAACGGCCCGCTCACAGCACGCCCCCGGGACCGGGTGGCTGGGACGGGGACTGCGCCGGTGACGGCGCGTGCCCCGGCGAAGGGTGCGCCGATGCCTGGTGCCCCGACACCTGGTGCGCCGTGGACAGCAACTGCAGGCCGAGGCGCAGCCGGCGACGCGCCTCGTCCTCGGTGACGCCCAGATCGGCCGCGGCCGCCCGGTAGTCGAGGTGCTTGAAGTACGCCAGCTCCAGCGCGGCGCGCAGCGATGCGGGCATGGAGTTCCTGATGTAGTCGGCGCGCGCCGCGGCGGACGCCGCCCTGACCTTCTTCTCCATCCGGTCGGGCGGCACGCCCTCGCCGAGGAGTTGCGCCTCGGTCTCGCGCAGCCGCCGCACCGCCTGGCGGTGCGCGATCGAGGCGATCCAGGAGCGCAGCGGGCCCTGGTTGGCGTCGTACGCCTCGGGGTGCTCCCAGATCCTGACGAAGATGTCCCGCGTGACGCGGTCGGCGGCCTCCTCGTCGTCGAGCACGCGGTAGGCGAGGCCGTGGACGAGGGAGGCGAAGCGGTCGTACAGCTCACCGAGCGCGGCCGCCTCGCCACGCACCAGCCTCTGCTGCATCTTCCGGTCCCAACGGGGAGATGCCTCGTTCGCCATCCGGCCCCCATCCCTGTGCCGTCGTCCCCATCGAATGTAGTGGGCTCTACGCATATCGCACGCCCTTTGGGCAATGTGCCCTCCGGAGACGAGCGAACCTGATATAGATCCGGTCACTTTGCTCGTCGCTTCTGAGACTGGTGTTCCCGATTGCGCATAGGGTCGCCATGAGCGACGACCGAGTCGTGTGTTTCGAGGGGGAACGGTCGGGCAGCCGCAGTCGGAAGGGCTGCTTCCGGATAGCGATCGCAAGCGAAGGGACGTCGGGGCGTGACGTTGAAGGTGATGGAAGCCGAGCAGGGCGACTGGGCGGTGCTACGGATCTCGGGCGAGATGGACCTGGTGACCTCGCCCGCCGTACGCCAGCACGTGCACGAGGCGGTGGCCGAGGGCCGCCGCAGCCTCGTGCTCGACCTCTCCGGAGTCCGCTTCTGCGACTCCAGCGGGGTCGGGGTGCTCATCGCCTCCCGCAGGCTGATGCGCTCCTGTCAGGGCCGGCTGCGCCTGATCCTTCCCGCGCGCGGGGCCGAGGACGGTTCGCATGTGAACCGCGTTCTCGCCGCCCTCGGCGTCCGCCGCCTCTTCGAGGTCTACTCGGACGTCGACTCCGCTCTCGACGAGTCCGCGCGCCCGCTCTCCGCGTAACCCCCGGCACCCCCTTCACCCCTCGCGCACCCGTCGACCGCCGGGAACTCGCACCAGACGACCTTCCCGCGCACCGGTCGCTCGTAGGAGCCCCAGTCCTTCCCCAGCGCGGCCACGATCGCCAGGCCGCGACCGCCGCACCCCTCCGTGTCCGGTACGCCCTCCGGCCACCGCGGCGGCGTCCGCGCCGGATCCCCGACCTCCACCCGCAGCCGCCCGTCCGCGCGCCACAGCGCCAGGGCGATCACCCCGCGTGTGCAGCCGCAAGGGCACACGGCGTGCCGTACGGCGTTGGTGACCAGTTCGCTCGCCACCAGCTCGACCGCATCGGCCAGTTCGCCCCCGCCCAGCCCCCAGGTCCTCAGCACGTCCCGGACATGACGGCGGGCCTGGGCGGCGGCCAGGGGGCTGTGCGGCAGAGGCAACCTGCTGATGTGCAGGCCACCTTCGGTTTCGTGATTCACATCACCACTGTCGGCGCTGATGGCTACTCTCGGCTACAGGGTGATTGCTGACAGCGGTCACTGTTGCAGTGCCGTACGCCAAGGGGGACCGCCATGCCGAACACGACCGACCTCGATCCGTCCAAGTCCCCCCTGGCGTTCTTCGGCTCGGAGGTGCGTCGGCACCGCGAGAAGACGGACATGACGCAGAAGGACCTCGGCAGCAAGCTGTACTGCTCGGGCGCGCTGGTGGGCTACATCGAGACGGCGAAGCGCTTCCCGACGGACGAGTTCGCCGACGGCTGCGACAAGATCTTCGAGACGGACGGCTCGTTCGCGCGCCTGTGGCCGCTGGTGGCACGGCTGGCCCTGCCGTCGTGGTTCCGCGAGTACACGGAGTTCGAGGCATCGGCGACCTCGATCCGTACGTACCAGGCGCAATACATGTACGGACTGCTGCAGACCGAGGACTATGCGCGCGAAATGCTGCGCATGGGTCGCCATGAGGACCTGGAGGCAAAGGTCGCCGCCAGGATGGAGCGTCAGGACATCCTCATGCGGCAAGATGCACCACAGATCTGGGTGGTCCTGGACGAAGCCGTGCTCCGCCGCCGCCCCGCGGACAACGGGATCATGCGCGCTCAACTCGAGCACCTGTTGAGCTACCGCTACGACCCGAACATGGTCATCCAGGTCCTGCCGTTCAGCGCTGGGATCCCGACATCGGCCGATGGCTCGTTCAACCTCTTGACCATGAACGAAGGGGCCGACTTCGTCTACAGCGAAGGCGTCGGAAGCGCTCATGTAATGGCTCATCCGGACGAGTTCAAGCAAGCAGCGTTCCGATACGATCTTCTCCGGGCCGCCGCGCTCTCACCAGAGGGTTCGGCGGGGCTTATTGCCTCACTCCTGGAGGAGCTATGAGCACCAGATGGCGCAAGTCGAGCTACAGCAGCCCCCAAGGCGGAGACTGCATCGAATGCGCCCCGCTCGGAGGCGCCGAGTGGCGTAAGTCCAGTTACAGCAGCGGCCAAGGGGGCGAGTGTGTGGAGTTCACTCAGCTCGCCGGAGCAGCCGTAGCCGTCCGTGACTCCAAGGATCCGGACGGTCCGCGGCTCCACTTTTCGGCTGATGCATGGCACACGTTTCTGAACTTCGCCTCCGGCCAGGACGTACGTACTATCTGACCCCGGTACCCGACGCAAACGTGAGGCCGACCGTGGATCCCGCTGAATACCAAGCAAAGATCGCCCGCCGCTTCGCCGCCTTCGACCAGGACGGCAACGGCTACATCTCCCGCGAGGACTTCAACGCCGCCGCTGCCGCCGTCCTGGCGGAGTTCGAGGTGACCGCCCGCTCGATGAAGGGCCAGTCCCTCTACGAGGGCGCGGAGGCGTTCTGGCAGGGGATGGCGGCGATCGCCGACACGGACGGCGATCAGCACGTCACGCGGGAGGAGTTCGTCAACGGGGCGGTCAAGCGCCTCAGCGACAACGCGAAGCGGTTCGCCGAGATCGCCAGACCGTTCCTGCGGTCGGTGATCCGGATCGCGGACACCGACGGCGACGGCGTCATCACCCCTGATGAGGCCGAGCGCGTGGTGCGGTCACTCGGGGTTCCGTCGGACGCGTGCGCCATGGTGGCCGCGGCGCTCGACGACAACAAGGACGGCAAGATCACCGAGGAGGAGATCATCGCCGCCTTCGCGCTCTACTTCACCACGCCCGAGCCGACCGCCTGACCCGCAGGCGTACGGGCTCCGGCCCCTCGTACGTGGCTCCGCCCACCCGCCCCGGTCAAGGGCGGGTGGGCGGACGTCTTTTTTCCCTGCTCCTGCGAGTTCTCCGGCGGCCCTCAGGCCGCGACCGTGTCCAGGCGGGCCCCGAACTCCCGTACCAGCGGCTCGTCCTTGAAGGGGGCGAGCCGCTGCTGCAGGTCCTCCAGGTACTCCGTACCGCGGTTGGAGCGCAGCCCGGCCAGGAGTTCGAGCGCCTGCGTACCCGTCGTGCACGCCAACTCGATCTCCCGCTGCTGCACTTGGGCCGAGGCGAGCAGGGCGAGGCCGATGGCGCGGCGCCGCGCCCGCGACTCCGGGTGCCCGGCGAGCGCCTCCTCCGCCCGTCGTCCGGCGGCCTCGGCCTGGCCCAGGTCGCGGTGGCAGTGCGCCAACTCATCGGCCAGATAGGCGTGGTCGAAGTGCGCGATCCACTCGGGGTCGTCGCCGGGTCCCTCGGCCGACGAGCCGCCGGCCTTCTCCATCGCCGACTCGGCGCGTGCCGCCACGGTCTGGAACGCACCCCCGTCCCCGAGGAGCGCGTGCCCGCGCGCCTCGGCCGCGAGGAACATGGCCTGGGCCCGCGGTGTGACGTGCCCGCGCGCCCCTTCCTGTGCGGCGCGGGCGAGTTGGGCGATCTCCCGCGGATTGCCGAGGGCGGCGGCGAGGTGGCTCATGCTCGCGGCGAGGACGTAACCGCCGTAGCCCCGGTCCCCTGCGGCCTGGGCCAGCCGCAGGGCCTGGATGTAGTAGCGCTGGGCCAGGCCGGGCTGGCCGGTGTCGACGGCCATGTAGCCCGCGAGTTCGGTGAGGCGGGCGACGGCGGCGAACAGATCGCGCCCGACGGCCTCCCGGTAGGAGCCGCTGAGCAGTCCGGCCACCACGCTGTTCAGGTAGTGCACGACCACCGGCCGTACGTGCCCGCTGCCGAAGCGGTGGTCGAGGTCGACGAGCGCCTGGGTCATGGAACGTACGGCTTCGACGTCGGTCTGCCCGACACGCGCCCCCGCGGTGCGCGCCACGTGCGGATCCGTCTCCGTGATGAGCCAGTCGCGGCTCGGCTCGACGAGCGCCGACGCGGCGACCGAGGAACCGGAGAGGAAGTCCCGGCGCCCGACGTCGCTCCGCCACAACTCGCAGACCTGCTCGATCGCACCGGCGACCGTGGGCGAGAACAGCAGTCCGACACCGGAGGCGAGGTTCTTGCCGTTGGCCATGCCGATCTCGTCGATCGTGACCGTGCGCCCCAGCTTCCGGCCCAGCGCCTCGGCGATGATGGCGGGGGCGCGGCCCCGCGGCTGCTGACCGCGCAGCCAGCGCGCGACGGACGTCTTGTCGTAGCGCAGGTCGAGGCCGTGCTCGGCGCCGCACATGTTGACCCTGCGGGCGAGGCCGGCGTTGGAGCAGGCGGCCTCCTGGATCAGGCCCTGGAGTCGTTCGTTGGGCTGACGCGCTACGAGTGGCCTGGCGGCCATGGCACTACCCCCTTCGTCGTCGCTACGGATCTCTTCCCTGCCGTTATCTCGTAAATTCGTGATATTTCTGCCGTTCGGTTCTCCAAACGGACGCCCGGGAACTGAGCAGGGTCTTCCGGATGACAGGTGCGCAAAGCGCCGCACTACCCCGTACCCGCTCTTCGCGGACCGCTCTCTCGCGCGCCCCCGTGCGTGCTTCTGTGCGCCCCACCCGCGAAAACGATGCTGCCGGTCGCCCCCGGCGAGCCCGTAACCCTTGAACACGGCGGGAGTTGTCATGAACGTGAACGAGACCATGGGAGTCACCGGCGCGGACGCGGGCCGTGTGACCGGCATCGGCGTGGGCGTGAACACGAATACGGGCGTGGGTCTGGGCGTGAGTACGGATCCGGGAGCGGTCACCGTCGGGCGCGCGGGCGCCGCGCCGGACGCGGGTGCGGGACCGGACCCGGACCCGGGCGCTCCCCGCTTCCCCCGGCAGCGCGGCGAACTGCTCGCCGACATCGCGGCGGGCTACGTGAAAGAACGGCAGTGGGACGTGTTCCCCGGCACCTGGCTCGAGATCGTGCGAGGAGCGGAACGCTGCTCGTGCGCGGACGTCAACTGCCCCTCCCCCGGTGGACATCCGGCCCGTCCGGACTGGGCCGCGCAGGCCACGGGCAGCGGGGTCGTGGCGCGGCGCCTGTGGTCGAAGCAGCCGCACGCGTCGATCCTGCTGCCCACGGGCCGTACGTTCGACGCGCTCGACGTGCCCGAGACGTCCGGCTGTCTCGCGCTGGCTCGGATGGAACGGCTGGAGCTGTCGCTCGGCCCGGTCGCGTCCGCACCGGACGGGCGGATGCTGTTCTTCGTCCAGCCGGGGGCGGGGTCCAAAGTCCCGGATCTCGTACGGCAACTGGGCTGGACGCCCAGCACGCTCGACCTCGCGACGCGGGGTGTGGGCGCGTACGTGGCGGCGCCGCCGACGCGGATCGGCGGGCGCGGGCCCGTGCAGTGGGTGCGGCGCCCCACGGCGCTGAACCTCTGGCTGCCGGACGTCGAGGAGCTCATCCGCCCGCTGGCGTACGCGTGCGGGCGCGACGCGGCCGCCGGCCGCATGCGCCGCACGGCGGGCTGAGATGCCGAGGGCGGTGGGCTGACGGTCCCGTGGGCTGAAGGTCCCGTGGGCTGAAGGTCCCGTGGGCTGACAATTCCCGTGGAGGTGAGGGGGCGGCCTGGGCGGCGCTCCTGGACGAGCGGCCGGGACGGACGGCGGGGGCGGCGAGCAAACCGGTTGTTCGCATCCGGAGTGTTTGCTTGGATCCGATTCCGGCCGTGAGGCGGCGGCACGTGCCCCGTGCCGTCGCGGCGGCGCCGCAGACCGACCCCGCAAGGACACCGCGATGACCACGAACCGCCCCACCGTCGTGCTGGTGTACCAACGCACCTCGCTGCCCTGGGTCTTCGAGAGTGCCGAGCGGGCGGGCATCGACCTCGTCCTCGTACCGCGTCCCGACGACACGGTGGCCGCGGATCCGCCGCCCGCGGTCACGGAGGTCCTGCCCCTGGATCTCGACGCGGACCGGGCCGGAGCCCTGGAGGTCCTGCGCAAGCGGCATGCGGACCAGCCCTTCCAGGGCATCGTCACCCTCTACGACCCGGCCGTGCCGTTCGTCGCCGAGGCCGCCGAGATCCTAGGGCTGCCCGGTATCAGCCTGGACGCGGCGCTCGGCGCGCAGGACAAGCGGGTGATGCGGGCGCGGCTCGCGGCGGCAGGGCTGAACGTGCCGCGGTTCGAACGGCTCGACGCCCCCGGCACAGGCCCCGGCGCGGACACCGGCGGGGGCCCGGGCGGGTGGGAGGAGGCGGCGGCCCGGCTGACGTTTCCGGTCGTCGTCAAGCCCGCGCACGGCTTCTCCAGCCTCGGCGTCACCAAGGCCGCGACCCCGGACAGCCTCGGCGCGGTCGTCGAGGAGGTCCGGCGGATCTGCGCGGCCCAGCTGGGGCGCCCGGACGGCCTGGTGGTCGAGGAGTACCTGGACGGGCCCGAGTTCGCCGTCGAGTCCCTCGCGCACGGCGGTGAGGTGCGCGTCCTCAGCATCGGCTACAAGGGCGAGCCGGAAGGACCCCACTTCGAGGAGAGCGTCTACCGCGCTCCCGCGTCCCTGCCCGAGGACGTCGCGGCGGACATCCGGCGCGAGGTGGTCGCCGCGCACGCCGCTCTCGGGATCACGGACGGGCCCACGCACACCGAGCTGCGGCTGCGCGGAGGCAGGACCCCGTATCTGCTCGAACTGGGCGCCAGGATCGGCGGTTCCGGGGTCTCGCACTACATCGCCTCGCATGTGACGGGCATCGACGTCGCGGCGGAGGCGCTGCGGATCGCGGCCGGTACGGCCCCTGCGTCGATGGGCGGCGGAGACCCGGTGCCCGTCGGTGCCGCGGCCAACTACATCGTGCCGTGCGGCGGTTCCGGGCGGATCACGGCGATCCACGGCCTCGACGCGGTGCGGGAGGACCCGCGGGTCGACCACGTGGTGCAGATGCTCTTCCCCGGTGACGTGGTGCGCCCCTACCCGGACTTCACCGGCTATCCGGCCTTCGTCCTGTCGCGGCACGCGGAGGTGACGGAGGCGGAGGAGTTCCACCGGTGGCTGGAACGCTCGGTCCGTATCGACTACGCGCCGCTGGATCCGTCACAACTCCCTTGAGGAGGGGGTGGTTCGGCTCCCTGGAGTGGTGACCGTCCGCTCCGGGGTGAAGCGGCCCCACGTGCCGTCGGGCAGCCTCGCCCGGACCTTCACCCGGTAGGTGGCGCCGGGTTCCTTCCCCACGGCTAAGCTGTGCCGGACCGTGCCGCGAGGCGGGGCCGCGCCCCAGGTGAGGGTGGTGGCGAACGCGCCGTCGAGATGGATCTCGTACGCGGGGACGTCCCCGCCGGTCCTCGGCGGGAGCCAGGACAGGACGAGCGTGTGCGCGCCGGACGCCGTGGTGCGGGCGTGCACGCGGAAGCCGGTGGGCGCGGTACCGGTCCCGGCGCCCGGCCCGTGCGCGGTGGTGACGCGCACAGGGTGGGCGGCGGGCGAGACGTTCCCCGCGGCGTCGCGCGCCCTGACCGTGAAGGTGTAGCGGGTGCCGGGCCGCAACCCGGTGAGCAGGGCGGTGGTGTCACCGCCGTCCACGGTGTGGATCCGTACGCCGCCCTGGTGGATGTCGTACGAGGCGACGCCGAGGGTGTCCTGCGACGCCGCCCAGGTGAGGGTGGCGGCCCGCCCGCCGTCGGCGCGGCCGCGCAGACGGCCCGGACGGGTCGGCGCCGTACGGTCGTCGGCGGCCGCGGCGGACGGCAGGGTCACGCGGATCTCGCGGCCGGCGGAGGAGAGGTTGCCCGAGGCGTCACGGGCCCGCACGGTGAAGGCAAGGCGGGCCCCGGGCTTCAGCCCGGTGACGTCGACCATGTACCGGCCGCCGGGCACCTTCGCCACCATCTCGCCGCCCTCGTACACCTCGTAGCGGGCGACCCCGGTGTCGTCCGTCGAGCGGGTCCACATGACGTGGACGGAGGTGGCGCTTCCGGTGTGGACGGTGACGCCCGCCGGGGCGGAGGGCGCCTGCCCGTCGCCGCCCCCGGGCCCGAGGGCTCCGCAGGCGGTCACGGTCAGGGACCCCAGGAGCAGGCAGAGCACCGGGACGCGGCCGCCGCGGGAGCGGCAGCGCAGGGGAATGCTGGAGGAGCCAGGTGCCGTCGGTCGTCTCACGGGCCGGCCTTCCGCTCGACGGGAACGCCCCGGACAAGGAACGGGCCTTAGGGAAAGACCTGGAACGAATGGTCTGGACCATGTATGGCACAGGCGGCGCCACCCGGCAAGAGAGATGCACGGAACGTCTCGGGGCACCGGCGGCGAACGGCTCGGCGAACGCCGCCAGGTGGGCCCCGCCCGGGCCCCGCGCCGAGCCCCCGGCCACCGTTCGTACCGCTGACCAGGCCGTGAATCGGGCGGCACCGGCACCCTGCCCGCCCCCCACCCGTCCCCGTATCGTGGGCCGCGGATCGGGAGCCAGGCCCGGCACCGACGGGGACACCGAAAGGCACCACACGTGGCACGGGAGCCAGAACACATCGATCAGGCATCGACGTCGACGGCAGCGGGGGACGCGCCGCCCGCGGTCCGTATCGAGGGGCTGTGGAAGAGGTTCGGCGAGCAGATCGCGGTCGCCGGGATCGACCTCGAACTGCCCGCGGGCAAGTTCATCGGAATCGTCGGACCGAACGGCGCGGGCAAGACCACCACGCTGTCCATGGTCACGGGCCTGCTGCGCCCCGACTCCGGCCGCGTCGAGATAGGCGGACACGACGTCTGGCAGGACCCGGTCGCCGTCAAGGGCCGGATCGGTGTGCTGCCCGAGGGGCTGCGGCTCTTCGAGCGCCTCTCCGGCCGCGAACTCCTCGCGTACACGGGGCGGCTGCGCGGCCTGCCGGGCGAGGAGGTGGACCGGCGCGCGACACAACTCCTGGACGTCCTCGACCTGGCCGGCGCCCAGAACAAGCTGGTCGTCGACTACTCGACCGGTATGCGGAAGAAGATCGGCCTCGCCGCCGCGCTCCTCCACAACCCCCAGGTCCTCTTCCTGGACGAGCCGTTCGAGGGCGTCGACCCGGTGTCGGCCCAGACGATCCGCGGCGTGCTGGAGCGCTACACCGCCTCCGGCGCGACCGTCGTCTTCTCCAGCCATGTGATGGAGCTGGTGGAGAGCCTGTGCGACTGGGTCGCGGTGATGGCCGCCGGTCGCATCCGTTCGCAGGGCGCGCTGGCGGACGTGCGCGGTGACGCACCGTCGCTCCAGGCGGCGTTCCTGGAGCTGGTCGGGGCGAACGGCCGCGCGGTCGGCCAGGACCTCGAGTGGCTGGGCGGCGGCGCCCGATGACCGCTGCGACCCCGTCCGCCGCTTCCCCGTCCCCCTCCTCGTCCCCTGCCTCCCCGTCCGCGATGGTCACCGGCGGCCCCGTCGGCGGCCCTGTCGGCGGCGCACCGGCGCCGTCGCTGTCCGCCGTCGCGCCCGTCTTCGTACGGCTGAAGATCACTCTGCTGCGGAACGGGCTGCGGCAGTCCTCGGGCCGCAAGGCCGCGTTCATCGCGTCCATCGTCATCACGCTGCTGTTCGCGTCGGGGCAGATGCTGGGCCTGATCGCGCTGCGCGGCCATACGCACGCTCCCGCGCTCGTCGTCTCGGCCATCACGCTCGTCGCGCTCGGCTGGGCCGTCATGCCGCTGTTCTTCCCCAGCGGCGACGAGACGCTGGACCCGACGCGGCTGGTGATGCTGCCGCTGCACCCCCGCCCCGTCGTCGTCTCCCTGCTCGTCGCCTCACTGATCGGCGCCGGGCCGCTGTTCACCTTCATGCTCGCGCTCGGCTCGGTGATCGCGGTCGCGCGGGGCGGTGCGGCCGTCGCGCTGGGCGTCATCGCCGTACCGCTGGTGACGCTGATCTGCGTCACGCTCTCGCGCGCCGTCGCCGCCGGGAACATCCGGCTGCTGACCAGCCGCAAGGGCCGCGACCTCGCGGTGCTGAGCGGCCTGATCATCGCGGTGGGCGCGCAGTTCGTGAACATCGGTGCGCAGAAGCTCGCCAGCCCGGACGGGCTCGGCATCCTGGAGCCCGTGGCCGACGTGGTGCGCTGGCTGCCGCCGGCGTCGGCCATCGACGCCGTGCAGGCCGCGGGCGACGGCGCGTACGCCCGGGCCGCCGTCCAACTGCTGGCGAACCTGGCGGCGCTGGCCCTCCTCGTCCGCTGGTGGCAGCACAGCCTCACCCGGCTGATGACCGCCCCCGACGGCTCGACGCTCCAGGCGTCCACGGGCGCCGAGGACAAGGCGGCCGACAGCGGCCCCGGCCTCGCCCGCCTGCTGCCGCCCGGCCGCACGGGCACGGTCATGCTGCGCACCCTGCGCTACGCCTGGCGCGACCCGAAGATGAAGGCGGCCTGGGCGACATCGCTGGCCATCGGACTCATGCTGCCGGTGGTGACGGCGGTGCAGGGCGGCGGCAGCGTCTACACGGCGTGCTGGTCGGCGGGGCTGCTCGGCATGCAGATGTACAACCAGTTCGGGCAGGACTCGTCCGCGTTCTGGATGGTCGCTCAGACGATCTCCTCACCGCGCGACGCGTACCTCGAACTGCGCGGCCGCGCCCTGGCATTGGGCGCGGTGGCCGTGCCGTACGTGACGCTGGTGGTGCTGGGGAGCGCGGCCTTCCTGAGCCAGTGGGAAGCCTTCCCGGAGGCGCTCGGCATCTCGCTGGGCCTGCTGGGCGCGCTGCTGGCCACGGGCTCGACGGCCTCGGCGCTGTACCCGTACTCCATCCCGCAGGACAGCGGCTACAAGAACGTCGCACCGGGGCAGGTCGGGCTCGCCTGGATCAGCATCATGGGCGGCATGGTGGTCGGCGCGCTGCTGTGCGCGCCGCTGCTGGGGCTGACGATCTGGCTCCACACGTCGGGCGGCCACGCCTGGCTGTGGCTGATCCTCCCGCTGGGCGCGGCGTACGGCCTGACGCTGACGGCGCTTGGCCTCCGCTTCGCCGCCCCGAGGACGGCGAAGCGCCTGCCGGAGATCCTGACGGCGGTGAGCAAGGGCTGAGGGAGCGGGGCGGGGGCTCCCCGCAACGACAGGTCGAGCCCCGCCTCCTCACCGAACCCGCGTCACCTCCGCACGCACGACGCGTCGCCCTTCGCCCACTGCACCTGCGCGACCTTCCACACACCGTCGACCTTGCGCAGCTTCAGGGTGTAGAGGAAGAAGTCGTCGTTGCTCGGCTCGGTGCGGAACACCTTGCCGGTCTTCCGGTCCTTGGGGTACGCCACACGCTGGTCCTCGCAGTAGCGCGCGTCGGCGCTGTCCCTGTCCACCAGGTCGGTCTCGAGGCCGTAGTACCGGTACGAACCCGTGATCGTACGGCCCGACTTCCTGAAGTCCTCGATGGCCTCGGCCCAATACCGGCCCGCCTCCGAGTCGAAGGCGTGCCGCATCGACGCCGTACCGCCGTCGCCTTTCGCCTTGCCGTCGATCAGAGCCGCGATGGCGTAGGAGAGATCGGCCAGCGCCGCCCGGCTCCGGGCATCCGCGTCGGGTTTCGCGATGTCGAGCGCGACGTCAGGCGGGAGGCTGATGCGAGGGGCGCCGCCTCGTCCGGACGGAACACCCGAGGACTTGGCCGGTGATGTCTGGTCCGGGGCCCCCGCCTTGCCGGACTTGGAGGGCTTGCCGGACGTCGAGGGCGTCTCGCCCCCGCCTCCGCAGGCCGACAACAACAGGGATGAACTCGCTGCCAGAGCGGTGACGAACGCAAGGGATCGGCGGGCAGCCACAGGCGACAACTCCCGTGTGGGGAAGGGGGATGAGAACGTGCGGGGAAGGAGGATTCGAAGATCTTCGACGCTACCCGCGCCCGTGCGGTTGCGCTGTGGCCCCGGTCGTGACGGGTAACTTCACCGGCCGACGGGCCGCCGACGAAGCGGTACCGGCATCGCACCGCGAGAACGTCCGCTACGGCATTCGGGCCCCGTCCCCAGTGGGACGGGGCCCAACGGCCGTCGAAGCGCGCGGTCAGTTCGCCGCCGCCTCCGTCGTGCGCCACGTCGGGAGCAGTTCGTCCAGGAGCGCTTCCGTGCGGGGCGGGAGGCCGCGGGTGCCGCCGCTGAGCGCGCGGTTGCGCTCGATCAGGGCGTCCGCCGTGGACGTGAGGAGACCCGTGTCGCCGGTGGCGTGGACCGCGCGCAGCAGCTCGTTCCACAGGCGCTCGTCGGCCGGGGCCGACACCAACGAGGTGTTGAGGGCCTCGATGGCCGCCGACGGGTTGTCCGCCTCCAGGTGGTGGGCCGACAGCGCCAGCGCCACGTCCGCGACCAGCAGCGGGAGCTGGGCCTCGATGATCTCGTGGGAGAGCCAGCCGTAACGCCCCTGCGGACGGTCCGCCAGCAGCGGGCCGCGGGCGAGCGCGAGGGCGTCAGTGAGAAGCCGCTCGCGTACGGACGCCCGGCGCGCACCGCGGCCGGCCGTCGCCTCGTGGTGCAGGGTGCGCAGCACGTCCAGGTCCGAGACCACGGACGAGGCCAGGGTGAGCCGCCCGGTGTCGTCGGCGCGCAGACGCGGCGTACCGTCCTCGTCCTGGCCCAGCCAGGTGCGCAGCCGCTCGATCAGCGCGTCCCGGACGTCCTCCGTCGCGCCGCGCGGCCACAGGCCGGACGCCAGGACGCGCGGGTGCACGCCCTCCCGGTGCAGCAGCAGCATGGCGAGGGCCTCGTGGAGCAGCGGGCTGCGCTCGCCGTCGGGGTCGTCGAGGCCCATGACCTCGTACGGGCCGACCAGTCGGGCGTACACCGCGGGCCGGCCGTGTTCGGTGATGTCCACCAGGAACGGGAGCCGGGACGGGTCCGCGGGCGCGCCGCCCTCGCCGCCGTCCTCGCCCTCGGCGTCCGGGTCGAAGTCGGCGGAGCTGAACAGCTCGACCACGGCGGCGTGCAGCTCCTGCGGCAGCCGCTGGGCGGTGAGTTCGAGGCCGAGCAGCGGGGCGAGCAGACGGCCGTCGGCGGTGATCTCCAGCTCCCAGGTGGCGCCGGGGATGCCGTCGTCGGTGGCGCCAACGAGGTAGCCGATGCCCAACCGGCCCGAGTCCGCGGCGAGTTCGGCGATGCGTACGGCCTGCTCGTCGGTCGGCTCGGCGGCCAGCAGGACGAGGTGCGGCGCCCACTGGGTGTGCTGCGCCTGGCCCGTACGGCCGGTGAGGACCGAGTCGTGGCCCGCGTTGCCCAGAGCGCGGCGACGCTGGCCGGTCTCGGCCTCCATGGTCTCCAGCAGGGCGTCGACGTCCTCGACGTGCCGTATGCGGGTGGGGGCGAGGGCGCCGAGTTCGGCGCCGAAGCCGACGAGGGTCACGGTCAGCCGGTCCGACCAGCCGTTGGTGGCGAGTTCGGCGGCGACGGACGCGAAGACCGCCGTACGGTCGGCGGGCGTGCCGGACAGCGACACGATGCCGGGGACGGCCTCCAGGTTCAGCAGCAGGCGGGCGTCGTCGAGCGTGCCGAGGCTGACGAGGCCGGGGTACGGCGCCGCCGCGTCCTCCACGTCCTCCAGGGCCCGTACGTCCGCGCGCGGCACCCTCCAGAACGTCTGGTCCTGGCCCAACTGCCAGGGCGCGGGCGGCTGTCCGGCGGGGTGGGCGAGCTGGAGGTGCAGCTCGGCCTCGGTGAGCCAGGCGGCGTACACGGTCGGCAGCGTCTTGGACTCGGCGCCGAGAGCGGCCGCCAGCCCGCGCAGGGCACGGTCGAGATCGCGTACGGCGTCCGGGTCGGCGCCGACGAACAGCGAGTCCTGGACGTCGGCGGCGGCGCCGGTGGGCGTGGCCAGATCGGGCGTACGGCCGCCGACCGCGCGCATCGCCGACTGCCACAGCGTGGCGCGGCGGCGCCGGCCGAGCGCGGCGAGCAGACCGGCGGCGAGCAGCGGGGAGCCCATGAGGGCGTCGGAGAGGCCGAAGGACGAGCCGGACTCGGCGGCGGGCGCGGCGTGTTCGCCGGACTGCGCCGGGCCGGGGTCGGCGGGGGCCCGCTCGGGCGTGCTCGGCGCCTCGGGTGTGACGGCGATGGGCTGCGTCACGTGGTCGCCGCCCGGCTTCTGGGCGTTCGGGCTGGACTGCTGGTAGTCGGCGATCTGTTCGCGGACGTTCTCCGGGACCTTCGGCGACTCGTCGGGCATCTCGACGAGTTCGCCGCCGTGCGCGTCCGCGGGCATCTCCATGATCCAGCCGGGGCGGATGAGGCTGGCCTGCGAGAGCTGCGAACCGTCGGGCTGCACACGGTCCTTGTTGAGCTGGTAGATCTCCTTGTAGCGGCGGCCGTCGTCGAGGTGGCGCTCGGCGATCTCCCAGAGGGAGTCGTGGTGACGGCCCTCGGGGGGCTGGATGCGGTAGTACTTCGTACCGCTCTGCTCCATACGGGCCTTCTGCCCGCCCTGCACCTTGGTGTTGTCCAGGTGCTCGGCCGCCTGCTGGGCGGCCTCCTCGGCCTGCTGCGCCGCGAACTGGCCGGGCGTCTGCTGGGCGGCGGCCACGGTCGGGCGCTGATTGCCCTCGAGGCTCTGGCCGAGCTGCGACAGGCCGGGCGTCAGGCTCGCGGCGGTCGCGCCGACGAGCAGCAGCGCGGCGACGAGTTGGCGCGCGAGCATCTGGCTCGGCCCGGCGCCCGGGATGCGCGTGGGCACGCCCACGCCGGACAGCTCGGCCTTGGCCTCGACGAGCACGCACGCGGTGAACTGCGCCCAGGCCACCCACACGACCGCCGTCAGCACCTTGATGAAGACGGTCGTGGTGATCTCTTGCTGCAAGGTGTCGAGTGACGGCATGGAACGCGGCAGGGGCCAGCCGACCAGCGACGCCAGCGCGACCGGCACGCCGAACAGCAGCACGGACAGCGCGATGAACGCGAAGAACGCCTTGACGAAGTCACCGGCGGTGCGCCGGCGTCCGATCCGGACGGGAGTTGGGTTGCTGGACGCCATGGGCGGGGTTCCTATGCCTTTGCCGTTGTGGGTCGCCTGTGGTCGGGCTGGATGGTGATGTGATGAGCCTAGTCAGTCGCAGGCGCGGCGACGACCGCCCCCGGCCTTGCTCAGCGATGCAGTTCGAGTGCGGCGAACGGCATCCATTCCAGGCTTGCTGACCACCTTTCTCCGGCCCGCGAGACCACCGAGCAGCGTCCGCCTTCGACGGACACAAAGCAATGGCCTCGGGGCCTGGGTCGTTGCGCCGGCTCAGCGGTTGATGGACTGGACTTCCTGGACAGTGACGTCCTGGGTGGTACCGAAGGTGCCGTCGGGTAGTTCACCGCCCGCTCCGCCTGACCCTTCCCAGTTGATCTTCCAGGTGACAGTGGCCTTGAACTCGTACGAGCCGTCGCTCCCAGAGGCACGGAGGTACGTCAAGCCGCAAGGCGGTGTCCGGTCACCTGAACCCTTGGTGTAGGGGGTGCCGATACTGCCGTCCTTGTTGATGGGGCATTCACCGGAGGCCGGGTGGAGTTCGGCGTCTGCGGTGCCGGGCTCCAGCTTGAGAGAGACCGGCGTTGCCGTCGTCGTTGCCTCGATGTCGAGGACCGGAACGGAGGCTGTGACGGAGACCGGCTTGAACTGGGCCTTGTCCAGCCAGGCCCAAGTGGGCAGGTTGACCGTCTGGTTCTGGGTCGGAGACATCTCGACATCGGTATCCGGGACGCGAATCTCGGCATAGGCGAGCCCGGCGAGGATTTCCGGGGTTACCGCCTCAGGGGCGTCTGCCGGGGGCGGGTCCCCCTTGTCCACCCAGAAATACGGCTTGTTGCAGGAGTCCCAGCCAGGCGGGTAGCTCTTGTTCACATACGAGTCCCACCAATAGCCGTCCCCGGCCTTGTCCTTGTTGAAGTCCTTGTACGGATGGCCCTTGACATATCGGTCACGCTGGTCCGCATCCCACCCGTAGCCGGTGGACCCGGCCTCCCAAATGGGCTCCAAGTGCTTCTGCAACTGGGCGGGCGAGTACTTGGGCGCATACCAGCAGGCCGGCGGGGACCAGTTTCCGACCGGGGTGACGGCACCGGCCCTGGAACCCGAACCGTTCTTGGAACGATCGAAGACCACGGCGGCAGAGATCGTGCCATCGCCCTTGGCGTCGCCGGAGGTATGAGTATCCCCTCCCGTGCCCTGGGAGCCACTACCGATCTCCCTTCCAGCCACCGCCGGGCCGGCCGAAAGCAACACCATACCGGCTGCCACAGCCGCAACAGTCGTGATGCCGAACCGGCTTGCTATGACTGACACTTGGCGCTCCCCCGTTCCGAATTCAGGTCCTCAGTGACCCAAACGCCCAACTCGTTCTTACGCAGCTTCGCGGCATAGAGTACGTAACTGTTCTTGGTCACGGGCGTCTTGTTGACCTTGCTGGTCTTGATGTACATATCGAAGACTTTGCCCTGATCCTCACAGTAAACGAGCGAGGCGGAGCTTCCACCGTTGACCGTCACCGTTGCATCGTAGTAGCGAACAGTGCCGGTGGCGCGGGCCTTCTCGTCGACGTAAGCCTGAACGTACTTCTGCGTTTCCGCGGCCCTCTCTCCCTCGGAGTAGAAGCCGTACGCCTTGTGGAGGGGGTCTTGTTCGGCGATCGCCATATCGATAGCCATGATGTATTGCTCGGTGTCGTGGAGGACCGCGTCCTTTTCCTTGTCACCGGTCTTGGCCCACTCGAATTCGTGCTTCAGGTCGGACGGCAGCTTGATCTTCGGGCGGTCGGCAGCAGCTGAGGCGGACGCGCTCGGCGACTTGGACGCCTTGCCCCCTCCACCCTGCTCGGCACCAGCGATCTTTCCGTCTTTCGGCTCACTGTCCCCGCCGCACCCGGCCAGCAAGATACCGGCGGTGGCAGCGAAGGCCGTAGCAGCTACGCGCAGACTCCCGGATTGCAAAGCATTCCCCTTCAGTACGCAAACATACGGAACACCTACGCTACTGCACGGGGCTTGTCACTCCGGCAACGGCCATCCGCACAATTCGTGGCGATTTCTTGTGAGTTGATCTCACCCAGACGTTTATGGAGCCACGCCTTTCGTTCGTGGCCGGGAGGCCCGAGATCGCGAGGGCGTCGATGGCGATCGCACTCCCGGAGCGCTTGGTCACGCGCACGACTTGTCCCCCCTCTTCGACAGCACCTTGGTGGTCTGCCAGACGCCCTTGCCGCTCTTCTGAAGACGTGTGTTGTAGAGCACGTACGGGCTCTCACCGGAAGGCGACTTGTCCACCTTCCCGGTCTTCCGGTTCTTGTTGAAGGCCTTGCTCTCATCCGCGCAGTAGACGACGCCCGCAGAATTCTTGCCCGACATCTGCACCTTGGGTGCGTAATAGCGGGTGGTTCCAACGAATGTGAGGTCTTCGTCCAGCCATGCCTGGATCCACTTGGAGGCGCTGGCCGCGGCTTCACCCTGGCGGTAGTAGGAGACGGTCGGGGAGTTGGCATCTCCCTTCAGGATGGCGTAGTCGACCGCGTTCACTGTCTGCGAAACGTCGGCGAGGACGGCATCCTTCGTCTTGTCTCCCGTCTTCCACCCTTCGAATTCGTTCTTCACGCCCTTGGGGAACGTGGTCTTGGGGCGATCGGCCTCGTCGGGCGCCTGCGCAGTCGGCGACGCCGACGTGGTGTCGCCCTTGCGAGCCCCTGCGATCTTGTCATCCTTGGATTCGCCGTCCTCGCCGCATCCGGTGAGCAGGATTCCGGCAGCGGCAGCAAATGCCGTGGCGGAAACGAAACAGCTACGGATGTTCACGAATCCCTCTCCAAAAATGCCATGTTCGTGCTCGCGAAGTCTCAAGTTACTTCAGGGGTCTGACACTTGGCGGCCATGCGCGCACCGCTCCACTCCTGCTCGGCGACGGCAGAATGTCAACCGTCCTGGACCGGCTCCGCCCGACTGGGGTTACCGGACAGGCCCACGGTTCACCATCGCGGTCCCGCCGTCATACGACCCCCGCGATCCGCAGACTCCGGGCGAACGCGTCGACCTCGCGGAGGTGCGCCGCCAGCCATTTGGGGTCGTTCGTCGAGGTGTAAAGGCACAAGTCGACACCGGCCTTCTCCACCCGCTATCCGAACTTGACCGTCATCATCAGGTCACCCACGGCGTGGTCCAGTACTGCGTCGAGCGCAGGCCCTCGCCGAACTGCTTGGTGGTGAAGGGATCCACCTCCACCCTCGCTCAGGCGTCTTTTCGGCATGACTCGCTCCCCCTCTGACCCAAGTACTCGGTGACCTGCCAGTCGCCGGCGCCTCCCTTCTCGAGCACCGTACGAATCTCGATGAAGGAGTCCAGGCTGGGCTCGTCTCTGGCGACCTTGCGGCTCTTCACGTCCTTGTCGAACGCCTTGCTCTGGTCCTCGCAGAACGTGACGAGCGCCTTCTTGCCCTTGAGCGACATCACAGCCCGTCCGTAGAACCGGTCCGTTCCGGTGATGGTCGTGCCGCTCTTCTTGTACTCGCCGAAGACCGCGCGGAACTTGGCCGCGGCTTCGTGACGCCAATAGCGGTCGAAGTTGCCCGTGGCTTCCGCCTTCGCGTACGCCTCCTGCATCGCCATCAGCGCGTAGCCGTGGTCCTTCAGGACCACGTCCTTCGCCTTGTCGCCCGTCTTGTCGGCGTCGATGACGACCTTGACGTCCGACGGCAGATCGAACTCCGGTGTGCCCTTCCCCACGGATGACGGGGATGCCGACGGTCTGTCGTCCTTATTCGCTGCGCCCGCGGTTTCGCCTCCGGCCCCGCTTCCGCTTTCGCCGTCGTCGCTCCCGCACGCGGCCAGCAACAGAATTCCGGCCGTTGCCACGGCTGCGGCTCCGGCACATCGGATCTTCATCGGACTGGCGCTCCTGTGCGTTCGTGATCGGTTTCGAAGGCGACTCTGCTGGGCCGCACAACGCTGGTCCGGCACCGGGTGCTCGGCCTCATGGCGAGCACCCGGTGCCGGGGCGGTCAGCGGACGATCGCCTGGACCTCCTTGACGGTGACGTCCTGCTCATTCGTCGACAGGCCGTCCGGCATGGCCGGCTGCTGAGGAGCGCCGTCGGGGTCGGCCGATGCGGTCCAGTGGACGTCCCAGACCAGCTCGCTCGTGAGGGTGTACGTGCCGTCGCCCGAGGACTTCTTGTACTCGATGTTGCAGTCCGAGCCCTTGCTGTCGACCTCGTAGCCGCCCTTGCCCTTCACCAGGTCGTACTCGCAGGTCTGCGGATCGGCGTACTCCGTGCCGGCGTTGACTCGCAGCTTGCTGGGCGTGGCGACGGTGGTCGCTGCGATGTTCACACCTGCTTGGGCGTTGTTGAGGCTCGCCGTGACCCACACGCGGTCCAGGGGTTGGGCGAACTTGACCTGGGTGCCGAGGTTGACGATCTGGTTGCCCGCGCCGGGCCGCAGCTCCACCGGCGGAGCCGGGAGCCTCGTGCGGTCGTACGCGAGGCCGGCGAGAATCTCGGGATCGACCGCGCCTTCGGGGGGTGCGGGGTCCCGAGGCTCGACCCAGATCCACAGCTCACCGATTTCGCACTCGCGGGGCGACATCACCGGGGTGCGTTCCCACCACATCCCCTTCTTGTCCTTGTGCGCGTCCGTCTCCTCCTTCCGACGGCCCGCCGTGTCGTGGTCGATGCCCTCGAATGGGCCCTTGCCCTCGAGTTCCTTGTTGTGCTTGGCGAGTTCCTCGTTGGTGTACCGCGGCTCGAACCAGCACACCGGTGGAGACCAGGAGGAGCTGGAGCTGTTCATCGGCTTGCCACTGCCGTTGTTCGTCACATGGAACTGAACCTGGGAGCCGATGGCGCCGTCGCCGCTCTTGGAATCCGCCTGGCCTTCCTTGCCTCTCCTCTCCCAATCCGCCGCTGCATCTCCGGCAGTCCAGGTGGCGATCCCCAACAGCAGAGCGAGCGCGAAACCGACTCCTGCTGAACGCTGCCTCAGGCATCCTGCTGGCATGACCTGCTCCTCTCCAGGCGCTGCTCGTCGATGACCTGCCATTCACCTGTGACGCTCTTCTTCAGTTGTGCACGGAGCTCGACGAAGGACTTCAAACTCGGCTTGGTCTTCTCGACCTTGTCGGTCTTCACGATCTTGTCGAAGACCTTGCTCTGGTCCTCACAGAAGGTGACAAGCGCGCTGTTGCCCTCGACGGACTTGACCTCGCGGCCGTAATAACGGTCGGTTCCGGTGACTGTGGCGCCATCGTCCTTGTAGATCTTGAAGTTCGCCACGTATTTTGCGTGAGCTTGCTCCGCCCAATAGCGGTTGAAGTTGTCTGTGGTCTTGCCCTTGGCGAAGGACTCGACCATGCCCATCAGCGCGTAGCCGTGGTCCTTCAGGACCTCGTCCTTCGCCTTGTCGCCCGTCTTGTCGGCGTCGATGACGACCTTGACGTCCGACGGCAGATCGAACTTCGGTGCGCCCTTCTCCGCGGCGGACGGGGAAGCCGGCGGCTCCTTGTCCTTCTTGTCCGCGCCCGCGATCTTGTCTCCGGCCTTGCTGCCGCCGTCGTCGTCGCTTCCGCACCCGGACAGCAGCAGGATTCCGGCCGTTGCCACAACCGCGGCGCCTGCGAATCGGATCTTCATCGAGTAAGTGCTCCCGTTGCGTTCGTGGTCGGTTCGGAGGTGACTCTGCTGGACTGCACAACGCTTACTCGGCCACCGAATTTCGATTGCCGGGAGGCCCCTCAGCCCGTACGGACCTCGGCACGCGCTTCGCCGCGCACCGTAAGGGAGCCGCTGTAGAAGAGCCCGGTCAGGACCGGCTGGTAGGTCAACTGGACTTCGACCTCGACGAACTCGGGCGAGCCGTCAAGGCACCTGGCACCCGCGACGTCGTGACCCGAGAGACCTTCCTCCCGGACGAACGCCTGCACCCGCGCGCCGCAGTTCTGGTAGTTGATCGGGGCGCCCCCGTTAGCCCGAAGGGCTTCCTGATCGAGGTCCTGGGCGGCGTAACGGGCGGCCTGTTCCGCGATGTCGGCTGCCCGCTCGCGCTGGGAGATCGACAGACCCCCGTCGACGACGAACGCGGCCAGCGTCAGGAACAGCACCGCGAAGATGATGACGGCGGCCGCGCCCGATCCGCGGTCGTCCATGCGGGCCCGCGGGTCCAGACGCGCCCCTGCGGAGCGCAGCGCGGTGCTGACACGCAGTCGGTTCACGCTGCCCTCCGGTACGGGTCGAGGGGCGAGGTGGAACGGCCCGTCAGTTCGGTCGGGATGTCCAGGCCGAGCATGCCGAGTCCGCGGATCTCGCAGCTGACCTCGACCGTGAAGAGCCCGCCCGGTTCGAAGCCCGCACTGGTCTTCCTGACCTCGACGCCGCCCACGCACACATCGGTGAGCCCCGCCTCGGCCGCCCTGCGCGCCTCGGCCATGGCGGTCGGCAGCTCCTTCTGGATCGAGCCCGCGCGGGCGGCATCGCGGGCCGCGCCGTCGACGGCACCGCGGCCGTCGACGAGTTGGCCGAAGGCCACCAGCACCAGGATGAACATGATCATCACCGGGGCGAGGATGACGACCTCGACCGTCGACAGACCCGCGTCCTGGCCCGGTACGGATTCCTGCCCCGGCTGCTCGGCCGGATCCGTCCAGGAGCCCGTCGTCGCAGTCCGCGTGGTCGTCGTCCGCTCGTCCCGCAACCGCGTCGTCGTTACCTCTTCCATGCGTCCTCAGTCCTCCACGAACCGCTCGACCGGGCCGCGCGACTGCGCGAACACCGTCAGGTCGAGACCCGGGAAGACCGAGGGCACATCCGCCTCGACCTCGATGCCCACCGTGTCCGGCTCAGGCGCGATGGCACGCGTCTCCGGGCCGATCAGGAGGCTGGGCCCGAGCTGCTCGATGTAGTCGTCGGCCTTGGTCGTGGCCAGGCCGCGCCAGCCCCCCGGGTTCTCGTCCGCCTGGGCGCGGGCCTCGCGCGCGCCCGCCTGGGCCGCCGCCTGGGCGACGTGGTCCGCGAAGAAGTACAACGCGAACTGCACCGTCGCGAAGATCATGAAGAACAGTACGGGGGTCAGCAGCACGAATTCGATCGCCGTCATGCCGCGATCGTTCGTACGCCGCGCGCCGCGGCAGCGTTCGCCGCAGCGCGTACGACCCGGCCCGGGGCCAGGTGCTCCGCCGTCGCACGTTCCGCCCTTGTGCGCACGCCCCTGGCCTGCACACGCCGTGCGGACACCCACGCCGCTGTCGCCGCGGGCGGCGTCCAGCCGGCGGCGTACGGCGGCGCGCACAGCGCCGCCTGCGGCACGGCGGCGCGGCCGTGGCCCGCGCCATGCCTCGGTGCGTCTCATGATGCGAATCCCCGTTGTGTTCCTGATGACATCGGTGAGCGGTGTCTCGACACCGTTCGCCTCGGCAGTGCTCGCCTCGCAGCCCCCACCCGCAGGGTGGTTCGGCGGGCGGTCACTGCAACAGCCCCGCACTGCACTCCCGTTCGGGGTGAGAGCGGTTCAACAGCCCCGCCCCGTACGCCTGGTTCGGCATGCGGACGGTTCAACAGCCCGGCCCCGACCGCCGGTTCGGTGAGCGGACGGTTCACCAACCGCCGCCCGCACCCCCGTTCCGCAGCGAAGAGCCTCAGCAGGTCTTGCTGGCGTTGGCGCCCTTGATGCAGTCGCCGACCTTGTTCGCGCCGTCGCTCAGAGCGGTGTTGATGATCGCGGCGACCACGCCGACGATCGCCACGACGACCGCCGAGATGATCACCCACTCCACCGCCGAGGCGCCGCGGTCCGTCTCACTGGAGCGGGCGCGCTCGACCCGGGCGCTCAGGAAGGTGACAAGGAAGTCGACAGCGGGGTGCCGGCGCAGTCCGCCGAGCCCGCCGATACGCGATTCGGAGTTCATGGTTCGTGTGTCCTTTCGACGTGTGGGGTGAGAAGGGGACGCATACGGGCGCCGGGCCGGACCGTTAAGAACATGTCAGACCTGGAACACGCGCATGGCCGCCGGGAAGATCAGGAACACCAGGAAGCCCGCGCACAGCAGCAATTGGGCCACGAGCATCGACTGCGATTTCTCACCGGCCGCCCCCTCGATCTCCGCCAGTTCACGGTGGCGCATCGTCTCGGCACGCGAGGCGAGCGACTCCCGTACCTTCGCGCCGTCGTCGGCCACGAGCGCCAGCGACGACGAAAGGTCCTTCAGTTCTTCCACGCCCAGTTCCCCACCGAGGTTCCCGAGCGCCTGCCACTGACTCGTACCCGTGATCCGGGCGTCCGCAAGGCAGTTGCGGATACGGCGCAGGGCCCAGCCGTCGCTGACCTCGGACGCCGCCATCAGCGCCTCGGGCAGGCCGCGCCCGCCCGCGAGGTTCATCGAGACCAGATCCAGGTACGCGCCCACGACGCGCCTCAGGTCGCGCCGCTTGTTCGCCGCGTCCCGCCGGACCTCGAGGTCCGGCAGCATGAAGAAGATCCCGGCGAAGACGAGGGCCAGCCAGATCGGGATGACCGGGCCGCTGCCGAAGCCGAGCGTCCAGACCACGGCGAAGACGAGCGGGCCGAAGAACAGGCCCATCGCGCTCAGCAGGACCTTCGTCGCCAGGAAGGACTCCCAGCTGCGACCCAGCACCGCCAGGTCGGCGCGCAGGGACCGCTGTTCCCAGCCCTGCTGGAGGTAGATCTCCGCGACGCGCTGCCCGATGCGGGCCCGTACCGGGGCGAGCCGGCCCGCGCCCTCGCCCTTCTGGTCGGTCGCGGCGTGCGTGGTGCCGCGCGCCCGCAGCGCGTCGATCTGCGCGACGGCGGACACCGCGCTGCGCCGGGACGGCATCAGCGCCCGGATCAGTACGTAGAGACCGAGGCCGAAAAGCGCCCCGATCAGCACCGTCTCGGTCATCGCGGCGCCACCTCCTCCTGCGCGTCGGGGACGGACTGGCCGCGCTGTGCCCCGCCCTGACCGGCGGGTGCGCCGGAGCGCGGCCGGACGAACGTGACCGCCGGCTGCTCACGGACCAGGAAGCGGTCCGGGGTGTCGATGCTGGACAGCTTGCGCAGCCACCAGAAGCCCATCGCGAACAGACCGCACACGCAGGCCAGGACGACCTGCCCGACCGGTGTGCCGTACGGCTCCACGAAGTCCCGGTTGAAGACCGAGAGTCCGAGGACGAACGCGATCGAGACACCGACGACGATCTGCACACTCCGCCGGGTGCTGGAGCGCTGCGCCATGACGCGCTGCCGCATGTCGACCTCCTCGCGGGCCGATTTGGCCAGCGCCCCGAGGACCTCGCGCAGACCCGGGCCGCGCAGCCGCGCGTTGAGGATGAGCGCGGCGATGATGATGTCGGCGGACGCGTCGTCGATCTCGTCCGCGAGATGCTGCAGGGCGTCGGGCAGCGGCGTACGGGAGCGCAGCCGGTCGACGAGCGCGTCGAGGTGCGGCCGCAGCGCGGGTGTCGCGGCACGGGCCGAGGCCGGAATGGCCTGTTCGAGACCGACGGCGCCTGCGATGGTGTCGCGCAGCGACTCCGTCCACGCCGCCAGGCCCTCGACCCGGCGCATCGCGGCCCGCTCCTCCGCGGCGCCGCCGAAGAGCTTGTCCCAGGTGAAGACCAGGATGCCCGCGGCGACGCCGGCCACGGGCCAGCGGGTCAGCAGCAGCACGACGAGGCCGACACCGACGGCGAGGGAGCCGCGGCGGGAGGCGAACCGGGCCAGTTCCGAGGCCCGTTCGCTCGCCTTGGCCTTCTCGTGCTCGGGTTTGGCGGGCAGCCCGCGGATCGCGGCGATCAGCAGCGCGATGCCTCCGCCGGCTCCGACGCCGCACAGCAGCGCGTACAGCACGGGCAGCGAGAAGATCCCGCCCATCGAGGTAAGGGAACTCATACGGCTCAGGTCACCCCCAGGTCCCTGTCGGCCGGTAGCCGTGGACGGTCAGTTCATCGAGGCAGGTGATCGGCGCGTGCGGCACGATCCGCCCGTCGGGCATCTCCGCGAACACCTCGCTGGACAGCACGCGGCCGTCCACGCCGTTGACCTCGCGGATGGAGCTGACGGTGCGGCTCAGCCGCCCGCCGCTCTGGTAGTTGTTGCGGCGCTCGATGAAGACGACGAAGTTGATGGCGCCGGCGATGAGCATCTGGCTGGCCTCGATGGGCAGCCGCTCGTTCGCCTGGAGCGCGTAGGTCGAGATGCGGTTGAACACCTCGCTGGAGCTGTTGGCGTGGATCGTGGACAGCGAGCCGTCGTTGCCCTGCGACATCGCGTTGAGCATGGTGACGATCTCGTCGCCGAGGACCTCACCGACGATGACGCGCGAGGGGTTCATACGGAGCGAACGCCGTACGAGCTCGGCCATGCTGATCGCGCCCTGGCCCTCGGAGTTGGGCAGCCGCTCCTCGAACGCGACGACGTTCGGGTGCAGGTCGTGGAAGGTGTCCAGGCCGAGTTCGAGTGCGCGCTCGACGGTGATGAGGCGCTCGTGCGGCGGGATCTCGTTGGCGAGCGCCCGCAGCAGCGTGGTCTTTCCGGCGTTCGTGGCGCCCGCGATCATCACGTTCTTGCGGGCCCGTACGGCGCAGGCGAGGAAGTTGCCGACCTCGGGCGTGAGCGTGCCGTTGCCCACGAGGTCGGACATGAAGACCTTGCCCATGCGCGCACGGCGGATGGAGAGCGCCGGGCGCCGCGTGACGTCCATGACGGCCGACAGACGCGAGCCGTCCGGCAGCCGGAGGTCGAGCTGCGGGTTCGCCGAGTCGAACGGGCGGGAGGAGAGACCGGAGTAGGCGCCGAGCACCTGGATGAGCTCGACCAGTTCCTCGTCGGTCTCGGCGACCGCCGAGCCGCGCACCTCGCGGCCGTCGGCATAGCCGACGTAGACCTGGTCGCATCCGTTGATGTCGATGTTCTCGACCTCGGGGTCGTCCAACAGCGGCTGGAGGCGGCCGACGCCGAAGAGCGCGGCGTGCACGGCCGCGGCGTACGCCTCCTCGGTCTCGGCGTCCAGCGGTGTACGCCCGTGGTTGATCTCGGAGCGGGCGTAGTCCTCGAGGATCTGGGCTATGACCGCGCGGGCGTACTGGCGCTCGTCCTCGGTCGACATGGGCGCGACGCCGGACGACTGGTCCATGCGCCGCTGCTCGGCGATACGGTCACCGGCCTCCTGCCGGAACCGCTTGACGAGGGAGTGGTCGACGTCGCTGCGGGACTGGCCTCCGGAGCCGCCGAGGTTGCGGCCCCGGCCCATGGTCTGTCCGGTGCCGGCGCTCACCGCTGCTCACCCGCGGAACCGCCGCCGCCCGGCGGCATGGTGCCGTAGCCGCCGCGGGGCATGTGCTGACCGGCGTGGGCCTGGCCGCCCTGGGCCGCGTGGCCCTGCTGACCGGCGTGACCCTGCCCCTGAGGCGCATGGCCCTGAGTTGTATGGCCCTGAGTGGCGTGGCCCTGAGGCGCATGTCCCTGAGTGGCGTGACTCTGAGTGGCGTGACCCTGAGGCGCATGGCCCTGGGTTGCCTGCCCGCCGGCGGGCAACCCGCCCTGGCCGCCCGCGGCCACCGCCGACGGCCCCGACCAGGCGGCACCGAACTGCTGGTGCAGATCGCCGGCGACCTTGCGGGCGGAGCGGATGAGCAGCGACTTCTCCAGCCTGCCGCGCTTGCGCCCCGCCAACTGGTCGGCGCCCGCCGGGTCGTACGCGATGGTGCCGACGACGCGGGCACCCGCCTGCGCCGCCACCAGCATGTCGTTGACCTGTCCCGCGATACGGCTGTTACCGGCCTCGGCGATCAGCAGTACGCCGATGAGCGGCAGCCCGAGCTGCGCGGCACCGCGGTGCGAACCGTGCAGCTTGGCGGACAGGGCGGAGGCCCGGTCCCTTATGCGGGCGAGGTGCTCCGGCTCGGTACGGGCGATGAGCAGCACGAGGGCCGCCTGCCCGAACATCTCGATCGCGGCCGAGTCCGGACCGATACGGCCGCAGTCGGCCACCACGTCGGCGGCGCCGTGCGCGGAGTCGGCGAGCCCCGTGAAGGCGCGGCCGAGGGTCGGCCAGAGCCCGCTGAGGCCCGCTGCCTGCTCCGAACTGCCCAGCCCGACCAGGACGTCGAGCCCGCCCGACATGGGCTGGGCGTGGTCCCAGAGCTGCTCCGCGACCAGACCGCGGCGTGCGGTGGCGGCCACGGAGAGCATGCCGATGTTCGGATCGAGCGGTCCGCCGTGCGCGGCGGCACTGCGGTACACCAGGTCCCCGCCCGCCTGGTCCGCCTCGGCCAGCAGCACCCGGCGCGGCCAGACCGCGCTGAGCGCGACGGCAGTGGTGGTGACCCCGGGCGAACCCTTGTCGGCGGCGAGAGCGATGAGCGCCATGTCCTTTTGTCCCTGTCCCTAGCTGCGCCGGGAGGACGCCAAGTCCCCCGGCGCCCTTGTCAGTTGGCGCTCTTGGGCACGCGTACGACGGCGACTTCCTGGACGGAGGCGGCGGGCGTCACGAGCTGTGCCTCGTCCTGGCTGACGAGCACGGACACGGGGAGGTCACCGCTGCTGATGGATTCACCGCCGTCGGCCGATGCGACCTCGCTGACCCGTGCGTTCTGCACGAGCACGTTGTCGCCGGAGGTGCCGGAGCCGGTGGAATCGGAGCTGCCGGAACCGGACTTGGCGGCGTCGCTGCCGACCCGGTACAGGGCGACTGTGTCACCGGCCTTGAGCCCGGCCGGGTACTGACCGTCCTTGAGGTTGAGGCCGACGAGGGCCTTGCCGTCGGTGATGTCGGACTTGCCGGTCAGCATGGACCCGACGAGGAGCGACCCCTCGGTGAGGTCCGTCGCGGCCCAGTAGTCGGTGGAGAGCAGATCACGCTGATCCCAGGTCACGTATTCGACACCGGAATCCTTGGCGACCATCGTGGATTCGATCGCGCTCTGCGGGACGCGCTTGCCCGCGGGCACCGCTTCCGTAATCTTCACAACTTCAACGCGCTCTCCGGCGCGCAGCACCAGAACAGTGGTGCCCAGCGCGCCGATGAGAATGAGAAGCACGGCAAGTGCGGCAAGCGCCGGCTTGCGCTCACGGGGCGCCGTGGGAAGCCTGTCCCCCACCGGCTGACCGGCTCCGGAAGCCCTGTGACTCCCCGCCCCCGCACGCTCCTGGACCTTCACGTCACCCGTCCCCGTAACTCCGACAACATTCGGGCATCTACGCCAAACCAGCCTCACCCGGCGCGAATTACACAGCGGAGTGAGGCTGTCAAGTCATCGCACCGTATCAGCAGCACATAAGCGCCTCAAGGCGAGTCACCGTCTGTGGACAACCGGCGCAAGGTCGTTATCAGAACGCAAACCGGGGACAGGAATCGACATTCGCGCCCATGCCATGATCCTCTGACGATCGCTTGACGCCACAACACGTTCACGGGGGCAATGTGAGGGTCCGGAGACCGATACGAACTCGAACCGCTCTGGCCGCCGCCGCCCTCATAGCGGCGACCTTCTCCGTACGGGCGAACTCCGGTACGGCCGCCGCGGACACCTCCGGACCGGACGCCTCCCAGGTGGCCTATTTCGCCCGGCAACTCGGACGAAATTCCGTTTACGTCAGCGACCAGATGCCCCGCGAACTGCCCCGCTCCTCCGCCCCGGCCATCGCGGAGACGGCGAAGCGACTCGATGTGCCCGCCTTCGTCCTGGCCCTGCCGAGCGGTACGGTCCGGGGCACTCAGGAAGCGCTGCTGGACGCCGTGCACACACGCCTCGGCCGGGACGGCGTGTACGTGCTGCTCGACGAGACCAGCGTGGGCGCGGCACGGCCCTACGGCGTCGCTCACTCCGCTCGGGAGGTGCGGGACGCCGCATACGCCGTCGGCTACGAGCTGCCCTCCGACGCGAGCGCCCAGCGCAGCTTCCGGCGTTTCGTCGAGATCGTCAACTCCGGTCAGGCCCACCAGCGTTACAAGACAGCGCGGGTCGAGTTCGATCACGCGTCGGGACGGGAACCCGAGCCGCTCCACCCGTCCCCGACCGACCGGGAGAACCAGAGCCTCCTCACGGGCGTCGCCGTGGCCGGAGTCCCGGTACTGCTCCTGACCCTCGTCCCGTACCTACGGCACTGGCGCCGGACGCTCCCCGTGCCGGGGAGGGAAGACCGCGCATGAGCAGCGGACTTCGCACACGCGGTGATGCGACGCCGGACTCTCCCGCACGGTCCGGTTCCGGAAGCGGCCGGTTCCCCTCCGTGCTGTTGACCGTTGCCGCTCTCGCAGCCGTCCTCCTCGCCCTGGCCGCGCACTCGCGGTTCGACGACACCACGTCGACCGACAGCGCCCCGCCCAAGGCCACGGCATGGCCTCGCGCCTCGACCGGGTCGCCGAGGGGCTGCGTAGCGCACCGGTCTACACCGACCCCGAGAGCCCTGACCCCTTCGAACCCCGCGAGCGCTCCGCGCTGCGCGCTCGCATCGAAGCGCTCGACGTTCCCGTGCACCTGGCCGCGGTTCCCTCGGCCTACGAGGACGAGTCGGCCGGTGACAGCCTCCTCTTCGCCCGTGATCTGCACGAGACCCTGGGGCGGGACGGCCTCTACGTGATCGCCGACCCGGTCGAGGGCGACATCGAACTCGCCAACTACGGGGCGCGGCTGGACACCGACTATCTGGAGTCCGTCCCCGACAGCATCACCGGCCCCGACTACGACGCCCCGGCGGACGACCCGAGACTGGCCGAGCGTCTGGACAAGCTGGTGGCGTACCTCGCCAAGGCCCCGTCCGGACCACCCGGTTCTGTCCCGTACGAACCGGTGTCCGCGCCCGACCCGGTCGAGGAGGACGCCCTGCCCGGCCCCTTCTCCGGCGATTTCGTTCCTGGTGTGTTCCTGGGGATCTTCGGCGCACTGTCCCTCACGGGACTGGCCGCCCTGGTGCTGTGGGCCGTACGTCAGTACCTGGTGGGGCGCGCCGCGTCCAGGACGTACGGCACGCGGCTGAGCAAGGGCACCGCCGGGACGACCGCCCCGCACGGCACCCTGCTGCGCCGTGTCGCCGCCACCATTGCAGCCGTCGGTGGACTCGTGCTGACGGCTCTCGTCGCCAACACCCCTGAATCGTTCGGTCTCGGGGCTTCCCCGGCCATCTTCGAGGCCGTGTCCGACCGCGGCCGGGCACTCGAAGGCATCATCCTCGGCTGGTATCTGATCACCCTGCCTCTCGCCGGCCTGCTGCAGACGGCGGTGGCACGCTACCGACGCGCGCGGATCGGCACGGGCTGGGCCCTCCTCGTCCTGTACTGGGCCATCGGCCTGCTCGTGGCCGTCGCCGCGTGGTACGTGGCCGACGCGTTCCCGGCGCACGGCGGAAGGGGCAAGAGCGGCGGCCTGTTCGGCGCGGCGCTCACCTTGGTGCTCGGCGTTCCGGCCGTGTACGCGTGCTCCGGAGCCGTCTTCGTACGGCCGCAGGCGGAAGGCAGGGATACGGCCGAACCCCTCAGGGACCAGATCACCATGGTGGCGCTCGGTGTGCTGGGCATGGCCGGCTTGTTCGGCGGAATGATCAGTGCCGTGCTGACCGTGCCGAAGAACGGTGCGTACGCGATGTTCTGGCCGGGCGCGGGCTGGGGCGCAGCATTGGGCGCGTCGTTCGCCCTAGCCCTGTGTGGGGCCGCCGAGGTGAAACCGTCGCGGCGGGATCAGCGCCGGGACCTCCTCCTCAACGCGGCGCGCCTGGCACGTCTCAGCGCGTTGATCTTCGCTGTGGCGCTGAGTGCCGCGCAGCTCGGCTGGTTCCTGCCTCCCGCACCGGTGGGGCTGGTCTCGGTGCCGATCGTTGTCGCCGTGCTGGTCCAGTTGTCGAGGCGGACCCGGCTCAGCGGGTGGTTCCACTTCTCGTTGCCGCTGCCGCAGCGGCAACGGGAAGGCGAAGCCGATCGAGCGCCGAGCCGCTGACCGACGGCCCGGCGGATGGTCCGGCAGATCGTCACCGGAGTCGGCCCGGCCTCGCCTGGCCAACGCCGTACGGGTTCCCTGAGCCGGAGACGGTCCCGGGAACGGTCCCTTGGGCAGGAGCCCCGCTGAGGCTATTCTTCGGCGGACCCGCCGCCCCGACGCAGGCGGGCCCCGCCGCCCCGACGCAGAGGAACCACCATGGCGACGCAACGCCCCACCCCGAGCGCCCGTGCCGAAGGCTCCACGCCCCTGGGGAAGGCCGGGTTCGCTCTGGCGGTCGTGGTGATCCTCGCGCTCATCACCGTGTCGGCCATCGGGGCGCTGGCCGTCATGGGGAAGCTGACGCACGAGTCTCCCTTGTCGTCCGTCGTGCCGGAGGACGGACGCATGGCGACGGCGATCGGCGCCCTCGCCATGGGCGGGGTCGTAGGGCTGTTCGTCCCTCTGACCCTGATCAAAGCGGTCAAGGGGTCGGCGACGGAGGAACGAACGAGCCCTTCCGCGGCCGCGGTTCAGATCCTCGGCTTCCTCGGTTTCGCCGTCTACGTCGGCCTGGTGTCCCTGATCGTCGCCCAGCTCGGCCGGCTGCTGCCCGCCCCCCTCACCGGCACCGTCGCGGTCTTCGCCGTCGGCTTCAGCTGGATCCCGCTGGCCCTCGTGCCGTGGGATCGCATCGGCCTCGGCGGCCTCCGCGGCGCACTGCCCCGTTCGCGCAAGCAGGGCTGACCCGCAGGCCGGCCGGTGCCGCGCGCCCCCGCGGTGCGAGGACGGCGACGCGCAGAGGGGCGCCCCACCGGCCGGTCGGACGACGCACGCCCCACCGGCCGGTCGCACGACGCAGCCGGGGGCCCCCTCAAGAAAGACGGGCTGACGCCGCCACCGCGTCGGCCATCGTGGCGAGCACTTCGCCCAGCGCCGGGCTGCTCCAGGTCATCAGCAGCTCGAGTACGGTCCCCGGAGCCTCACCCGGCAGGACGTAGTGCGCGACGCCCTCGACCACACCCGCCGCGTCGCTCCCGGGGTCCGAGGGCTCCAGTCGGTGCACCCGCAGCGCCGGTCCGAGCGGCAGGGCGACCTCTGTCAGCTCCGGCGGCTGGAAGTAGGGCCCGTCGGAGGCCGCGGCCTCCGCCCGCAACGCCTCGACCCGCCAGGACTCCTCCGGAACGCTCAGCTCGCGCAGCGACAGGAAGGCCAGGATCGGCCCTCCCCCCGGCGCGAACACGGCTGCGGACAGGGCATGGCGGCCCCGCGCGGCGTCGGCGGCCACGGTCAGGTCGTCGGCGTACGCCTGGAGCCACGCGGGCTCGGCGCTCGCACCGAGCCGCTCGCGCGCCTCCTCCAGCGCCCACGCGCCGGGCTGTTCGGCTGCCAGGTCCAGCACGATCCAGTTGTCCGGTTCCGGGAGGGAGACCGTGCAGGTCTCCCAGCCGGTGCCGTCGAGCGTGCCGGATCCGGCGGGTACGGAGGGTACGGCCGCCCCGGCCGCCGCCCTGGCCGGCCCGGCCGGCCCTGAGGTGTCCATCCGGGTCGTCACCTCCCGGCCAGCGACGCGTCCGGGCCCGTCACGTCGAGACCCGACCGGCCCAGCAGGAACTCATCGACGAACGAGCCCGAGATGTCCGAACCGGCGTTGACCGAGCTGTAGGTGTCCGAGCCCGCGCCGACGCCCATCGCGCCCATGGACAGTCCGCTGAAGACCGTCGCCTGCCGGAACGCGTTCGGCGTCCCGATGTCGTTGAGGACGGTCGGGCCGATGGCCTGCATCCTGCCGACCTCGTCGACCATGCCCGGCCCCGCGTACATGCTGCCCAGGCCCCGCATCCCGCCGGTCCGCCACGCGTCCCTGGCCGCCCCGAAGTTCTCGCCGAAGTTGCCGAGGGACCGCCAGTTGCCGCGCACCGTGGCGAGGTCGTCCGCGAAGCTGCCGGGCAGCCCGCGGAACGCCGCACCGAACGACACGTTCGGGGTGGCGGCGTCCCAACTGCGCGCTCCCGCGCGCCTGCCCACCATCTCGACCACGCGCATCCGGCGGTGCGCCGAGTTCAGTTGCGGCGCCGTCGTCCGTACGAAGCGGTTGGCCGCGTCCCACACCCGGCTGCGGCCCAGGGTCGCGGCCAGCTTGGACGCGCTGGAGAAGACGCGCCCGATGCCGAAGGTGGCAAGGCCCAGGACGTCCATCGCGACGTCGGTCCACTCGGCGTCCCCGTTGATGTACAGCAGCAGATGGCAGACGAGGGAGACGGCCGTGGCCACGAGCGCGATCGTGCCGAGGATGCCCGCCAGGGCCTGGCCGATGACGGGGATCCAGCCGACGAGGAGCGCAAGGATGCCGCAGACCGCGGCGATCACCCCCGCCACGTTGGCGATGGCGTTGAGGGCGTCACGCAGCTCGTCGAGCCAGGAGTCGTTGAGGTCGTCGTTCTCGGTCACCTCATGGATCCGGTCGGCGGCCTTCTTGCCGGCGCTGCCGTGCCGCGTCTTCAGCTTGCCGAGCTGGGACCGCAGGTCGTCCAGGTGGCCCTGGGCCGTCTCGACCTTGTCGTCGAGGTCCTTCTGGCCCTTGTCGTCCGTGTCCTTCGGCGGGTTGTCCGCCTTCCGCTGGGCGGCCGAGACGTCGCCCGCCGCCGTCTCTGCCTGCTCGAGCAGCCGGTCGGCCTCGCGCTGGATCTCCTCGAGATCGGTGTAGTAGTCCTTGAGCGCCTTGCCCGCCTCGTCGTAGCGCTTGTGCGCCTTGCTGACGGTGTCGGCGGTCTCCTTCGCCTTCTCGGCGAACTCCTTGCCCGCGTCGGAGTCCCAGCTCTTGAGGTCACCGATACGCCGCAGAGCGGCGGCGGACTTGGAGATGGTCTCGGCGGTCTTGGTGAAGCGCGTGGACAGCGACTTGAGGTCGTAGACGTCTCCGGGTACGGGGTCGGAGCTCTCGCCCAGCGGCTCCCATTTCCAGTCGGCGGGCCTGCTCACTTGTCCCCGCCCTTCCCCTTGCCGTTCTTGCCCTTGTCGCCCTTGCCCTCGCCGAGCAGAGCCTTCATGAGCTCGGTGTCGATCTCCTCGTACGCCTCGCCGGCCTTCTCCGCCACCTCACCGAGGCCCTTGATCTCCTCGATCATCTTGGTGCGATTGTCGTTCCAGCCGTCGGAGAAGTCCTGAAGGCGCTCCTGGAGCAGGTCGTGGCCCACGGTGCGGCGGTCGTACGTCTCCATGAGCTTGTCGAGTCCCTCGAACTCCGTGGCCACGGTGCGGAGTCCACCGCCTGCCGTGCGCAAGTCCTCGGTGTTGACTTTCAGCTTCTCGCCCACGCCGTTCCCCCGTTCGTCTCGTCGTTCTTCCGTCCGTCGTGGCGATCGCCGTTCCGGCCGTCCGCCCCGCCGTCCTGCCCGTGCTCGTCCTCGTCCTCACGCCGGCTCTGGCCGTTGCTCCGGCCGTCGGCTTCGCCGCCGCCTTCGTGCCGATCGTCGTGCGGCCAGCGGAGCGTCCCCGCCACGGCGTCGAACAGCTCGGCCATGGCGTCCGCGATCGGCTCCAGCGGCGTGCTGAAGGTGAGCATCAGTGTCTCGTCGCGGTCCGGAACGGGCACGAAGTACTCGACGACGGTATCGGCGAACTCCGTTCCCATGCGCCGCGATTCCCTGCTCCGCTCGGTACGCCGGCGCCGTGCGGCGGGCCCCGCGGAGAGCTTCACGGGCTCCACCTCGCCCAGGCCCTCCCTGGCGAGGGCGGCGACGGTGTCGAGCGCCCGGAAGCGCTCGGGCACGACGGACACCAGGAGGGAGGCGGACAGCGGCACGCCGCCCACATCCATGAAGGAGAGGTAGAGGACGACCCCGCCCTTCTCGACCCCGGCCTCCGCGACGCCGCGCAGGGTCTCCTCGGCCTCGCGCCGCAGGACGGGCTGGTCGTCGATGCCCTTGAACTGCCGCTCGATGAGGGCCTTCACGGACGCCTCGCGCCGCTCGGGCGGCTGCAGCGGGATGCGGAACCAGTCCTGGGGCGTGAGCAACCCGAAGCCCCTGCCCCGGCGGCGTATGCCTGCGCGGGCGGCCTCTGCTGAGTCGTCCGGCCGACGTGTCATGAGTAGCCTCCGCACCGCTCAGCGAGCGGCCCGTAGATGCGATCCATGGAGCAGTGGCCGCCTGGCGCGGTGGGGGGCGCGGCCGCTGGGCGAGCCACTCTACGGGAATGTTTTCGGCCACACATCGGCCACAGACGCGACCTGTCGGTCATGCGGGGGCGAAAGGGTCGATGCGCCGAATCATTGAGGCGCGGAATGAACGCCACAGGAACCGGGGCCGGTTCATTCGGCCCCGGCTCCCATGGTGCGATGTGTCCGCGCGTGCTCGCAGATGGCTGCTCGCCGAATAGGGCGAGCACCCAACGCGGCCTTCGCCGAACCTTCAGCGGTTGATCGCCTGGACTTCCTGGACGGTCATGTCCTGATCGGTCTCGAACGTACCGTCCGGCAGATCTCCATTGGCCCCGCCCGAGCCCTCCCAGGAGATCTCCCACGTCACGGAAGCGTTGAGCTTGTACGGCTCGTCACTGGCACGCAGGTACGTGATCCCGCAGGGCGGGGTCTCCTTGCCCTCGCCCTTGGTGTACGGCGTCCCGATGCTGCCGTCGTCGTTGATCCTGCACTCACCGGAAGCGGGATGCAGTTCGGCGTCCTCGGTCCCGGGGTCCAGGTTCAGACTGACGGGCTTGGCGGTCGTCTCGGCCCACAGCCCGGTGTTGGGCAATTCGGCACGGACCTTGACGTCCTTGAACGTTCCCTTGTCCAGCCAGACCCACGTGGGCAGGTTGACGGTCGACTTGCCCTCGGGATTCAGCTCGACCTCGGTGTCGGGCACGCGAATCTTGTCGTACGCGTACGAGGCAAGCACCTCGGGGGTGGGCGCGTGCTCGTCATCAGGAATGGTCCCGGCATCCTGCCAGAACATGATGCGCCCGCAGTCCCACGACTTGGGCTCGTTCTCATCGGGAGCGACGCTGCGCCAGAAGTAGCCGTCCTTGCCGAGGTTGTAGTTCTTGTATCCCGGAGCGGTGGTGTTGGCCTCGTCGAAGTTTTCGGTCGCTTCGCCTTCCTTGTAGTGGTCGACGAAGATTCCATTGGACCAGGACTCGTGGATACCCACATCGTCGATCTTGTCTTCTTCGACCGCGCGCTTGAGCTGCTTGGGTGTGAGAAGAGGCTCGTACCAACAGGCCGGCGGCTTCCAGTTGGTGCCGATGGGGGCCAGGTTGCCCTTCTTGCCGGTTCCGCCGCCGCCTTCGTGTGAGATCTTGATCTGTGAATGAGTGACGGCCGCCGCGACTTCTTGGTTGTCGGCGCCGCCTTCCACGCTGTCCCCCTCGCCGTACGCCAGGGCCGACTGAGTTGAGAGCGCAAGGACAGCTGCGGTCGCGACTGACACCAGCGACGCTCGACGCATTACCCTCATTGTCAGCACCCCCCTCGCTTCGCCTCCACCGATCGCGTCTTCCACACTCCGTGCGCGCTCTTCTGCAGGCTCGTCACGTAGTGCACGTGTGGGTTGACGTTCTTGGGAGTCCCCTCGACATCACCGGTCTTGCGGTCCTTCGTGTACCCCTTGCCCTCATCCACGCAGTAGAAGAGCGTGGCGCGCTTCTTGTCGAGGAGTGTGACTTCGGGGTCGGAGATACGCGCCTTGCCGATGAGAGTGAGGTCCTTGTCGGTGTACCCCTTGATGTAGGTACGGGACGTCTCCGCAGCTACGTCACTGCTGTAGAACCTCAGGTATTCCGCTTGCGGATCGTTATCGATGATGGCCGCATGGACACCACGAAGCCGCTCCTTGCCGTCATTCAGAACGGCCTGCTTCTTGGGGTCACCGTCCGTCCAGTCCTCGAAGCTCATCTCGAACGACTTCGGCAACTTGATCTCGGGGCGCCCGGCACCGCTCGGGGCATCCGGGCTCGGACTGGATGACGCCTTTTTGTCTGCGCCCTCGATTCTGTCCGGCGATCCATCGTCGCCGCCACCACAGGCCGTCAACAGGAGGGTCGCGGTCGCGGCGAGTGCGGCAGCAACGGACAGAGAGCGGCGGTTCACTGGCGACTCCCGGTAGGGCGAGGCGTGTTGTTCTGGGCGGACTGACACTATCTATGGGGTAGGCGCTTTCGCCAACGCGAACCTTTGGACAAGAGCGGGTAGTCCGGGCGAGGTCGGGCGAACCATAGCTTTTGTTCCGCGTCGGTTCTGCGTCATGGCAGCGAGGAATTCGTAGAGACACCACGGAGGTTGGACCACCACAAGCTGGTCCTCGGCATCCCTCACCAGTACACGACCTACTCGTGTCCCCGGCCCATCGTGAAAGATCGTAGGCTTGCCGGCAGTCGGGCATGTAGCGAATGGACGGGGAGCGTGAGCATGAGCCGGTATGTCGAGCCGCAGACCGTTGAGCGCGGGGGTTTCCGCATCAGCGTGCCCGACTCCTGGTGGGAGTTCGACGTTCGGCCCGAGTCGCGGGACGACAGCATCCGGAAGATGGTCAACGAGCGCATCCGCGCCGTGCCCGAGATGGCCGAGCACCGCGACGTGCTGGTCGCCTTTCTTCAGCGGTCGGCGCGCGAGGCGTGGGAGTCCGGTGCCGTCTACTGCGGCTGCATGGCGGAGAGCTTCGGCGGCGAGGTGCCGATCACGGCGTCCGTCACCGTGTCGCTCGTGGGCGCACGGACGTCCGACGGGACCATCCTGCCGACCGATCCCGCGGCCATCGTCGCGCAGTTGAAGCCGCGGATCGCCAAGCGGGAGGGCGACGCGTGGCGGAAGGTCACGACCGTCGACATCCCCGAGGTGGGCGTCGCCGCCCGTACCCACGGGATCGAGGACATCGAGATCCCGCCGGACAACCGCACCGTACGCGCCGTTCTGATGCAGACGTTCATTCCCGTGCCCGGCCAGGAGGGCAAGGTGGCGCTCGTGGCCGGAAGCAGTCAGGTGCTCGACCTCGCCGACTCGTTCTTCGACATCTTCGACGCCGTCACCTCGACTTTCCGCTTCGCGTAACGGGCATCACTGCGGAGGCTCAACTCCTCGCGTAATGTTGTGGAGTTGGGCCGTAGGTGGATGACAACCGCCGGGGGAGGCATTCGACATGGGTGGGAAGAAGCCCGATTTCGCGATTCCGCTGAGCGAGCTGGAGGGCTTCGGCGGAAAGCTGAGGTCGATCAAGTCCCGGATGAACGGGACGAAGAAGATGTTCGACGACTACCGCGAGGACATCGGGGACGGTGGAGTCGTCGACAAGCTCGAGGAATTCGAGTCCGGCTGGGAGGACGGGCGCGAGGACATCGACCAGCAGTTGAGCGGTCTCGCCGACATGGCCGACGCCGTCGTCCGCGAGGTGCGCAAGGTCGACCACGACCTCGAGAAGGAACTCAACAAGAACACCAAGAAGGGCGAGAAGCAGATCGGCAGCGGCAAGGGCGGCGGCTCCGTCAAGGTCGGCGACGGCGGCAAGGACGGCGGCGGCGACGGCAAGGGCGGCAGCGGTCAGAACGCCCCGACCGCCGCGAACAAGTGACCCGGCCCTTCCACGTCCGGGAATACGCCGGGCAGTTCGCGCGCCCATGACGTCGACCGCACGGGCACAGGCCGGAGGGCTTCGTTCATGAGCATGGACCCTCTGCTCCGCGGCCCCCGGTGGTACAGAGTCCTGCTCCACGCCGCGCTGGCACTCGTCTCGGGGCTCGCAGGCATCGGGGCTCTCGTCGCCCTCGGTGCCGGCAGCCTTCTCGGGGCGTATTCACCCGACTTGAGCGGCTTCAGGTACCGGGCACTCGTCTTCACCGTGGGGGTGTCCCTCGGTGTCACGGCGCTGCACCTGGCGTACGCGTTCGGCCGCGACACCGTAGAGCTGTTCGCGGAACGCGGCAGGCGCGCCCCCGCGGTCCGGCACGACGACGTCGGACGCCGTCGAGAAGAGCGCGCCTCTGGCGCTCTACGCGGGCGGCGCGTACGGCACCGTCGCCGGAATCGTGCTCAGCACCAGCGGATCCGGCATTCCCCTCCCCGGCGCCCTCCTCATCGTCTGGGCGCCGCCGGCCGCGCTGACGGCCTGGCGCCTTCCCGTCGCTCTGCGGAGACGGCGCGAGCGGCTCGAGGCCCGTGCCGCCGCCCGTGCCGCCGATCGTCCGGCCGGTCGGGTCGTCACCGCACGCCGGCAGCGCGTCGTCCGCACCAGGTCCCGCGCGCAGCGCCGCAGCGGACGGGCCCGCTCCTCGTCCGTCTGACCTGACGGCGACGGATCAGGGCCGGAGTCGGACCGAGCCCCGTCGGCACACGCCTGCGGGAAGTGACGGTCGTGACGCCCATGCCCCCGGTGGCCAAAGGACCGCCGCACGCATGCCGCGGGCCCGGCACCACGGCTCAGCCGCGGCACCGGGCCCGCTCGACGCATGAGGCCACGAAGGCCGAAGTGACCACAAGGCCCTGGGAAATCCCCCCGAAGAAACCGCGGGAAGCGGTCCCGGACCCGTACCGATACCCGTACCGGAATCCGTGCTCCGCACCGGAGAGCGGGCACAGAAGATTCACGAACGGAACGCCCGTACGGACCGCGGAGATCGACGGAGATCGACGGAGATCGACGGAGATCGACGGAGATCCCGCGATCGCAGGAGATCCCGCGGAGATCCGTCACCGGAAAGCCCCCGAAGCCCCCGAAGGCCCCGAAAGGCCCGCGCCCTACTTCTTGAGACCGCGCTCGAGCTCGGAGTCGAGGTTGCGGAAGGCCTCGGCGGCCTTGTCCAGGAACTGGGCCATACCGTCCATACCCTCGATGGTGTCGGTGGCGCCCTTCGTGAACTCCTCGTAGGACTGGTCGAACTGCTTCGACGCCTTTTCCGTGACGAAGCCGTCGTTGATGAGCTTCTTCACGTACTTCTCGGCGGCCTTGAGGTCCTTGTCGATGGCCTCGCGGTGCTTCCGAATCTTGTCGGCAGCATCCTCCATGTCCTGGTAAGTGAGATTCACATCGCCCTTGCCCATATGGCTCCCCTTCTCGTATCAAACGTGCCGCAGGGCAGACCCCCGTGGCCACCGTGCTTCTCATGATGCGGATGTGTGATGGTCCGCTCGGTAAGGCAGCTTACGGGTGAGGACACCGCCAACGCAGCCGTGGTTCCGCGTGCTTGGGCCCTTTCCGGCGGGACAAGTCCGATAGGACCCGTTGTCCATGCGGCCCGTGGTCCGGATATCGTCGCCGGACAAGGAGGTTCGCGTACGGGGGAGCCTCGGAGGACTCGAGGAGGTCGCTCGTGCGCCTGACTCTGACCGTCGTCGACCCGCTCGGCGGCGCCGGCGCCGATGTCGTGCTCGACGCCGATCCCGAGGCGCAGATCGGCGATGTGGCGCGTGAACTCGCCCAGCAGCTGGGCGCGAGCGGGCCCGCCGGCGGTGGCGGCGCGCAGATCATCCCGCTCCAGAGCCAGCGGGACACCGCCGGCCGCCAGAGCGCCGCGGCCGGACTGCCGCTGGTGTACGTCGACGGGTACGCCCTCGACCCCTCCCTCACCGTCGCCGGCTCCCCGCTCCGCGAGGGCGCCGTCGTCAGCCTCAACGACCCGGCCGGGTGCCTGCCCGGTGAGCCCGGCGGTCTGGTCGAGCTGCGCGTCGTCGGCGGCCCCGAGGCCGGGTCCGTCCACCGCCTCGGCATCGGCCGGTACGAGATCGGCCGCGGCTCCTCCGCCTACATCCGCGTCAGCGACCCCGAACTGGACGACCGCGCCCTCGTCCTGTCGGTCGCCGCCGACGGCACCTGCCAGGTCGCGCAGCCCGCCAGGACCGGTTCCCGCGCGGGCCGCGCCTCCAAGGACGCGCCCAAGCTGACCCTGGACGGCAAGGAGCTGGAGGACGGCAAGGCGGACTGGCCCCTGGGCGGCCAGATAGGCGTCGGCAACACCCTGCTGGAGATCGTCCGCTACGCCCCGCCCAACGCCGCGCTCAAGTGGTCGGACGACGGCGCCGGCCTCGACTACAACCGCCCTCCGCGCCTGCGCCCGCCGGACCGTACGACCCGCTTCCGGCTGCCCGGCCCGCCCCGTGAGCACGAAGCGCGCCCGCTGCCCTGGCTGATGGCGTTCATGCCCCTGGTGGCCGCGGTGACCATGGCGATGCTCATGGACCGCTGGTACTACCTGATCATGGCCGTGATGAGCCCCATCATGCTCTTCGCCAACTACTTCATGGACAAGAAGCACGGGCGCAAGTCGCATGCCAAGCAGGTGGCGGAGTACAAGGAGCACAAGGCCCGCATCGAGAAGGACGCCCAGGACGCGCTGGTCGCCGAGCGGCTCGACCGCCGGACGGCCATGCCGGACCCGGCCACCGTCCTGACGCTGGGCACCGGCCCCCGCACCCGTCTGTGGGAGCGGCGGCGCACCGACCGCGACCACCTGCTCCTGCGCGTGGGCACCGGCCAGATCCCGTCCGAGGTCGTGCTCGACGACCCCGAGCAGGACGACCACCGCCGCGAGGTCACCTGGAAGATCGAGGACTGCCCCGTCGCGCTGCCGCTGCGCACGCTCGGCGTCGTCGGCCTCGCCGGCCCCGGGGACGCCGCCCGCGCGCTGGGACGCTGGGCCGTCGCCCAGATCGCGGCGCTGCACAGCCCCATTGACATCCAGTTCTATGTCCTCACCGAAGGCGCGGCGCGGGACAGTTGGGACTGGATGCGCTGGCTGCCGCACGCCCGGCCGGGCAGCGGACAGGACGCCAACGCCCTGATCGGTACGGACGCCGAGACCGTCGCCGCCCGCGTCGGCGAACTGACCCAGCTCCTCGACGCCCGCCAGAAGGCGGCCAAGGAGTCCGGGGGCCGCACCGCCTCGTTCTCCGACCCCGACATCGTCGTGATCTGGGACGGCTCACGCCGCCTCCGTTCGATGCCCGGCGTCGTACGGCTGCTGCGCGAGGGCCCGTCCGTCGCGATGTACGCGGTGTGCCTCGACGACGAGGAGCGCTTCCTGCCCGGCGAGTGCCAGGCGTTCGTCATCGCCGAACCCCGGCCGGTCGACCCCGCGGAGGCGGACGCCCTCGCCGAGACCGCCCAGGCGGGCCACGCGGCGCAGCCGGGCGGCTTCCCGTCGTTCCAGGCCTGGCACCCCGGTGCCGCCGGCATGCCGGGTCAGGCCGAGCAGGCGCTCGCCGAGCCGCACCTTCGGCTGCGCGTGGAGCAGACGAGCGCCGAGACGGTGAAGAACGTGCGGCCCGACTTCGTCTCGCCCGCCTGGTGCGGGCGTCTGGCCCGGTCGTTGTCCCCGCTGCGTGACATCAGCGGCGAGACCGAGGACGCGGGACTGCCCGGCTCCAGCCGCCTGCTGGACGTCATCGAGATGGAGCCGCCGAGCAGCGAAGCGGTCGCGGCCCGCTGGCAGTTGGGCGGCCAGTCGACGATGGCGGTGATCGGCGAGTCGTACGACGGCCCGTTCGGCATCGACATCCGGCGGGACGGCCCGCACGGCCTCATCGCGGGGACGACCGGTTCCGGTAAGTCGGAGCTGCTGCAGACGATCGTCGCCGCGCTCGCCGTCTCCAACACGCCGCAGAACATGACGTTCGTATTGGTCGACTACAAGGGCGGCTCGGCGTTCAAGGACTGTGTCCAACTGCCGCACACCGTCGGCATGGTGACCGACCTCGACGCCCATCTCGTCGAACGGGCCCTGGAGTCGCTGGGCGCCGAGCTGAAGCGGCGCGAGCACATCCTCGCCGACGTCGGCGCCAAGGACATCGAGGACTACCAGGACCTGGTGCGGCGCGACCCGGCGAACCAGCCGCTCCCCCGGCTCCTCATCGTCATCGACGAGTTCGCGTCCATGGTCCGCGACCTGCCCGACTTCGTCACCGGCCTGGTCAACATCGCGCAGCGAGGCCGTTCGCTCGGCATCCACCTGCTGCTGGCCACGCAGCGCCCGAGCGGTGTGGTCTCGCCCGAGATCCGCGCCAACACCAACCTGCGTATCGCGCTGCGCGTGACCGACGGCAGCGAGTCGACGGACGTCATCGACGCCCCCGACGCCGGCCACATCTCCAAGTCCACGCCGGGCCGGGCGTACGTACGACTCGGCCACGCCTCGCTCGTCCCCTTCCAGTCCGGCCGCGTCGGTGGCCGCCGCCCCGGTGCCGCGGACCCGCAGACCGAGGCGCCCTGGTCCGGGCGTCTGGAGTGGCAGGACCTGGGGCGGGCCTCGCTGAAGCGGCCCAAGGCCGCCGCCCGCGAGGAGGAGGAGATCACCGACCTCAAGGTCCTCGTCGACGCCGTCATCGAGGCCAACACCCGCCTGGGCATCCCGGCCCAGCACAGCCCGTGGCTCCCCGCCCTGGACACCACCCTCCTGCTGGAGGACATCCCGGCGGTACGGGGAACGGGCGCGCTGCCCCCGGCCCCGTACGGCATCGAGGACCTGCCCGCCGACCAGGCGCGCCGCCCGGTCGCGATCGACTTCGCGACCTTCGGCCACCTGATGATCGGCGGCGCGCCGCGCAGCGGCCGCTCGCAGGTGCTGCGGACGATCGCGGGCTCGCTGGCCCGTACGCATTCGGTCGCGGACGTGCACCTCTACGGCATCGACTGCGGCAACGGCGCCCTCAACGCGCTGACCCGGCTCCCGCACTGCGGGGCGGTCGTGGGCCGTTCGCAGACGGAGCGGGCGACGCGACTGATCGCGCGTCTCGCCGGTGAACTCACGCGCCGTCAGGAACTGCTGGCCGCCGACGGTTTCGCCGACATCGGGGAGCAGCGGGCGGCGGTCGCGGAGGACCAGCGGCTGCCGCACATCGTGCTGTTCCTCGACCGCTGGGAGGGCTGGCTGCCGACGCTCGGCGAGATCGGGCACGGCGAGCTGACGGACGAGTTGATGGCCATCATGCGGGAGGGCGCGAGCGTCGGCCTGCACGCGGTCATCACCGGTGACCGTCAGCTCCTGCTGGGCCGCATCGCCACGCTCACCGAGGACAAGTACGCGCTGCGGCTCGCGGACCGCTCCGACTTCTCGATGATCGGCGTCAACGCGCGGAAGGTGCCCGAGGAGATCCCGCCGGGCCGCGCGTTCCGCAACGAGTCGGGCACCGAGACGCAGTTCGCACTGCTGTCGGCGGACGAGTCCGGGCAGGGCCAGGCGACGGCGGTGGCCGCGATCGGCGAGGCCGCGGCGGCCCGGGACGCGGGACTGCCGCGCTCGCGGCAGCCGTTCCGGGTCGACGTCCTGCCGAGCCGGATCTCGTTCCAGGACGCGTGGGAGCTGCGGGACCTCGAGACGTCGAACTCGCCGATGTGGGGCGTGGTGGGTGTCGGTGGCGACGAACTCACCGCGTTCGGGCCGGACTTGGCGCAGGGCATCCCGGCGTTCGTCGTCGCCGGCCCGGCGAAATCGGGCCGCTCGACGGTGCTGCTGAACCTGGCGCGCTCCTTCCTCGCCCAGGGCACGCGCGTGGTGATCGCCGCCCCGCGGCCGTCCCCGCTGCGCGAACTCGCCGGCCAGGACGGCGTGGTGACGGTGTTCACGGGCGAGGACATCGAGGAGGACGAGATGTCCGAGGCCCTGAGCACGGCGAGCCGCGAGGCACCGATCGTGGTGCTGATCGACGACGGCGAGATGCTGGACGACTGCGACGCGGGCGAGGAGCTGAAGAAGATCCTCACACGCGGCGGCGACAACGGCCTGGGCCTGGTGCTCGGTGGCGACGAGGAGGAGGTCTGCTCGGGCTTCCGCGGCTGGCAGGTCGAGGCGAAGAAGGCGCGGCGCGGCGTGCTGCTGTCGCCGCAGGACTCGTCCAGCGGCGACCTGATCGGCATCCGCACGACCCGCCAGATGGTCGGCGACCCGGTGGCCCCGGGGAAGGGGCTGCTGCACCTGGGGAGCGGGGAGTCGTTCACGGTGACGACGGTGATGTGAGGGAGCGGCGGGAGGCCGGGCTCCCGGGTGTCGGCGAGCGCCCGGGTGTCAACTCCTCGGGAGTGAACTCCCCAGCGCCGCACCGCCGATCACTCCTTGGATCGGCTCAGAGGTGCGCCGGAGAAAACGCTTCCGCTCCCCAAGCGCCGGAGGCCCCAGTGCCGTTCGGAAACACGGGGTGAGGGCTTGCTCTCAATGCGATCACGGTCACAGCCCGTTGTCAGACCCACCTCATACGGTAGTTCCGCAGACACCCCACGGATTTCGGTCTCGTCTCCCCACGACTCAGGAGCAGCAACGTGACAGCCCGCCATCTCACCGCCGCCACGGCGCTCGCCGCCTGCGCGGCGGTCCTTCTCAGCGGCTGCGGCGGCAGCGAGGACAGCAAGCCCAAGGACGACAAGATCGCCGGAGCGGAGAAGGAGAGCGCGACCGCACCGACCGCTTCGGCACCAAGCGATGCGAAGCGGCCCAAGATCACGCTCCCTGACGACGACATCCAGATCTTCGAGGGACGCAAGACGGGCGACGCGAAGAAGGACGCGGTCCTCGCGGACAACGAACAGCTCGTACGGGCCATCGACGCCGCAATCATCAAGGGCGACTCCAACTACAAGCCGGTGTACTTCTACGCCACAGGCGATGCTGCCATCAGTTCCGGTGACTGGATCAAGTCCGTGGTCGACGACGGCTACTCCGTGGCGGGAACGATCCGCTTCTACAAGCGCGATGTCACCTTCCGTGAGGACGGCTCTGCCCGACTGACCTATTGCAGCGACGAAAGCAAGTGGTTCGGCAAGTTCCGCAAGTCGGGGAAGCTCGACAAGACTCCTGCAGAAAAGGGCTCGCACGTCTTCTACGACACCAGCTTGGAGCGCAACAAGCGGGGTGTCTGGCAGACAACCGCGATCACTTCCGAGAGGGGAGCACAGCAGTGCAAGGGGTGACCGCCGGCATGCGGGCAGGTATCGCGGTGGCAATCGCAGGAACTGCTCTGCTCATCGCCCCAGGCATCGCCCATGCGGCGGGCCCCGGCGGTGGTTCGGTCGGATCGCCGAAGGCCAGCGGGGAGAAGAAGGGCAACACGATCGCGTCCAAGATCCGCTTCGACGTGTCCAAGAACTCCAGCAAACCTTCAAGCGGACCCCTGACGGTGAATTCCTCCAACTGGACTCCTCCACCGTGCTGGTACGAGCCCAAGTACACGCCGGACCAGCTCAAGAAGGAGCACGGAAAAACGGAGCGGCTGCCGCACACGAGCGGACTCGGCCAAGCGATCGAGCGCTTCGAGGATCGCTACGTCGAGGGCCACCCGTACAAGAACTTCAACCTCGCCAAGAAGGGCAAGGGCATGTGGTGGGACCGCGCCGCGCTGCCCTACGAGGAAGGTGGGGACATCTTCGCCTGCACGAAGTCCGCCTTCTGGGTCGACAACGGCCGGCCGCCACAAGTGGAGGATGCGGTCACACCCGAGGTGCTTGCCGAACTCGCCTACGCGAAGATCCGCGTGCCTGACACCGAGGTCGAACTGTCCCCGAAGACCGAGCAGACGGTGAACCTGCCGACCTGGACGTGGCTGGACAAGGCGAACTTCAAGCCCGTATCCGTGACGGCCTCGCTGCCCGAACTCGACATCTCGGCGACCACGACCGCGACCCCGGTATCGCTGAAGATCGACCCGGGCACGCAGGACGCAGACCTGCACCCGTCCTCCGGCTCGTGCGAGATCGGCAAGAACGGGAGCATCGGCGCCCCGTACACAAAGGGTTCCGGCGACAAGACTCCCCCATGCGGGCTGACGTACCTGCGGGCCTCGCACGGTGAGCCGTACGAGTTCCGGGCCACGGTGACCTGGAAGATCGCATGGACGGAGACAGACGGCGCCGGCGGCGACCTTCCCGACGGCACCTTCGGCACGACTCAGAACGTCGTCGTGCAAGAGGTCCAGGCGATCAACCGCTGACGCACTGCTGAGGCAGCTCCTCGACTCCGGGTACGGCACCGCGGCCTTTGCCCGGCGTCGAGGAGCTGCCCGCGCTGCGGACTCGAACGCCCAGAACGGCACAGCACCGACCTCAGTGACGTCACGCAAACACCCATGTCCTCAGCGCTCAGGAGAGACCACGTGACACCCCGCCATCTCCCCGCCGTCGCGTTGCTCGCCGCCTGCACAGCGGTCCTTCTCAGCGGCTGCGGCGGCAGCGACGACACCAAGCCCAATGACGGCGAGGTCGGAAAAGCGGGGAAGGAAAGTGCAGCCCTCCCCACCTCTTCGACGCAGGACGGCGCCAAGCGACCAAGAATCACGCTTCCCAAAGACGACATCCAGATCTTCGAAGGACGCCAGACAGGCGACCCGAAGAAGGACGCCGTTCTCGCGGACAACGAACAGCGCCTGCGCGCGATCGACGCCGCCATCATCAAGGGGGACCCCGACTACGAACCGGTGTACTTCTACTCGAAGGACGACGCCGCGGTGAGCGCAGGTAAGCGCATCCAGTGGCTTGTCGACAAGGGATACTCAGTGACGGGGACCATCCGATTCTCCAAGCGCGACGTCACCTTTCGGGAGAACGGATCGGCACGGCTCACCTATTGCAGCGACGAAAGCAAGGCGTTCGCCAAGGGCCGCGAGACGAAAAAGATCAAGAAGACTCCCGCGACCAAGAATGCGTACATCTTTTACGACACCAGCTTGAAGCGTAACAAACAGGGTGTCTGGCAGACGACCACGGTGATTTCCGACGAGGGTGCGCAGCAGTGCCAGCCCTGACAGCAGCCATGGCAGCCAGCGCCGACGAGGCACTGGAGATGTTCACTGAGGAAGTCCGCTGGCCGATCCGCCGGACACACCACGGTGAGCGTAACTACAGGCAAGCCGGACGCTCTCCCCTGATGACCACTTGGCGGACAGGCAGGGAGTCGGGCAGCGCCAACGACGACCGACCTCTCATCCTGTGCGCCCCGGGGAGTGAGAGCTGGCCGCGCCGGCACTGGCGCCCGGGACAAATTCCATAAGAGCCCAAGCCGTGGACTCAACCTTCAGGCACGGCGAACGCGCCTGATGCTGAGTCCAAGTGACCGATGGGGCTGGGGCGTTGTGATCGACTTGGCTCAGCTTCTGCTTCCCTCGACCACCGCATGCCGGATAGGTTCGTACGAGCAAGCTTTGCTCATGCACTGACAACAGTGGGCATCACGGGGGTTGTTCGGGGTGGGGAATCGGCCGACGGATTGGCATGTCCTGGATCTGGAGGAGGATCCGGTTCCGGGTGATCCGGAGCGGGTGAAGTCTCTGGCGCGGCGGTTGCACGATTTCGCCGATGATGTCGGGGATGCTCTGCGTCAGATCAAGGGCATGGCCGGTGATGATGCGCTGCTGAAGTGGGCGGGGAAGTCCGCTGATGCGTTCACCGCGGAGTTCGAGGATGTTCCGAAGAATCTGCGGAAGCTGAAGAAGTCCTACGACCTGGCCGGCGATGCCCTGGCAGCCTACTGGCCGGATCTGGACAAGGCGCAGGACGATTCCCGCCGCGCTCTGGAGAAGGGCCGCGAGGCCCGCCGCAATCTCTCCTCGGCCAATACGCGGCTGGACACAGCCAACGGGTGGGTGGACCGGGCGTCGAAGAAGGCCAAGGAGTACGAGGACTCCGGCAAGAAGAAGGACGTTCCGCCTCCGGATGAGAAGGACGTCCGCGCCGCGACCCGTAACGCCACGAACGCCAAGGACGAGCAGCGCGACGCCCAGACGGCCGTCGACAACGCGCAGAACGCGCTCGATGCGGCGAAGAAGATGGCCGCGGACGCCAAGAAGCTGCGTGAGGACGCGGCGACGAAGGCGAAGAAGAAGCTGGAAGAGGCGTCCGACGCCGGTATCGAGAACCGGAGTTGGTGGGAAGAGGGCATCGACTGGGTCTCGGACAACTGGGACACCATCGTCGCGGTCTGCAAGGTCGTCGTCGCGATCGTCGGCATCATCGCCATGATCATCGGCGGCCCCATCCTGGCCGCGATCGTCGTAGTCGCCGCCCTCGTCGTCCTCGCCGATACGATCAACAAATACATGAAGGGCCAAGCCGGCCTGCTGGACGTGGCCTTCGCCGCCCTGGACTGCATCCCCGGCATGAAGGGCCTGACCACCCTCGGCGGACTGGCCAAGGGCCTCAAGGGCATGGCCAAGGGCCTACGCGGCGGCGGCCTGAAGGCCCTGCGCAAGGGACTCGACAACGTCATCGGCAAGAGCAAGCCCACCAAGGGACGCTGCAAAGGCGGCGACCCCATCGACATGGTCTCCGGCGAAATGCTCATGGAAGAGACCGACGTCGAACTCCCCGGCCTCCTCCCCCTCGTACTGCGCCGCACACACCTGTCGACCTACCGATGGGGCCGCTGGTACGGCGAATCCTGGGCCTCCACACTGGACGAGCGCCTCGAACTCGACAACGAAGGGGCCCTGTTCGCCACCGAGGACGGCATGATCCTCGCCTATCCCGTACCCGCCCCCGGCACATCGGTCATGCCACTGGAAGGGCCCCAGTGGCCCCTGGACTGGGACGGCGAACCCGGCGCACCCATCCGCATCACCAACCCCCACACCGGCCACACCCGCCACTTCGCCCCACTGGCCAAGACCGCGCCCGTCGACGCCGCCTTCACCATGCCGCTGGCTGCGATATCCGACCGGAACAACCACCGCATCACCATCGACCGCGACGACACCGGGACACCCACCGCCGTCCGCCACTCCGGCGGCTACCACATCCACATCGACACCGACGACGACCGCATCACCAGCCTGCGCCTGGCCAACCCCGAAGACGGCCCCGACGGCACCACACTCCTGCGGTACGGCTACGACGAAGACGGCCACCTCACCGAGATCTACAACTCCTCCGGCCTGCCCTTCCAACTCGCCTACGACGAACGGTCCCGCATCACCCAATGGACCGACCGCAACAACTCCTGGTACCGCTTCACCTACGACGACCACGACCGCTGCATCCAAGGCGAAGGCGCAGGCGGCTTCCTCAACTGCACCATCACCTACGACACCGAAAACCGCCGAACCCGCTACACCAACTCCCTCGGCCACACCACCACCCACCACTACAACGAACTACTTCAACGCACCGCCGTGACCGACCCACTGGGCAATATCGAGCACAGCCAATGGGATACATGCAACCGACTGATCTCCCGAACCGACGCCTTGGGGAGAATCACTCGTTTCTCGTACGACACTGCAGGCAACGCCGTCTCGATGGAACTGCCGAACGGGAATCGCACGAGCGCGACCTACGACTCACGCAACATGCCAGTACGGGTCCAGTATTCCGACGACTCCTACTGGCACCAGGAATTCGATGATCACGGAAATCTGACTTCGGTAGTCGACCCACTCGGAGCCGTGACTCGCTTTGGATACAACCCTCTGGGGCACCGAGAATCCGTCACCGACCCGCTTGGCAACACCGCCCAGATCACGACCAACCCTGCAGGACTGATTGCTACTGTCACTAGCCCAAGTGGCGCGATCACTTCCATGCATCGTGATGCATTTGGACGCGTCAAGCAGGTCATCGACGCGGTGGGAGGCGAAACGCATTTTGACTGGACGCCCGAAGGGCGTCCAGCACGACGTGTGTTGCCCAACGGGTCCATCGAGACATGGACACATGACGGCGAGGGAAACCTCGTTGAGCACGTCGGACCGAGCGGCGAAGTCACCCGCATCTCTTACACACACTTCCGACTCCCATCGGCGAAGAGCTTTCCCGACGGAGCGGCCGAGGATTTTCGCTACGACACAGAGCTGCGACTCCTGTCCGTCGCAAACGGCAACGAGCTCACCTGGGCATACGACTACGATGCAGCCGGACGCCTGGCAAGTGAACGCGACTTCAACGGGCGAACCGTGCGGTACACCACCGATGCTGCGGGACAGATCACTGCGTGGACTCCAGGCGTCGGCCTCACCACACAGCTCGCATATGACGTACTCGGCAACGTGGTTGAAAAGGTCTCCGGCAACAGTGTCACTACATATGAATACGACCGAACGGGACGACTCCGCCAAGCCATGAATGCGGACGCTGTCATCGAGTTCGTTCGCGATGCGCGGGGCAACGTCGTTTCCGAGGCATGCAACGGTCAGGTACTGACCCATAAATACAACTCCGCCGGACGGCAAGTTGAGCGTCGCACACCATCCGGGGCGTTGAGCAATTGGGAGTACGATTCCTCGCATCGCCTTCGTGAACTCAGCATGACCGGCCACAGCATTACCTTCAACTACGATCAAGCAGGTCGAGAAGTCGAACGCACAATTGGCACCAGCGCTGTCCTGACCCAGAAGTGGACAGCCGGCGCCAGGTTGGCTTCGCAAACCTTGACCAATGAACAAACGCGCGACGCGAGTCGCGGCATCAAGACCGACAACGCACACGTCCTTCAACATCGAACCTATGCCTACCGGGAAGACGGTTTCCTCACCCGAACAACTGATGAATGGTTTGGCGAGCGCGTCTACGATCTGGATCCGACTGGCCGGGTCAGGCATGTTAATTCTCCCGCAATACACGAGTCCTATGCATACGACTCCATGGGAAACCTGACTTTCGCTCAATGGGCGGCCGACCATAAGGATTCTGCCGACCACCACGGCAAGCGGGAATTCAGCGGCACGCTCATCAAGCGAGCCGGCCGCACCGTCTATCAACATGACGAAGATGGACGAGTGGTTTTGCGCACGAGGCGACTGCTCTCCGGAGGAAAGCGCACATGGAGCTACACATGGGATGCAGACGACCGTCTCACCGGGCTCGTCACACCCGATGGTACGCAATGGACCTACCAGTATGACCCTCTCGGTCGCCGTATCGGAAAGCAGCGACTTGCGCGGGATGGCACCGTTGAAGAAATCGTTCACTTCACATGGGACGGTTCAGTTCTCTGCGAGCAGCGAGTGCAAAGGCCGCTCCGCAACGGCACGGAGGCCGATGTGACGGTTTGGGAGTGGGATCCCGAACGCCACCGGCCATTGGTCCAGAGAGAGTTTCTCAACTGCGACATGTCGCAGAACGAAGTCGATGAGCGCTTCTACTCCATCGTCACGGACGTCATTGGCACGCCCACGGAACTCGTGGATGAAAAGGGCAACATCGTCTGGCGTAATCGCACCACCTTGTGGGGCGTCAGCGTGCCGGGTGGACCCGTCCATGAAGTTCAATGCCCTCTAAGGTTTCCTGGCCAGTACCACGATCCCGAATCCGGTCTCCACTACAACTACTTCCGTTACTACGATCCCGAAACCGCCCGGTACTACAGCCCTGATCCGCTCGGGCTCGATCCTGCCCCCAACCACCACGCGTATGTGCCCAACCCGCTCACATGGATCGACCCCCTCGGGCTTGAATGTGGTGACGGCCTTCCTGAGGGCTACACATCGTCTCCTGCTCTTTGCGATGATGTGTACTGCGAAGGTGCGGTCAAGGCCCGTTCGGATGCATGGCGCCAGCACTTCGGGCAGTCCGCCGCCTCCCCAACTGATGAACTTGACAGGCTCGCCCGCCAAGCGCGCAATGAAGTTCGGAGGGGCCGAGGCCCAGACGAAGTCCACCGTATCGACCCGCCGGAGGAGACTGTTCCAGGGAGCAAGTGGCACGCACAGAAGAAGGGCACCGGGTCGCCGGCGCTGAATCAGGACGGCACGTTCCACGACGGGGATCCAAGGTTCAGCAACAAGACCATGAAGTGGCTGAGGAAATACGGCTGGAAGGATCCCGAGTGAGCAACATCGAAAAATTTGCACAGGAGTTCGCAGCGCTCTTCCGCGAGGAAGGGATCGATGATTTCTCTCAGTTCCTTTCCACCGTAGATCTCTTCGACGAAACCCCCCTCTATTCTCGATACTCTCAGTTGCGTTTCCTGAACGACTTGCCTATCGGTGAGCAGAACCGCCTGCTGATCCAAGCTGGTGCTCTTCTTCTCGCCCGGCTTGTAAGCCACATCGAAGATCTCCGAACAAGCGGGGCGGTTGACGCGTTCTGCATGCTCACGATCAGCGATTGGGAGGATTGGGACGACACAGGCGGGCAAGAGCTCCTCACCCCAGCTCTGTGGTTCACGAACCCAAGTCGAGGACTGCTTTCCTCAAAGTCTCTGCGGCATGCAACTGGTCGACACGCGGATGTCGTCAGAGAGTCCCTGCCAAGCGATGGCCGTTTCACCTTGTACCAGGATTCGGTCTCCGCGCCCCGCGTGGAACGGGTGTATGTAGCATCGTCTCCGATGTTGCCCGAAGCGTCATTTTCATGAGAGTAGGTCCATAGCGACCCTCCCGTTCAAGGCGCCTCCCTCACAGTCCAGTCGGCTCCGCTGAGTGATTTCCCGCTTGGACCTGGCGCGGGCTGCTGGTCGCGTGACGTCGATCCGGTGCGGGTCGTGGCCCCAGGACGCTGCGACTCGCCGGGGCTACGGCCCCCGCCTCATCGCCGCGTACAGCACCCTCAGCGTGAGGATCGCGCTCACCGCCAGCAGGTTGTAGCCCAGCAGCGGGAAGAGCTCCAAGTGGTCCGTGACGCGCGGGCCGTGGCCTGTGCCGAGGGCGAGGAGCAGGACCGCCATCAGGCCCGTGCCCGCCGCCAGCAGCGTCACCAGGAGCTGGTGTACCAGGCCCGCGATGAAGCGGCGGTCGCGGTCGTCCGCCAGGAACCGTACGCGTGCGGTGAGGCGGCCCTGTTCCATCGACGCGGTGATACGTTCCGCCCGCCGCGGCAGGCGGCGCAGCATCGGCAGTATCGGCAGCAGCTCCTGCGCGACCGTGCGGGTCAGCGCCGCGGCGTCCAGGGGTTGTGCGTCCCAGGGCGTCTCCTCCTGGGCGCTCTGGGCGTACGGGGCGCCGGTCAGCGTCGCGTACGTCCGCGTCGCCTGCGACGCCAGGCGGCTCGCGGGCGCCGACGCCAGGCGCTCGGTCACGAGCGCGGTCGCCACCCGCCGTGCCTCCGCGACCAGTTCGAAGCGCGGCGAGATGCGGGTCAGCGTCCCCTCCAGGGTCGCCAGCGCCCGGAACACCGCCGCGACCTCGGGCGGCACGGCGAGTCCGAAGCGGGTCGCCAGCCGGAACAGCGCGGTGAACGTCTCGGCGTCCGGGCGGCTCGTCGGCCCCAGGTGCCGGGCCATGAAGCGGCCCAACTCCCGTTCCAACAGCAACGCGTCGAGCGCCGGTCCGTCGTGCTCGGCCGCGTCCGGGCGGGGGCCGAGCAGTTCGAGCAGTGCGTCGCACATTCCGGCCGGGTCGCCGCGGTCGACGGCCAGCAGGAGGTGCTGGATCGCGTCCCGTACGGTCGCGTCGATCCGCCCCACCGAACCGAAGTCCAGCAGGCCGACCCGCGGCCCGTGACGGTCGTCGTCGCCGGCGAGCAGCAGGATGTTGCCCGGGTGCGGGTCCGCGTGGAAGATCCCGTCGCGCATGATCTGGCGGAGCATCGCGCCCAGGACGGTGCGGGCCAGCGCCTCCCTGTCCAGGCCCCGCGCGTCGGCGGCGGCGCCCGCCTGGTCCAGCGTCACCCCGTCCAGCCACTCCTGCACCATGACGCGCGCGGAGGACAGCTCGTGGTGCACGGCCGGTACGCGGACGGGCGCGTCCGATGCCCGCCCGCCGCCGGCCGCCGCGACCGCGTCCGCGTTACGGGCCTCGGTACGGAAGTCCAGCTCCTCGCGTACGGCGTCCGCGAAGCCGTCCGCCAACTCGCGTAGCCCCAGGCCCCGTACGGAACGCGCCCTGACGTGCAGCCCCTGCGCCATGGCCAGCACGATGTCGAGGTCGCGCTCGACCGTCTCCCGGATGCCGGGCCGCTGGACCTTGACGACGACCGTCGATCCGTCGCGCAGCGTCGCCCGGTGCACCTGCGCGATCGAGGCCGCGGCGAGCGGCTCCCGGTCGAACTCCGCGAACACCTCGGCGAGCGGCGCGCCCAGCTCCTCGCGCAGGACGGTCTCGACCTCGTCCCAGGGCGCGGGCGGTACGTCGCTCTGCAGCCGGCTCAACTCGTCGACGAAGTGCGGGGGCAGGAGGTCGCGCCGCGTGGACAGCAGCTGGCCGAGCTTGATGAACGTGCCGCCGCACTCTTCGAGCGCGAGGCGCAGCGAGAGAGCGGCCTCGCGGCCCGCCGTGTCGGCGCCGACGGCCCGGTCGAGGCTGGTGCGGCCGCGGACGTACCGGCCGAGGCCGTGCCGCATGAAGATCCGGCTGATCTGGGAGTAGCGGCGGGCGTGGGTGAGCCGGCGCCGTACGGCGCGCGTCCACTGCACCGGACGCGGCCAACTCCCGGACGGGATCAGCAGCTCGACGACGACGAGGACGGCCATCGCGGCGAGGAGGGAGACGGTGATCGAGACCGTGGAGAGCGCGGTGCGGCTGTCGGTGTCGTGCAGGGACCGGTTGAACAACTGGAACGCGCTCATCCCGGCCGCGCACGCAACGAGCGTGCGCAGCACGCCGATACGGATCCCGAGCAGGCGCCGGGCGCCGACCGAGATGCCGGTGAAGAAGATGCCGACGGTCGCGAGGACGACGGCCCCGGTGAGGAACCAGTGGGCGGCCTGGTCGAAGGCGGTGGTGGCGGCGGTGGCGGTCGCATCGCCGCTCAGGGCGGCGGTCACGGCGCGATCCCGGCGGCCGTGGTGGGCTTGGTGCTGTCAGTGGTGTCGGGCGCGGTGTCACCCGCGGCGGCGTACGGGAATCCGTACCCAACGTTGACCTCGTGCGGGAGCGGCGCGCGGTGCGGCCATGAGCACATGACCGGGAGTTCCCGCGCGTACGGGAGCGCCTGCGGCAGCGGCGACAAGGGCAGCGGCAGCGGCGGCATGGTTGAGGTCCCCCTCCGGGGGAGGCAGCGGCGGCGGTGTCGGGTCCGCGGCCAGGGCCTCCGCGACGTCGGAATGCTCCCGAACCCTAGGGCATCGCTCGCGCCTCCCGTGCACCCCGCGCACGCCAGGCGCTGTGTGATGGACGGCCGGCGCGCTCGGTGCGAGCTCCACCCCGCGCAGCAACGGCTCGGTGGTGTCGTGGGTGTTGGTGTCGCGCGGGGCGGTTCATTGACGCGGACGCAGTGCCGTTCGGTCGCCCCCGTGACGTGCCCGGGGCTCTCGCGGTGGGCAGCCCGACAGACCCGGGTACGGCGGCAGGGGGCGCGAGCGGTGTCGAGACCCACGAGCCATCAGCAAGCACGCGGGTACGGGCCGCCTGCCGCGCCACCCGCGGAACCGCCGCTCGTCCAGCAACCGACGGACTGCCGTTCAGGCGCAACGCACCGCCCGCACGAGCCGATGCGGTCGGACGCGTTCCGGAGGGCCGTCCCTTCCCCGGGCGTTGCGGCCGTCCGCGCCGCCCCCGCCCGCGACGATCCGCCCGCCCGGCCGACGCGACCGATGCGCCCGCCCGGCCGGCGGTCCGATGCCCCCGATGCCCTCGATGCCCCGACGCGCCCGATGCGGCGGGCGGGCCGCGTTCAGGTGCGCAGGGCCGCTCGCAGGAACGGTTCCAGGGCCGTGCGCCACGACTCGGGCTGGTCGTAGTGGATCAGGTGGCCCGCTTCGGGGATCTCCGCGTACTCGCCGCGTGGGAGGACGCGGACCATCTCCTGGGCCTCCGCGCGGCCCAGTTCCCCCTCGATGCCGCGGACCACGAGGGACGGGCACTGGACCAGGGCCAGCTCCTCCCAGTGCGCATCGTGCACCCACGTCTCGCGGGCCATCAGCATCTGGCGCGGGGAGAACACCGGGCGCCAGCCGTCGGCCCGTTCGGCCATGACCTCGGCGTAGAACTCGCCGCGGGAGGGGCGCGGGCGTTCCAGCCAGGGGTCGTCCTCGCCGAACCACTTGCGGACGTCCGCGAGCGTGGCGAACGGCAGCGGCCACGTCGTGAACCACTCCGTCCACTCGCGCTGCGACTGCGCGCCCAGCGCCGAGGCCCGCATGTCGCAGATGACCAGGGCCTGGACGAGATCGGGGCGGGCGGCGGCGAGTTGCCAGGCGGTGAGGGCGCCCATGGAGTGGCCGATGAGGATGACCGGGGCGAGGTCGAGCTGCTCGATGGCGGCGACGGCGTCGGCGACGTACGCCTCGCGGGAGTACGGGCCGTCGGAGGGCTTCTCGCTGCGCCCGTGGCCGCGTTGGTCGAGGGCGACGGCGCGGTGGCGTGCGGAGAGCCAGCGGGCGGTGCCGGCCCAGTGGGAGGCCCGGCCCATCAGGCCGTGCAGTAACAGCACTCCGGGCGCCTTCGGCTCCTCCCTCCCGTCCTTGGGAGGGTCGGCGAACTCCCAGGCGGCGAGCCGCACGCCGTCGGCTCCGGTCACGTCGATGCGCCGCACCATGTGTCCTCGCACCCCCATTCCTTCCGGCCGCTCCGCGTCGTCGGCTGCAGGGTCCTCGCGCACGTGCTTCCGTACGTGTTGCTCGCGTACGGGGTGGTACACCGCCACATTATCGAACCCCTATTCGAACCACTGCAGTTGGCGCGTAACACCCCTCGTTCGAGTGACCACGCTCAAGGATTGACGATCCGCGCCGAGGGGAGACAGAGACCGGGAGACGGGCCCTGTGGGGAAGGGGGCTCGTGAGGAACGACCCGGAGAGCTCGGGGCTCCGGGTCACCTCGGGGGGACCAGGGGAGGCGGGGCCCCGGATGCCGGTCGGAGCGATCGCGCCGGGGCCCCTGCCATGGGCCCGACCAGCGCGTACGGCGACACCGACGCGAGAGGAACAGTCGGCATGGGGGACATGCCCGATGACCCCGCGTCGCGTCATCCGGACCCCCCTCCCCGACCGCCCGACTGCACAAGCACCCCCCATCGAAAGCCCGCGCGCCATATGCCGCAGCACCAGCGTCGCACGCCCCGCGCGCGAGCGCTGCCCTTCCGGCACGTTTGGCCGGTAAACCGGAGGATTCCGGCCCGCCTTCACGCCCCGGGCCTAAGCCTGTGCGTCAACTTGCCGCCCTCAAACGGGAGTTCAAGGGAGAGGGTGCGCAAGGGAGGCGGTACGGAGGGCAGTACGGAGGACGAGGCCGCGCCCCGGTGACGGCACGCCGGAGCCGCCCCCGGCGCAGCCGGAACGGCGTCGGGGATATCCGCGGTGCGTCTCCATGTCTGAGCGCGTCGGCCCCGTCACGGCAGCGCCAGGACGGTGGCCTGACCAACCGCCGTGACAGCCTCGGCAGTCACGGCGGCCCGACGGCATCGGCGAGCGGAACGCCGTGCCGGCCGCCGCTACGGCGTCAGCGCTTCGCGACGAACACGTGCGACGCGATGTCCGACGCCAACTCCGCCGCCTCGCCGCTGCTTCCGACCAGCACACCGCCAGCCGACTCCGTCACGCTCACCACCGCGCCCGGCTGCACACCGGCCCGCCGCAGCGTGTACATGAGCTGCGCGTCCGTCTGGATCGGCTCGCCGATCCGGCGCACGATGGCCGTCGCACCGTCCGAACCCGGCTCGAGGTCCATGAGGCTCACCATGCCCTCGTCGAGGAACGGGTCCGCCTCGGCCTTCTCCCCCAGCTCGTCCAGGCCCGGGATCGGGTTCCCGTACGGCGATTCGGTCGGGTGGCGCAGCAGCTCCAGCACGCGGCGCTCCACGGCCTCGCTCATCACATGCTCCCAGCGGCAGGCCTCGGCGTGCACCTGCTCCCACTCCAGGCCGATCACGTCGACGAGCAGGCACTCCGCGAGGCGGTGCTTGCGCATCACCCGGGTCGCCAGCCGCCGGCCCTCCTCGGTGAGCTCCAGGTGCCGGTCGCCCGCGACGTGGAGCAGGCCGTCGCGCTCCATGCGCGCCACGGTCTGGCTGACCGTCGGGCCGCTCTGGTCGAGCCGCTCGGCGATCCGGGCGCGCATCGGGACCACGCCTTCTTCCTCGAGCTCCAGAATGGTGCGGAGATACATCTCCGTGGTGTCGATGAGTCCGGACATGCGTGCCCCTCGGTATGTCGTGCCGTGGCCCTGAACTCAATTCTGACGCATCCCACCGACAACCGGGCCCGCCCTGCACGGCAGCACACCCCGGCGCCGGGCCGTACGTGACGAGCCGGGCACCCCCCGGTCCCCGGCCGCCGCACCGTGACCGGGCCTCCACCGGCGCCGAGACCCCGCCCGCCGCACCCCGCGGACGGCCGGGAGGCGGTATTGACAGGGCACCGGCGATGGCCCCAACGTGATCGGCGCCACTCTGGTACGTACCTATGGCGGTCCATACCTGTGCTGCGCCGGTTCCGCGTGCGACACCGCGCGCCCTCCGGACATCCGGGCCATCCCCCGGAGCCGTCACCGACTCACGAGAAAGGCCCCCGCGGCGATGAGCGAGAGCAAGCTGGCCGGGCAGTTCTTCGACGCCGCCATCGAGCTGCTGCGGCTGGTCCGCGACGAGGAGGCCGCGAACATCGCCGCCGCCGGGGAGATGGTCGCCGACACCGTGGCCGACGGCGGGCGGCTCTTCGCGTTCGGCGCCGGGCACTCCTCGCTGCCCGCCCAGGACGTCGTCTATCGCGCCGGCGGCCTCGGCCTGATGAACCTGCTCACCGTGCCGGGCGCCGTCGGCGTGGACGTCGTGCCCGCCACGCTGGGCAGTGCCCTGGAGCGCGTCGAGGGCCTGGCGTCGGCGGTCCTGGAGAACAGTCCGGCCCGGTCCGGGGACCTCCTGGTGATCATCTCGCTGTCCGGGCGCAACCAGCTCCCGGTGGAGATGGCCCTCAAGGCCCGGGAGACGGGCATCTCGGTGATCGGCCTGACCTCGGTCGCGTACGCGGACGGCACCGGCTCCCGGCATCCGTCCGGCACGTTCCTGAAGGACCACTGCGACCTCGTCATCGACAGCAGGATCGCGGTCGGCGACGCCGAGTTGAGCGCCGAGGGGATCGACGCGCCCTTCGCCCCCGCGTCGACCGTCGTCACCAGCGCCGTGATGCAGGCCGTCATGGCCACGGCGGCGGGTGAACTGTCGAGCCGGGGCATCGCGCCGCCCCTGCTGCGCTCGGGCAACGTGGACGGCGGGCACGAGTGGAACCGGCGGGTGTTCGCCGAGTACGCGGACCGGATCTTCTTCCGGCAGACGTGACCCGAGAAGGCGACGCGAGAGGCGGGCGCGTACGCGTACGAGCCCGCTCGCGCACAGCGGACGAGCCCGTACGGGATCCCGTGCGCGCCCGTCAGTCCCGCTCGCGCCCCTTGCGCACGTGGTCCGACAGGTCGAGCGCTCCGGCCACACGCGACGCGACGTCCTCCGCGTACGCCGCGTCGGCCCGGTCGAAGGAGCGCCGCCCCGTCGAGCGCAGGAACGTGAGGACACCCAGCGTCCGGCCGCGGCTGCGCAGCACCACGCACAGGGCGTGCAGCGAGTCCTCCGGCCACTGCCGCTCCCGCGCCCAGCGGCGGGCCCGCTCGGCCGCCGAACCGTCGTCCGGCGCGTCGCCGCGCCCCGGATCCGTACGGCCCTGGCGCCGCCCCCCGCCCCCGTACAGCGGGTCGGCGCTCGCCCGCACCGCCCCCGTGCGCTCCACCGCCTGCAGTGCGGGGTGTCCCTCGTCGTAGCGGACGGGGATACCGCCGTGCGTGATCGGGGAGCAGGGGCCGCCTGAGCCCGCGGGGGTGGCCGCGGCGCGGACGAGCCGGACCGGCTCGTCCTCCGTGGCCGCGAGGTCGAGCAGCGCGTGGTCGGCGAAGCCCGCGAGTGCGAAGTCGACGAAGACGGTGGCGGCCTCCCTGGGGTCCTCGCAGTCGGCGGCGGTACGGGCCGCGCGCTGCATCTGGTTGGCCCGGAAGCGGACGACCGAGTTCTCCTGCTCGAGGTGCTTGGCCTCGGTGACGTCCTGGAAGAACCAGCTCACGCCCAGCGGCACCGGTTCCTCCGCGAGCGGCGACGCCAGCCTCAGGAACCCGCTGCGCCAGCACCGGCGCTCCCCCTCGCCCTGCCCGTCGGGACCGCGCAGCGTGACCCATACGTCGGCGGGCGCGGCCGGGGCGCCCTCGGCCATGACGTGCTGGAACGCGCTCTCCAGCTCCTCGAGCCCCTGCGACAGCAGCTCGCCCAGGGGGCGCCCGAGGACCGCCGTACGCCCCACGCGCAGGGCGCGCGCCGCGTACGCGTTGGCGACGGCCGGGCGCAGATCGGCGTCGATGAGGACGGCGCCCCAGGGCGCGGCGTCGAAGAGGGCCTCGCTGAGCGCGATGGACCGCTCCAGGTCGATCTGGGCGTGCACCTCGCTGAAGGCGCAGTAGACGCCGGCCGCTCGTCCGTCGGCGCTGTGCACGCCCGCGAACTGGGTGCGGACGAGGACCCGGCCGCCGTCCTTGGTGACCAGCGCGAAGTCGTGGACCTGGCGCCCTGGGGCCGTCATCGCCGAGAACAGCCGGCTCTGGACCTCGTCGGCGTCGGCCGTCCGGACCGCCCAGCCGGAGAGGCCGTCGCGGCCGATCGCCTCCGCGGCGCTCCAGCCGAGGATGCGCTGCGCCTCGCGGTTCCAGTGGGTGACGACGCCCTCCGCGTCGAACGCGCAGAGGGCCGCGTCCATGCCGTCCAGCAGCGCGGTGAGCAGATCGGTGTCCTCGGAGTGCCGTGGGTGCGCGGGGGGCTGCTGCGCCGGTTCGGCGGGGTCGGCGGGCGCCGGGCCACCGTCGGGGGCGGCCGGCGGGCCGTCGGCGGCGGTCGCGTCGGGCGCCGCGGCGGGGTCCTGGGAGGGCCCGGCCGCATCGGCCGTGCCCGCGGTTTCCCCCTGGCCCGAAGCACCGGACGGGCCCGGGCCTGAGGACCCGGACGAGCCCTGGCCCGGCGAGCCGGAACCCCCGCCGGCCGGGTGCGTGGGGCCGGGAGGCCGGGAAGCGTTCACCTGGCACCTCCTGCTCGACGTGGCTGCGTGTGCTGCACGTCGGATCATTCAAGTGGAACGTGATGCAGCACACACCGTGTTCCTGGAAATTGTTGCGCGCCGGAAATGGGTTGTCGCGGGGCGGGGGGCCTGCCTAGCGTGTGGAGCACACGAGAAGGGAGGTGGTTCGGCAGATGTATGAAATCCGGACGCGTGAGGTGACTGCGGGCTAGCAGTCCGTCGTCGCGCTCAGCGCACCGCCGGACAGCGCGGAGATATCCGTGCATGCCGGCCTGATCCCAACGCAGTCACCCGACCCGCGGGCTGCCGGTACGTCCGACCGGCCTCCTGGCGCCTTACGGCGCAGGAGAAGAAGCCCGCGGGTCGTCTGCGTCTCCGGGCGGGGCGGGGCCGGTCGGGTCGGGTCGGGTCCGTACAGGGTCCTGTGGCGACTCCGAGCCGGCTGCTGCGGGCTTCGGCCCGGGCCGCGCCCCACGGACAGAGGCACCCCACGGACAGAGGCACCCCACAGGCAGAGGCGCCCTACGGGCAGAGGCGCTCCACGCGCCATGCGCCATCCGGCGTACGGATGTAGCGCAGGCGGTCGTGGAGGCGGTTCGCGCGGCCCTGCCAGAACTCGACGGTCTCGGGACGGACGCGGTAGCCGCCCCACTCCGGCGGCACCGGGACCTGGGCGTCCTCCGGGTAGCGGTCGGCGAGGTCGCCGTAGAGCCGGTCGAGTTCCTCGCGGGACGCGACGACCGAGGACTGCGTGCTCGCCCAGGCGCCGAGCTGCGATCCGTGCGGCCGGGTACGGAAGTACGCGGCCGTCTCGTCGCGGCCCGTGCGCTCCACGGTGCCGCCGACGATCACCTGGCGGGCGATCGGGTGCCAGGGGAAGAGCAGCGAGATCTGGGCGTTCGCGGTGAGTTCGCGGCCCTTGCGGGAGCCGTAGTTCGTGTAGAAGACGAAGCCGCGCTCGTCGAACTGCTTCAGCAGCACCGTGCGCGAACTGGGCCGCAGCGTGGTGGGGTCCGACGTCGAGACGATCATGGCGTTCGGCTCGAAGATCCCGCTCGCCGCCGTCTCCTCGAACCAGCGGCCGAACTGTTCCATCGGGCCCGCGGTGACATCCGATTCAGCCAGCCCCTCCGCCCGGTAGTGCTCCCGCATGGCGGCCGGGTCGAGTGACCGCCTGGTCGGGGGTGACTGGTCCAGCCTGATCGGGTGTTCCGGGTCGACGTGTGCCACGCACATATCTTGCAGCATCGGCCCGGACGGCCACCGGGCGGGCACCGCCCTCGGGCCCGCCCTCAGGCCCCGCCTCGGGCTGCCCACGGGCCCGCGCCCGGGCTCACGCTCAGGCTCCGGGCCCGCGCTCAGGCCCCGTCCTCTCGGGCCGCGCCGCCCCGCCAGCGGTGGATCGCGCAGCGTGCCCGCCCGCGGCACTCCGTGCACCGGCTCGTACTGCCGCACGGGCTGCGGCACGCACCTCCGCATCCGCGTCTGCACATGCGCCCGCCCGTGCACCGGCGGAGTTTGCCCGCCACGGGCCCGCGTGAACCCTCCTGGGCCGCTGCGGCACGGTGTGCCGCTTCTCACGCTTCCCCGTGCCCGCCCGACGCGCCAGACTCTCGGCTGGACCACTATCGCCGGTCGGAGACCCGAGCGATGGCGGGTCCGGCATGTACTGACGTGTACTGATTCATAAGGACCTGTAAGGACGCTCCATCGACCGGTGAACCGACCCGCCCGCCCTGGCCGGGATGAGCAGCATCCTCGCGGGGCATCACCGGGGTGACCGTACGGACCGCGAGCCGCCGCCGAGGCCGCGTACCCGCCCGGCGCCGACGACCCGGAGCCCGAACCCAGACCCCACCGAACCGGCCCCCTCCCGACCCCGGACGACCCCCGATCCGGACGACACCGAACCCGGACCCCTCCGAGCCCGTATCACCCCGAGCCGGGACATCCCCGGCCCGGGGCCACCCGATTCCAGACCGCCAGACCGCCTGGTCGCACCGCGCCGCACGCCACGAGCGAGCCCGGCCCGTGTGCCGGCCACACCACGAGGAGCCGCCAGATGTCCGACTTCGTACCCGGACTCGAGGGAGTCGTCGCGTTCGAAACGGAGATCGCCGAACCCGACAAGGAAGGCGGCGCGCTCCGCTACCGAGGCGTGGACATCGAGGATCTGGTGGGCCACGTCTCGTTCGGGAACGTCTGGGGCCTGCTGGTCGACGGCAGCTTCAACCCCGGCCTTCCCCCCGCGGAGCCGTTCCCGATCCCCGTCCACTCCGGCGACATCCGGGTGGACGTGCAGTCGGCGCTCGCGATGCTCGCCCCCGTGTGGGGCCTGAAACCGCTGCTCGACATCGACGAGGCCCAGGCGCGGGAAGACCTTGCCCGGGCCGCGGTCATGGCGCTGTCCTACGTCGCGCAGTCCGCGCGCGGCCAGGGCCTGCCGATGGTCCCGCAGAGCGAGATCGACAAGGCCGACACGGTCGTCGAGCGCTTCATGAAGCGCTGGCGCGGCGAGCCGGACCCGCGGCACGTCAAGGCCGTCGACGCCTACTGGACCTCCGCGGCCGAGCACGGCATGAACGCCTCCACCTTCACCGCCCGCGTCATCGCCTCGACCGGCGCGGACGTCGCCGCGGCCCTGTCCGGCGCCGTGGGTGCCATGTCCGGCCCGCTGCACGGCGGGGCCCCGTCCCGCGTCCTCGGCATGATCGAGGAGATCGAGCGGACGGGCGACGCCGAGGCGTACGTGAAGCAGGCGCTGGACAAGGGCGAGCGGCTCATGGGCTTCGGCCACCGCGTCTACCGCGCGGAGGACCCGCGGGCGCGCGTCCTGCGCCGTACGGCCAAGGAGCTGGCCGCGCCGCGCTTCGAGGTCGCCGAGGCCCTGGAGCGGGCCGCGCTGGAGGAGCTGCACAACCGGCGCCCCGACCGCGTCCTGGCCACGAACGTCGAGTTCTGGGCGGCGATCGTGCTGGACTTCGCGGAGGTCCCGGCGCACATGTTCACGTCGATGTTCACCTGCGCCCGTACGGCCGGGTGGAGCGCGCACATCCTGGAGCAGAAGCGGACGGGGCGGCTCGTGCGGCCCTCGGCCCGCTATGTCGGCCCCGCGGCGCGCGACCCGCGCGCCATCGAGGGCTACGAGGACCTCGCCCGCTGACCCCCTGACCCGTCCGGTCCGTTCGCTCACCCGCCTCCGCTCCCGGGGGCGGGTGAGCGCGTTCACGGCGGCTCCTCGCGGTGGCCCGGCGGCCCCTCCCGGTGTCCCGGCGGCTCCTCGCGCTGTGTCCCAGCGGCCCCTCGCGGTGTCCCAGCGGCCCCTCAGCACGGGCCCTGCCGGCCCCGGGCCGAATCAGAGGCCCCTCAGGCCGCCCCGGTCCAGCGCCCCGTCGAGGATCCCCGCCCACTGCTCGACGACGCGGGCCCGGCGCGCCGCGTCGTCCGTCAGCAGGTTCGCCAGGCCCAGGCCGCGCGCCATGTCCAGCAGTCCCTGCACGGTCTCCCGTACGCCGGGCCGGCTCTCGTCCGCGCCCAGCAGCTCCACGGCCATCCGGTGCGTCTCGCGGCCCACGCGGGCCTCCAGCGCGGTCACCCGCTTCTTCAGCGGCTCGCCGCCCGCCTCCGCCGGGGAGTCGTCCGGCAGCGTCGAGGCGGCCACCCAGAGCTGGAGCGCGGCGCGGAACAGCGGACCGGTGTAGAGGTCGACGAGCTGCTCGACGATCATCAGGGTGCGGGTGGGCGTCCCCGGCTCCGGCAGGTCCCTGGTGAACTCGCGCAGCGCGCCCGACCGCATCTCCGCCACGTGCCCGACGGCCGCCGTGAACAGGTCCTCGCGGGTCGGGAAGTGGTGCTGGGCCGCGCCCCGGGAGACCCCGGCCCGCTCGGCGACGACCATGACCGTGCTGCCGCTCCAGCCGTGCTCGGCCAGGCAGGCCACCGCGGCCTCCAGCAGGCGCTGCCGGGTGGCCCGGCTGCGGTCCTGCTTGGGGTCGCGTACGGCTGCCCGGCCGGTCACCGCGCCCATACCGGGCTCCGCCGCTCCAGGAAGGCCGTCATGCCCTCGCGGGCCTCCTCCGAGGTGAACAACCGGGCGGAGGTCTCGGCCAGTTCCTCGGTGTCCCGGTCGAAGGCGCGCAGCACCCCGGCGGTCGCGAGCTTCTTCGACTCGGCCAGGCCTTGCGGGGAGCCCTTGCGCAAGCCCTCGAGGACCGGTTCCAGCGCCGCGTCCACGTCGTCGGCGACCAGCGTCAGCAGGCCGATACGGGCCGCCTCGGCCGCGTCGAACTTCTCGCCTGTGAGGTAGTAGCGGCCCACCGCCCGCGCGTCGAGCCGGGGCAGCAGCGGCAGCGAGATCACGGCGGGGGCGAGCCCCAGCCGCGCCTCGGTGAACGCGAAGCGGGCGCCATCCGCCGCCACGGTGATGTCGCAGGAGCCCAGGAGGCCCATGCCGCCGGCCATCGCGTGGCCGGTCAGCCGGGCGACGACGGGCTTCGGCAGCTCCACGATGGTGCGCATGAGCCGGGCGAGGCCGAGCGGTGCGGCCGTCCCGGCCGCGCCCGACGTCGCCTCGCTGAGGTCGGCGCCCGCGCAGAAGGTGGTGCCGGTGTGGGTCAGGACGACGGCCCGCGTCTCCTCGTCGGCTGCGGCCGCCTCCAGGCCCGCGTACAGCTCGGTCACCAGGCGGGAGGAGAGCGCGTTGCGGTTGCGCGGCGAGTCGAGGGTCAGGGTGGTGATGCCGCGCTCGCGGGAGATGTGGACCAGCGGCCGGTCCGCATCGTCCGCGGGCACGGCCTGCTCCGCCGCGTCCTCCGGCCTGTTCGCCGCATCCGTCTTCCGTGTCATGAGGGCGCTGAACTCCTTTCCCGGTCCCGCAGTTCGCGCCGGAGCACCTTGCCGCTCACGGCGCGGGGCACCGTGTCGAGGAACTCGACCCGGCGCACCTTCTTGTACGGCGCGACCCGCTCGGCAACGTACGCCATGACCTCCTCGTCGGTGATCGCCGCCCCCTGCTGGGGCACGACGTACGCCTTGGGGATCTCGTTGCCGTCGCCGTCCGTCACCCCGATCACGGCAGCGTCCGCGATCCGGTCGTGGGTGAGCAGGACGGCCTCCAGGTCAGCGGGCGCGACCTGGTAGCCCTTGTACTTGATCAGCTCCTTGACGCGGTCGACGACGAAGAGCCAGCCGTCGTCGTCCACGCGGCCCACGTCGCCGGTGTGCAGCCAGCCGTCCTCGTCGACCATCGCGGCGGTGGCCTCCTGCCGCCCGAGGTAGCCCTTCATCACCTGGGGGCCCTTGATGACGATCTCGCCCTCCTCGCCGGGCCCGGCGTCCTGCCCGGGGTCGTCGAGGGAGACCAGCCGCATCCGCGTGCTCGGGATCAGCTTGCCGACGGTTCCGGGCGGGGCGTCGCGCGCGTGGCGGGGGACGACGTGGGTGCCCGGGGAGAGTTCGGTCATCCCGTACGCCTGCATGACCGGGGGGAGCCCCAGGCGGCGCGAGCAGGCCGTGGCCAGTTCGGCGTCGAGCGGTGCCGCCGAGCAGACGATGTACTCCAGCGACGACAGGTCGTGGCGGTCGACGGCCGGGTGCTTGGCGAGCGCGAGCACGATGGGCGGGGCGACGTAGAGGGCGTTGACCCGGTGCTTCTCGATGGCGGCCAGGAACTGGTCGAGGTCGAAGCGGGGCAGGACGACGACCGTGGCGCCGGTGCGCAGCGGTGCGTTGAGGAGGGCCGTGAGGCCGTAGATGTGGAAGAACGGGAGGACGGCCAGGGCCCGGTCGCCGGGTCCGCTGGGGACCAGCGCGCCGAGCTGGGTGAGGTTGGTGGCGATGTTGCGGTGGGTCAGCATCACGCCCTTGGGGATGCCGGTCGTCCCGGAGGAGTACGGCAGGGCGGCCAGGTCCTCGGCCGGGTCGATCGTGATCTCGGGCTCGGGCGCCGTCGAGGAGAGCATGTCGAGGACGGAGCGGTGTCCGTCGGCGGTGTCGCAGACGAAGATCTCCCGTACGCCGCCCGCCGCCTCGGCCGCCCGGCGGGCGGTCTCCAGGAGCGGCGAGACGGTGACGATCCACCGCGCCCGGCTGTCGCGGAGCTGGCGGGCGAACTCCTCGGCGGTGGCCAGGGGATGGACGGTGGTGACGGCGGCGCCGGCGCGCGTGGCCCCGTAGAAGACCGCGGGGAAGGCGATGGTGTTGGGACTGTGCAGGGCCAGGACGTCGCCCTTGCGCACGCCGGTCTCGGCGAAGGCGGCCGCTATGCGGCGGGTGAAGCGGTCGAGCCGGGCATGGCTGAGGGTGGTGCCGTCGACGCCGTCGATCAGCGCGGGCAGCTCGCCGAACTCGGCGGCCCGGCCGAGGACGGCGTCGTGGATGGGCTGGTCGAGAGGCGGGACATCGGCGTACTCACTGCGGAACACCATGGCGATCCCTTTCGACGTCGGTGCGGGACGAGGGGTGGGCGGGACCCGGGCCTCGTGACGGACGAGTACCGGGTCCGGCGCCGGGAGCGTGGTGCCGGGCGGTGCGGCGGCGGGGGCCCCGCCGTCCCCTGGGTCAGTACGACTTGGGGAGACCGAGGGTCTGGTGGGACACGAAGTTGAGGATCATCTCCCGGCTGACGGGGGCGATCCGGGCCACGCGGGACGCGGTGATCAGCTTGGCGAGGCCGTACTCGCGGGTGAGGCCGTTGCCGCCGAGGGTGTGCACGGCCTGGTCGACGGCGCGGGCGGCGGCCTCGGCGGCCGCGTACTTGGCCATGTTGGCGGCCTCGCCCGCGCCCATGTCGTCGCCCGCGTCGTAGAGATGGGCCGCCTTCTGCGTCATGAGGCGGGCCAGCTCGATCTCGATGTGCGCCTGGGCGAGGGGGTGGGCGATGGCCTGGTGGGCGCCGATCGGGTCCTTCCAGACCGTACGGGTCCTGGCGTAGTCGAGGGCCCGGGCGAGCGCGTTGCGGCCCATGCCGAGGGCGAAGGCGGCGGTCATGATGCGCTCGGGGTTGAGCCCGGCGAAGAGCTGCAGGAGCCCCGCGTCCTCGTCGCCGACAAGCGCGTCGGCGGGCAGCCGGACGTCGTCCAGCACCAGCTCGAACTGCTTCTCCGGCGCGGAGAGTTCCATGTCGATGGGGTTGTACCGGAAGCCCGGAGTGTCGCGGTCCACGATGAAGAGGCAGGGCTTGAGCTTGCCGGTGCGGGCGTCCTCGGTGCGGCCCACGATCAGCGTGGCGTCGGCGAAGTCGACCCCGGAGATGAAGACCTTGCGGCCGGTGAGCAGCCAGTCGGTCCCGTCGCGGCGGGCGGTGGTGACGATGCGGTGGGAGTTGGAGCCGGCGTCGGGCTCGGTGATGCCGAACGCCATCAGCTTGCTGCCGTCGGCGAGCCCGGGCAGCCACTTCCGCTTCTGCTCATCGGTGCCGAAGCGGGCGATGACGGTGCCGCAGATGGCCGGGGAGACGACCATCATCAGCAGCGGGCAGCCGGCGGCGCCCAGCTCCTCCAGGACGATGGACAGCTCGACGATGCCGCGGCCCCCGCCGCCGTACTCCTCGGGGAGGTTGACGCCGAGGTAGCCCAGTTTGGCGGCCTCGGCCCAGAGTTCGTCGGTGTGCCGGCCCTCGCGGGTGACGGTGCTGAAGTAGTCGTGTCCGTAGCGGGCGCCGAGTGCGGCGACGGCGGCGCGGAGGTCCTGGTGCTCGGCGGACTCGATGACGGCGGTCATGCGGGACTCCTCCTCGGTCGGGGTGACGGGGTGGGGCGGCGCTGTGCATGAGGGGTGCGGGACACGGGAGTTCGGGGGTCGGCCGCCGTGACGGAGGCTGACGTCCCGGCCGGGACGTACGGCTTACGTCCCGGCGGGCCGGGCGGTGTCGTCGGGCCGAGGGGTGTCGTCGGACCGCGCGGTGTCATCCGGCGGGGCTGCGCCGTCGGGTGCTTCGGTGACGACGGCGAGGAGCGCACCGACCTCGACCTGGCGGCCCGGTACGGCCTGGAGTTCGGTGAGCGTTCCGGCGGTGGGTGCCGAGACCTTGTGCTCCATCTTCATCGCCTCCAGCCACAGCAGCGGCTGACCGGCGGCGACGGTGTCCCCGACCGCGACCTCCGCCACGCGGATCACCGTGCCCGGCATCGGCGCGAGCAGTGACCCGGGCTCGGTACGGGCAGTGGGTTCGGGGAAGCGGGACAGGGCGGTGAAGGCGAAGGAACCGACGGCGGAGTCGACGTGCACGCGCGTGCCGTAGGAGGCGACGCGGAACTCCCGCCGTACGCCGTCGGCTTCGAGCACGACCCGGTCCGGTGCCGAGGCGAGCAGCCGTACGCCGGGGCAGTCGTCCGCAGTCAGGCCGTCGCGGGTGAGGCGGTAGCGGACCTCGTGCTCGGTGCCGTCGGGCTCGCCGCGGTACCGCTTGGTCTGGGGCCGGGAGGAGACGTTGCGCCAGCCGCCGAGGCGGGAGGCGACGGTCGTGGTCGGGGCAGCGGCCGCGGGCGCGGCGGCCGTGGGCGGGGCAACGGCCGTGGGTGCGGCGGCGGTCGTGGGCGCGGCGACGGTTCCGCCCGGCTCCCCCGACCGCGCCGCGGCGTCCGCGAGCGCTGCGGCCAGGGCGGCGAGCCGTGCGGGCGACGACGGGCCCGGCGCGGACGGGCCGGTGCCGTCCTCGGTGAGCCCGGACAGCTTCCGCTCCAGCCAGCCGGTGTCGAACCCGACGTCGCCGAAGTCCGGGTGGCGCAGGGAGCGGACGAGCAGGTCGCGGTTGGTGACGGGCCCGTGGACGTGGGCACGCTCCAGGGCACGGGCGAGCTTGCGCACCGCCTCGGCGCGCGTCGGGGCCCAGGCGATGACCTTGGCGATCATCGGGTCGTAGTGGACGCCGATCTCGTCGCCGTCCGCGTAGCCGGAGTCGACGCGCAGACCGCCGTTCCCGCCCGCGGGCTGCTCGACGGCGAAGCGGTGCAGCACGCCCGTCTGCGGCTGCCATCCGCGCGCGGGGTCCTCCGCGTACAGCCGTGCCTCGATGGCGTGGCCCGAGGGCTGCGGCGGCACCTCGGCCAGCAGCCCGCCCTCGGCGACCCGGAGCTGCAGGGCGACGAGGTCGAGCCCGAACACCTCCTCCGTCACCGGGTGTTCGACCTGGAGGCGCGTGTTCATCTCCAGGAAGTACGGGCGCCCGTCGGCGGAGACCAGGAACTCGACCGTGCCGGCGCCGGTGTAGCCGATGGCGCGCGCGGCCTCGGCGGCCGACGTGTGCAGGCTGTGCCGCAGTGCGTCGTCCAGACCGGGGGCGGGGGCCTCCTCGATCACCTTCTGGTGGCGACGCTGGAGCGAGCAGTCGCGGGTGCCCAGCGCCCACACGGTGCCGTCGCCGTCGGCGAGGATCTGCACCTCGACGTGGCGGCCGCGCTCGACGTACGGCTCGGCGAAGACCTCGCCGTCGCCGAAGGCGGACGCGGCCTCGGCGGCAGCCGCCTTCAACTCCTCGGGCAGAGCGCCGAGTTCGCGGACGACGCGCATACCGCGCCCGCCGCCTCCCGCCGCCGCCTTCACCAGCAGCGGCAGATCGGCCTCGGTGGCGGCGTCCGGGTCGACGGGCGCGAGCAGCGGGACGCCCGCCTCGCGCATCAGCTCCTTGGCGCGCGTCTTGGAGGCCATGGCCTCGATGGCCTCCGGCGACGGGCCGATCCACGTCAGGCCCGCGTCGAGGACGGCCCGGGCGAACCCGGCGTTCTCCGACAGGAATCCGTAGCCGGGGTGGACGGCGTCCGCGCCCGCGGCCAGGGCGGCCTTCACGATCAGGTCACCGCGCAGATAGGTCTCGGTCGGCGCGCTGCCGGGCAGCCGTACGGCCGCGTCCGCCTCCTGCACGTGCGGAGCGCCGGCGTCCGGGTCGGCGTACACGGCCACGGTGGCGACGCCCAGTTCGCGGCAGGTGCGGAAGACGCGGCGGGCGATCTCGCCACGGTTGGCGACGAGGACGGACTGGATCACCTGGGCCCCTCGGGTCGATGCGGTCGTCGCATGGCTCGTCATCAGCTGCCTCACATCCGGAAGACGCCGAAGCCGCGGGCGCCTTCGACGGGGGCGGTGTGGATGGCCGACAGGCAGAGGCCGAGGACGGTGCGGGTGTCGCGTGGATCGATGACCCCGTCGTCGTACAGCCGGCCGGACAGGAACATGGGCAGCGACTCCGACTCGATCTGCTGCTCCACCATGGCGCGCAGCGCCGCGTCCGCCTCGTCGTCGTACGGCTGCCCCTTGGCCGCCGCCGACTCCCGCGCGACGATCGACAGCACACCGGCGAGCTGCTGCGGTCCCATGACGGCCGACTTGGCGCTGGGCCAGGCGAAAAGGAATCGCGGGTCGTAGGCGCGGCCGCACATGCCGTAGTGGCCGGCGCCGTAGCTCGCGCCCATCAGCACGGACAGATGCGGGACCTTCGAGTTGGACACCGCGTTGATCATCATCGAGCCGTGCTTGATGATGCCGCCCTGCTCGTATTCCCGGCCGACCATGTAGCCGGTGGTGTTGTGCAGGAAGACCAGCGGGATGTCGCGCTGGTTGGCGAGCTGGATGAACTGGGCGGCCTTCTGGGACTCCTCGCTGAACAGCACGCCCTGCGCGTTGGCGAGGATGCCGACCGGATAGCCGTGGAGCGCGGCCCAGCCCGTCACCAGGCTCGGCCCGTAGAGCGGCTTGAACTCGTCGAAGTCGGAGCCGTCGGCGACTCGGGCGATGACCTCTCGCGGGTCGAAGGGCACCTTCAGGTCGCCGGGGACGATGCCGAGGAGTTCGTCCTCGTCGTACTTCGGCGGCTCGGCGACCGGCGGACTGCCGTACGTCTTGCGCCAGTTGAGGCGGGCGACGACGCGCCGGGCCTGGCGCAGCGCGTCGGGCTCGTCCACGGCGAAGTAGTCGGCGAGGCCGGAGGTACGGGCGTGCATCTCCGCGCCGCCCAGCGACTCGTCGTCACTCTCCTCACCGGTCGCCATCTTGACCAGCGGCGGCCCGCCGAGGAAGACCTTCGACCGCTCCTTGACCATGATCACGTGGTCGGACATGCCGGGCACGTACGCGCCCCCGGCCGTCGAGTTGCCGAACACCACCGCGATCGTGGGGATCCCGGCCGCCGAGAGCCGGGTCAGGTCCCGGAACACCGCCCCGCCCGGAATGAAGATCTCCTTCTGGCTCGGCAGGTCGGCGCCGCCGGACTCCACGAGGCTGACGAGCGGGAGCCGGTTGGCGAACGCGACCTCGTGCGCGCGCAGCGCCTTCTTCAGCGTCCACGGGTTGCTGGCCCCGCCGCGTACGGTCGGGTCGCTCGCCGTCACCACGCATTCGACGCCCTCGACGACGCCGATGCCGGTGACCATGGAGGCGCCGACCTTGTAGTCGCTGCCCCAGGCGGCGAGCGGCGACAGCTCCAGGAACGGCGTGTCCGGGTCGAGCAGCAGCTCGATGCGCTCGCGCGCCAGCAGCTTCCCGCGCTTGCGGTGACGGGCGACGTACTTCTCGCCGCCTCCCTCCACCGCCTTGGCGTGCTCGGTCTCCAGCTCGGCGAGCTTGGCGAGCATCGCCTCGCGGTGCGCGGTGTGGTCGGCGCCCGTCGGGTCGAGGGCGGACGCGAGGACGGTCACAGCAATACCTCCGGGATGTCCAGGTGGCGTGAGCGCAGCCACTCCCCCAGCGCCTTGGCCTGCGGGTCGAAGCGGGCCTGGGAGGCGACGCCTTCGCCGAGGAGCCCGTCGACGGTGAAGTTGAGTGCGCGGAGGTTGGGCAGGGCGTGGCGGGTGACGGGCAGGTCCCGTGTCTCGGGCAGCAGTGCGCGGAAGCGTTCCTCGGTGAGGGTGTGCGCGAGCCAGCGCCACGCCTCCTCCGATCGTGCCCACACCCCGACGTTGGCGCTGCCGCCCTTGTCGCCGCTGCGGGCACCGGCGACCAGGCCGAGCGCGGCGCGGCGCACCGGTCCTGGCGGCAACGGCTCGGGCAGGGAGGGCTGTTCGGGTTCGGCGAGGTCCCGGGTCTCCTGGGCGGGGAGCAGGGTCATGCGCTGCCCGTCCGGCAGCACCGCCGTGTGGGGGACCTCCGCGGCGTCGACGAAGACCGCCTCGAAGACCCCGTACGGGGAGCCCTTGCCGGGCGGAGCGGTGACGTGGAAGCCGGGGTAACCGGCCAGGCCCAGTTCGATGGCGGCGCCGCTCACCGCCCGGCCGACGGCGTCCGCGTCGGGGTCGCGGACCACCAGCCGCAGCAGGGCGCTGGCTTCCTCCTCCACGTCCGCGTCGGCCCGGTCCGTACGGGCGAGGGTCCAGCGCACCTCGGCGGGGCGCCGTTCGGCGAGGGCCGCCTCCATCTGGTCCTTCACGAGCGCGGCCTTGTCCTCGACGGCGAGGCCGGTGAGGACGAACACGACCTCGTTGCGCCAGCCGCCGATCCGGGTGAGGCCGGTCTTGAGCGTCGGCGGCGGCGCCTCCCCGCGCACTCCGTCGATCCGGACCCGGTCCGGGCCCTCCTGCGTGAGCCGTACGGAGTCCAGGCGCGCGGTCACGTCGGGTCCGGCGTAGCGGGGGCCCGCTGTCTCGTAGAGGAGCTGCGCGGTGACGGTGCCGGTGGTCACGGCGCCCCCGGTGCCCGGGTGCTTGGTGATGACGGACGAGCCGTCCGCGTGGATCTCGGCGAGCGGGAACCCGGGGCGGCGTACGTCGTGCTCGGTGAAGAACGCGTAGTTGCCGCCGGTGGCCTGCGTACCGCACTCCAGGACGTGGCCCGCGACGACGGCGCCCGCGAGGGCGTCGACGTCGTCGGCCGACCAGCCGAAGTGAGCGGCGGCGGGGCCGGTGACGAGGGCGGCGTCGGTGACGCGGCCGGTGACGACGACGTCTGCTCCCGCGCGCAGGCACGCGGCGATGCCGGCGCCGCCGAGATAGGCGTTGGCGGTCAGCACGCCGGGGCCCCAGTCGCGGGCCTCGCGCAGATCGTCACCCTCGACGTGGGCGACGCGTACGGGGATCCCGACGCGGTCGGCCAACTCCCTTACGGCGTCCGCCAGTCCGGCCGGGTTGAGCCCGCCCGCGTTGGTGACGATCCGCACGCCGCGGTCGACGGCCAGGCCGAGCCCTTCCTCGAGTTGCCGCAGGAAGGTCTTGGCGTAGCCGAGGTTCGGGTCCTTCATGCGGTCGCGGCCGAGGATGAGCATGGTCAGCTCGGCGAGGTAGTCCCCGGTGAGAATGTCGAGCGAGCCGCCGGTGAGCATCTCGCGGACGGCGTCGAACCGGTCTCCGTAGAAGCCGGAGGCGTTGCCGATCCGGAGGGGTGCGGCGGCCGGGTCGCCGAGGGCCGGGCCGTTGGAGGTCACGCCGCGCCTCCGCCCTGCCCGCCGGGGCCGGACCGTCCCGGCTCGCGGCCCTGTCCCGGCGGTCCCGCGAAGGCCTGGGCGATGTCGAGCCAGTGGTCGGCGTCCGCCCCTTCGGCGCGCAGGGCGAGGTCGGCGCGGTGCGCGCGCTGCGTGGCGAGCAGACAGAAGTCGAGCGCGGTGCCGGTGACGCGCTGCGCGGCATCCTCCGGTCCGTAGGTCCACAACGTCCCGTCGGGGGCGGTGAGTTCGACGCGGAACTCTTCGGCGGGCGGGGTCTCGCCGCGCATGAAGTAGCCGTAGTCGCGGGCGCGGACGCCGATCCTGGCGACATGGCGCAGCCGGTCCGTCGGGGTGCGGCGGACACCCAGCGCGTCGGCGATGTCCTGCCCGTGGGCCCAGGTCTCCATCAGCCGGCCGGTCGCCATCGACGCGACGCTCATCCTGGTGAGGAACCAGGGCATCCGTACGTCCGTCGGGTGCGCGGAGAGCGCGGCCCGCACGGCCGCACGGCCCGCGCGCCAGCGCTTCAGCAGTTCCGCGGGCGGGTCCTGGGCTCCGCGCGCCGCGGCCTCGTCGACGAAGGTGTCCGGTGCGGCCATCGCCTTCTCGGCCTCGCGGGCGAAGGCCTCGGGCTCGGTTGCGGACTTCACGGCCTGCTCGTCGGTCCAGGCGAGGTGCGCGATCTGGTGCGCGACGGTCCAGCCGGGGGCAGGAGTGGGGGTGGCCCACTGCTCGGGGCCGAGCCCCGCCACGAGCCGGTCGAGGTCCTCCCCCTCGGCGTGCAGATCGTCGACCACGGCTCCCGGATCGGCCACGGTGCGCTCCCCTCGTCGGCTCGCGCCGACTCGTCGAATACCGGTGTTCTGCGGGACAGCACGGTGACGCCGTGTCAGCGGGCAGCCCGCGGCGGCGTCGGTGAGCAGCAGCGTGGCAGGACCCGGAGAAACAAGCAAGCACGCTTGCATTTTCTTTGCCGAGCAAGGGCGTACGGAGAGGCATCAGGAGGGGTCAAGCGCCGCCCGTCTCCGGCCGGTTGCCGCGTACGGCGCCATATCGGGCGTATCGGACTACGGGCTCGAGGCCCGCTTTCGACCGGTCCGCGCTCGGCGTGGACGCCCCCCGCTCAGGCGGGCGGTTCCCGCGGCCAGCCCGATGCGCCCGATGGCCCCGCGCTCAGGCCGACGGTTCCGTGGTCCGCCCGATGGCCCGCGCTCGGCCGACGGTTCCGCGCTCAGCCGTCGACGATCCGGTCGTCGCGATGCGCCCCGTAGAAGGCGGACTGCAGCGCCATGATCTCGCGCATGGGGGTCCCGCGCGGCACCCCCTGGACCGTCACCGGGAAGTCGAGCTCGCGCTGCACCTCCCACAGCTCCTCGTGCCGTTCGGGCGGGAAGAGTTGCGCGGGGTCGCCCGCGGCGATCCAGCCGATGGGCACGACGGTGCCGGGCGCGAGGCGGGAGTTGACGTGGAGCACGCTGTGGATGCGGAGTTCGGCGCCGGCGCCCGCGACCGCGCCGGGGAACAGCGAGGCGCCCGTCGCGACGAAGACCTCGTCCTCCACGGCGGCGCCGTTGACGTGGGCGTGCGGCCCGATCAGGACGGCGTCGCCCAGCGCGGCCGGGTGACCTGCGCGCCCGCGCACGAGCGCGTTCTCCATGACGACGACGTCCGCCCCGGTCCGGATCTCGCCGTCCTCGGCGGTGAGCACCGCCCCGTGCAGCACCCGCGCCCGCTCCCCGAGGACGACCGCCCCGCACAGCACGGCCGAGGGCGCGACGTAGGCCGACTCCGGTACGACGGGCCGCTCACCACGGTGCTCCAGCAACATGGGCCGCAGCCTAGGCTCTGCGGTCCGCCGCGTGCCGGGGCCACGCCTGTCCGCACGCCTCGCGTGCGTTGCGCGGAGCATCCGACGCGGCGGGGAGGACCTGACCGTGTGATCGTCGAACGCGGGCGGGACGCCGACGAACGGTGCCACATGCACGAACCACGCCGACGTGCCCGCCGGTGGCGGGTTACGTGAGCATCGGAGCGGGCAGGGGCTCGGCTCGCCTCGGCTTTCACAGGAACGTCCGGCGTCAGGTTGCGCGACAGGCCGGGTCGTCGATACGGGACGGCACCCGGCGGCCCGTTTTCGGAATGCTTGACCGGAAGCAAGCATCAGGGCAAGCGATTTCACCACAGGTGCCGGAGGGAGCGGCACGTCGAGCGAGCCCGCCGCGACCTCGGCCGATCGCCCACCGCAGTGCGGACGTCCGGCCTCAGCCGGGCTCCTCCAACCCCGATGCTCGATCTCTGCGCCGCAGGCGCGGGACGAACGACGGCGGGGCAACGGCAGAAGACCGACCGAGCGACCCGAACCAGAACCCCATCGGCACAGCGCATGCGGGGAGGCGCGCGCTGTGCCGATGGACCGATGGGCCGATGGCCTTCGGGCTGGTGATCCGGTCAACCGGTCGGACGGTCAGCCGGGTTGCTCACGGGGGCCGGGTCAGCGGCCGCGGCCGAGCTTCGCCGCGATCTTCTTGCCCTCGGGCGACTCGGACAGCGTGTCCCAGAGCTTGGCGGAGCTGACCGAGGTGTAGACGCCCGGGGCGCCCTGCGCGGCGCAGCCGTCACCGTAGGAGACGATGCCGATCTGGAACGGCTGCTCGCGGCCCGGAACGTTGCGGAACATCGGGCCGCCGCTGTCGCCCTGGCAGGAGTCCTTGCCCTCGACGCCGGCGCAGATGTTGACCTTGCTGTTGTAGCTGTCGTAGCTCACCTTGCACTCGTCGTGCGAGAGCAGCGGCACCTTCACCTCGCGCAGCCGGTCCGGGAAGTGCGGCATGTCGGTGTCGGTGTTGCCCCATCCGGTGACCGTGGCTTTGGCGCCCGGACGGATCAGGGCGTCGGTGCCCGGGGTGGGGAGCTTGACGGGGGCGATGCCCTTCACCGGCTTGGCCAGCTCGATGAAGGCCATGTCGTAGGCCGCGTCGCCCTTGGTGTAGCGGGGGTGGACGGTGATGCCGCCGGGGTCGCCCTCGCCCGTGGACTTACGGGCGTTGCGGATCTGGCCCTGGTCGGAGTCGGAGAGCTGGGTGCGGCCTACGGCCACCTGCAGGTCCTTTGCGTCCATGCCCTCGACGCAGTGGGCCGCGGTCATCACGACGCTCTGGTTGATGAGGCTGCCGCCGCAGAACTGCCGCTTGAGCGCGTTGCCGGAGCCCTTCTCGAGGAGGGCCGTCATGAAGGGGTACGCGTCGTTGGACACGTCGCCGCCGCCGATGATGCGGGCGCTCGGCTTGGAGCGCTCACCGTCCGAGGACGTGCCGGCCTGCGCCGCGGGGGCGGCGGCGGCGAGCAGAGCCGCCGCGGCGGCCGATGCCAGACCCGCGGCGGCTATGCGCTGGGCACCGCGACGCGAAAACGCAATTCTCATGGGGGGTGACTCCACTTCTGCGGGAAAGAATTCGAGCAGGCCTGAAAAGGGCATACGAGCGCATGCGTCCATGCCTCGGTCCGAGAGCCCAACTGGCTTGCGGAGATGCGATGTCGGGAAACGCTAGAACGCTGCCCGCCCCCGCGTCAAAGAATTCCCCGGAGAAATATGGGTTGTTCAGATCTGCACGAACGGAAAATAGGCGGGACGTTCGTCCCGCCTATTCCTCAGACGTTGTACCGGGCCGTCGGGTTCAGTCGTTCCGTGAATTTCTCAGACCGTCCGCCAGCACCTCGGCGAGATGGCGTCCGGGCCGGGCTCCGAGTCCGGTGAGCTGTGTCCGGCAGGAGAAGCCGTCGGCGAGGATCTCTGTCCCGGGTGCGGCCGACCGCACGGCGGGGAGGAGTTGTTCCTCGGCGCAGGCGCGTGACACGTCGTAATGTCCGCTTTCGAAGCCGAAGTTGCCCGCGAGGCCGCAGCAGCCGCCGCTCAACTCGCCGGTGAGACCGGCGCGTCGGCGGAGCGTGCGGTCGGCCTCGTCACCGAGGACCGCGTGCTGGTGGCAGTGGGTCTGTCCGGCGACGGGGCGGTCGATACGGGGCGGATCCCAGTCGGGGGCGAGCTGGTCCAGCGCCTGCGCGAAGGTGATGACGGACGAGGCGAGCCGTTCCGCCCGGGGGTCCTCCCCGCCCACCAGCTCCGGCAGGTCGGTCCGCAGGGCCGCCGTGCAGCTCGGTTCGAGCCCCACGACGGGGAGTCCCGCGTCGAGGGCGGGAGCGATGGCGTCGAGCGTGCGCCGCATGACCTTGCGGGCCCGGTCGAGCTGTCCGGTCGAGACCCAGGTCAGCCCGCAGCACACGCCCTTCTGCGGCAGGACGACCCGGAGACCGGCCGCTTCGAGTACGGCGACGGCGTCGCTGCCGACGGACGGGGAGAGGTAGTTGGTGAAGGTGTCGGGCCACAGCAGGACGGTGGGCCGCCCGTCCGGGGAGGCGCCGGGCGCGGCCGTCTCCGCCGCCGTCCGGGCCCGCCACCACCGCGTGAACGGCTCGGGGGCCAGTTCCGGGATCGTCCGCTCGGGGGCGATGCCGCCGAGCCGCTTCGCCAGACCCGCCAACGGCCCTGTCCGCGCGGCCGCGTTGGCCACCCCGCTCAGCCGCAGCGCGGCCGCCGAGCGCAGCCAGACCGGAAGCCACCCCATCGCGTAGTGTGCCGCGGGCCGCACCCGGCCCTCGTAGTGGTGGTGCAGGAACTCGGCCTTGTACGTGGCCATGTCGACGCCCACCGGGCAGTCGGACCGGCAGCCCTTGCACGACAGGCACAGGTCCAGCGCCTCCCGGACCTCCTCCGAGCGCCAGCCGCCCGTGACGACCTCGCCGCCGAGCATCTCGTGCAGCAGCCTCGCCCGCCCGCGCGTGGAGTGCTGCTCCTCGCCGGTCGCCCGGAACGACGGGCACATCACCGCCGCCCCGCTCACCGACGTCGTACGGCACTTGGCGACGCCGACGCAGCGGCGCACCGCCGCCGAGAAGTCCCCGCCGTCGTGCGGGTATCCGAAGGTGACGTCGACGGGCTCGCGCGGCAGGACCTCGAAGCGGAGGTTCTCGTCGAGCCGGTGGGGGCGAGCGAGGATTCCGGGGTTCAGCCCGTTCGCCGGGTCCCACAGATCCTTGAACTCCTCGAAGGCGCCGACCAGTTCGTCCCCGTACATCCGCGGCAGCAGTTCCGCGCGCGCCTGCCCGTCGCCGTGCTCGCCGGAGAGGGAGCCCCCGTGCGTGACGACGAGGTCGGCGAGGTCCACGGAGAACGCCCGGAAACGCCGCTTGCCCTCCTCGCTGAGCAGGTCGAAGTCGATCCGGATGTGGATGCAGCCGTCGCCGAAGTGCCCGTACGGGGTGCCGCGCAGGCCGTGCTGGGTCATCAGCTCCCGGAAGTCCCGCAGATACCCGCCGAGCCGGGCGGGCGGGACCGCGCAGTCCTCCCAGCCCGGCCACGCCTCACTGCCGTCCGGCATCCGCGTCGCCGTGCCCGACGCGTCCTCGCGGATGCGCCACAGCGCCCGCTGCCCGGCCGGGTCGGTGACGAGCGCATGGTCCGTGGTGGCCACGGCCGCCGTCCGGCACAGCTCCTCGGCGCGCGCCCGAGCCTCCTCCGCCGTATCGCCGCCGACCTCGGCGAAGAGCCACGCCCCGCCCTTCGGCAGGCGGGCCCCGGCCGCCCCGGGCACGAGGTCGGAGGCCATGCCCTCGACGGTCAGGGGGCCGTACGGGAGGAGGGTGTGCGCCGCGTCGGCCGCCGCGCCCTCGTCCTCGTACGCCAGCACGGCCAGCACGCGCGCGCCGGGCGCGGGCACGAGCTTCACCACCGCCTCGGTCAGCACCCCGAGCGTGCCCTCGCTGCCCGTGAAGGCGCGCGCCCAGTCGGTGCCGTTCTCGGGCAGGAGCGCGTCGAGGGCGTAGCCGGAGATACGGCGGGGGAGGTCGGGGAAGCCGGTACGCAGCCGGGCGAGATGGCGGTCCACGATCCGCGCGGCCCCCTCGCGGAGGCGGTCGGGGACCTCGGCGGGACCCGTGCCTCCGCGCCGTTCCGGGGCGAGGCGGGCGCGCTCCCCGGCATAGGTGAGGACGTCCAGCGCGTGCACGTTGTCGGCGGTCGTGCCCCAGGCCACCGAGTGGGAGCCGCACGAGTTGTTGCCGATCATGCCGCCGATCGTGCAGCGGTTGTGGGTGGAGGGATCGGGGCCGAACGTCAGCCCGTGCGGTCCCGCGGCGCGGCGCACGTCGTCGCAGATGACGCCGGGCTGGACGACCGCCGTGCGGGCGTCCGGGTCAACGGCCAGGATCCGGTTCATATGGCGGGTGAAGTCGAGCACCACGCCGGTGCCCGTCGCCTGCCCGGCGATCGAGGTGCCCGCACCCCGCGCGACGACCGGCACTTCGTGCTCGCGGCAGACGGCGAGCGTCGCGGCGACGTCGTCGGCGTCGCGGGGCACGACGACCGCGTCCGGCACCCGCCGGTAGTTCGACGCGTCCATGGTCATCAGCGCCCGGCTCGCGACGGCGGAGGAGACCTCGCCGCGTACCGCCTCCCGTAGCGCTCCTGCCAGATTCCGAGGATCGCTCATGCGATCAAGCCTGCCCGAAACGTGGCCGCGCGCACCTGACGATGACGGTGTTCCGCCGCGCGGCGGGTCGCGGGCTGGGCGGGGCGCGCCGCTGCGCCGTGGCCGCGCGGGTCAGGCAGGGGCGGCCGCCGCGCCGTCGGGCTCCTCGTCCGGCTCCTCGTCCTCCAGGCGCCAGGCGAGGACGGCCGTGGGCATCCAGACCATCATCAACAGGACCAGGTAACCGCCCATGAAGAACATCCGGAGCGGATGGGGCTGGTCCGTGAGGGCGATGAGGGGGAAGGCACCGAAGATGACGAGCGCCTGAGCGGCCGTCGTGACGCCGTAGGCACGCCGGTACGCGCTGTGCACCTGCTGGAGCTGCAGCTCGTCGAGCAGGTGGGTGGGGGCGAGCGTCAGCCCCCTGGTGCCCCGCCAGGCGAGCCACCGGAACGTCCCCTGCAGGACGATCAGGCCGATCAGCACCGGGAATCCGAGGCGCAGGTCGTACCTCAACGCGACGAACAGCAGGGCGGGCACCGCGAGCGCCAGGACGACGAGCATGATGCGCCGGGTGCGGCGGCGCAGCTGCGGCTCCGGGGCCGTCTGCCCGAGCAGGAAGAGGCGGTCGTTGCGCAGCAGGGTGTTGAACCTCATGGTGTGTTCCCCTCCGTGGAGGCTGGTATGGCGTGGGGAGTCGCGGCGGCCGGGGAGTCGCCGGAGGTGAGGGCGTCCCCGGAGAGCCGGGGGAAGGGACGCGGGGAGAAGACGGCCTCGACGGGCAGCCCGAAGATGCCGCAGATGCGGAAGACCAGTTCGAGGCTCGGGTTGTAGTCGCCTCGCTCCAGATAGCCGATCGTCTGGTAGTTGACGCCGGTGGCCTCGGCGAGTTCGCGCCGCGACCAGCCCCGCTCGGCCCGCAGCATCGCGAGCCGGTTGTGGATCCGGATCCCCTGATCCTCGGACGTACGCGCTTTCCTCATGCAGCAGAGTGTTGCATTTATACAACACACCGGTCAATCAAAACAGCAGAAGTTCTCACACCACCGTCAACAGCTACCGGAACAGCGGCTGTTGGGACCATGCCGTGCCCGCGTCTCGCCCCACGTCTCGGTCCATGGACCGCACCCCCGGCGACCGGCCGGAACGGATTAGGCTTCGGACCGTGGCTGAGATCCGGATTCCCACTGACATCAAGCCCGCCGACGGTCGCTTCGGCTCGGGCCCGTCCAAGGTGCGGACGGAGGCGCTCAGCGCCCTCGCCGCCACCGGCGATTCCCTGCTGGGCACCTCGCACCGCCAGGCTCCGGTGAAGAACCTGGTCGGCCGGGTGCGGGACGGCGTACGCGCCCTGTTCTCGCTGCCCGACGACTACGAGGTCGTCCTCGGCAACGGGGGCTCGACCGCCTTCTGGGACATCGCCACCCACGGCCTGATCGAGCGCAAGTCGCAGCACCTCTCCTTCGGCGAGTTCTCCTCCAAGTTCGCCAAGGCCGCGAAGCTCGCGCCCTGGCTGGAGGACCCGACGGTCATCGCCTCCGAGCCCGGCACGCACCCGCAGCCGCAGGCCGAGGCCGGTGTCGACGTGTACGCCCTCACGCACAACGAGACCTCGACCGGCGTGGCCGTACCCCTGAAGCGGGTGGCCGGGGCCGACGAGGGTTCACTCGTCCTGGTGGACGCGACCTCCGGCGCCGGCGGCCTGCCCGTCGACATCCGCGAGACCGACGTCTACTACTTCGCCCCGCAGAAGTCCTTCGCCGCCGACGGCGGTCTGTGGCTGGCGGCCTTCTCGCCCGCCGCCCTGGAGCGCGCCGCCCGCGTCCACTCCTCGGGCCGGCACGTGCCGGAGTTCTTCTCGCTGCCGACGGCGATCGACAACTCCAGGAAGAACCAGACGTACAACACCCCCGCCCTCGCGACGCTGTTCCTGCTGGCAGACCAGCTCGACTGGCTGAACGGGAACGGCGGTCTGTCCTGGGCCACCGAGCGGACCGCGGACTCCTCCTCGCGGCTGTACGGGTGGGCCGAGAAGGTCGCGTACGCCACCCCGTTCGTCACCGACCCGGCCCAGCGGTCGCAGGTCGTCGGCACGATCGACTTCAACGACGGCATCGACGCGTCCGCCATCGCCAAGACGCTGCGCGCCAACGGGATCGTGGACACCGACCCGTACCGCAAGCTGGGCCGCAACCAGCTGCGGGTCGCGATGTTCCCGGCCGTCGAACCGGCCGACGTGGAGGCGCTGACCGCCTGCATCGACTACGTGGTCGACAAGCTCTAGCCATACGTGGTGGAGGGCCCCTGGTGCGCACCAGGGGCCCCTTCGCGTCCGCGCCCGGCCCCTCCGCGCAATGGACGGTCCCCGGGTGACGGCGGGCCCGCCCTGTGTCTCCATGGAGTCATGGCCACTCCACCACTCGCCCGCTTCGTCCGGCAGGGCTGCGTCCTGCTCACCACGCGCAAGCGCGACGGCACGACCGTCGGGACGCCCGTGCACATCGCCGTCGAGGGCGACCACGCGTACATCCGGACCTTCGGCAAGGCGGGCAAGGCGAAGCGGATGCGGAACTTTCCGGACGTGGAGATCGCACCCTCCACCCGCCGCGGCAAGCCGACCGGACCGGCCCTCAAGGCGCACGTCCGGCTGCTGGAGCAGGGCAGCGAGGAGAACGCACACGCCGCCGGGCTCATCGAGCGGAAGTACCCGGTGGTGCAGCGCTACCTGGTCCCCACGGTCCACCGGCTCCAGCGTGACACGACCCTGCACTACGAGCTGCTGCCGGAGGACGAAGGCACCTCGGCATAGCCCCCGCAGCGCTGACCCTCACTCCGCCCACCGCCTCAGCGGCGGCGGATCAGCCGCCGCAGGCCCAGCACGATCACCGCGGCCGCCGCGAAGGTCAGCGCGCCGACGACCAGATTGCGGTCCTGGTCGCCGTCCGCTCCCCCGCCCGTGCCGTTCGTGCCGTCCGCGCCGTCCTGCTCGCCCTCGTCCTTCCCGGCCGCCGAGACCGGCAGCATCTTCCCGTGCAGCGCCACCCGCGTGACCCGGCTCTGCGCGCCCTCCGTGCCGTACATCAGCGCCGTGCCGTCCGGTGTGAAGGACACCGACTCGCCCTGGCGCTGCATGGGCAGGCTGGGACGGCCCACCGGCTCGACCTTGCCGTCCGACGACCAGCTGTAGGCGCGCGCCTCGAAGTAGCTGCGCACCACCAGCCGCGTACCGTCGGGTGAGAACGCGCCGTCCGTCGCCCAGAGGTCGATCCCGGCGATGCGCTTGAAGGTGTTCACGCCCGAGGCGGACAGCTCGGCCGGGCCCTCGTACAGCCCGCCGCCCTCCTCGTTCTTGCTGACGATGTACACCCGGCCGGTCTTCGGATGGACCATCAGGGACTCGGCGTCGCGCGGCCCTCCGTCGTAGCGGACGGTGTACCGGACCGGTGTGACCGTGGTGTCCTTCAGCTTCTTCGGCTCGGGGAAGCGGTAGATCCACACCTCCGGCCAGGTGCCGCCGAGGTTGTCGCCGATGTCACCGACGTAGACCTGGCCGTCGCGGCCGACCGACACCGCCTCGACGTCGCGCGGATCGATGCCTTTCAGCGTGACGGTCGCGACCGTACGGCCGGTGGCGCTGTCCACGGCGTAGACGTACGGCCCGTCGTCGCTGTCGTTGTGCGTCCAGAACACCCCGGGGTGCGCGCGGCTCGCGGCCAGCCCGCTCGATTCCGTTATCCGCTCGTCCTCGATGGTGAACGACTGCGGTGACCCTGCGTCCGCCGCGGCCGGAACGGCGGCGGGGAACACCAGGGCGACGGCGGCCAGGACGGCGGCGCCGAGGCCGCGAGCAAGCGAAGGCATGCCCCAAGATTGCCATCCGGGCCGCGCGGCCGGTCGGCACGGTCACGCCCGGGCCGTGTCCCTGCCCGGGCTCGCGCCCCCGCCGCGCCCTCGGTGCCCCTCGGCGCCAAGCCCCGGGCCGGGCGCGGACGGTGGCCCGTACGGCGGAGCGGCGGGCGGGTGGCCAGCGTCACGTCGCAGGTCGGGGGGCGATCCGCGATGATGTTCGCGTGCGGATGATGCTCGTCGGCGACTCGATGACGATCGGCAGCGCGGGTGAGCACACCTGGCGCCACCGGCTGTGGCAGCACTTGGGGCGCGCGCCGGGCGGCCCGTACCCCTTCGTCGGACCACGGACCGGCCTCCACGACCCCGTCGCCGGTGCCCCGGTCTCCCACGCCTACGCCGACCCGGACTTCCCCGAGGACGCGCGGCGCCATCTCGCCGGCTGGGGCGAGGGGTGGCTGCACATGGCCCCGGTGATCCGGGAGGCGGTCACCGGGCACCGCGCCGAACTGCTGCTCGTCTCGCTCGGCCTCATCGACCTCGGCTTCTACACCGACGCCGACCGGACCGCGGCCAACGCGCGCCGCTTCGTGGAGGAGGCGCGGGCCGCCAACCCCCGCATCCGGGTCGTCGCCCTCCCCGTCATCCCCAACGTCCGGGCCCGCACCGACGCGCCGTTCGGTGTCACCTGCGCACACTTCAACAGGCTGCTGGCCACGGCGTTCGCCGACCTCGCCACCCCGGCCTCACCGCTCCTCCTGGCGTCGCCGCCCACCGACTGGGACCTGGAGCGGGACACGTACGACGGGACGCACCCCAGCGCCTCCGGGGAGCACAAACTCGCGGCCGCCTTCGCCGACGCGATGCACCGGGCGTGGCGGCTCGGCGCGCCCTACCGCACGGACAGCCTGGCGTTGGCCGAGCCGGCCTGACGCCGGCACTGCGCGTCCGGCCACGCTCACCGGATCCCGCTGATCCCGCTGATCCCGCCGATCCCGCGGGCACGGGCAGCACCGACCGACCACCAAAGGGGAGGGACGCGGATGCCGTCGGCGTTCGACGTGTACGAGCGGCAGATGTGGGCCGGGCGGGCCGACGCCTACGGACGGACGTTCGCGCGGCTGTGCGCGCACCTCGTCCCCGCGCTGCTCGACGCCGCAGGGGTCACGGCGGAGGTGGACGTGCTCGACGTCGGCACGGGCACCGGCAGTGCCGCGGCCGCCGCGGCCGGCCGCGGAGCCCGGGTGACCGCCGTCGACGCCGACGCCCACATGGTCGAGGCGGCGCGGCGCACCCTGCCCGAAGCCGACGTCCGGCAGGCGACGCTGCCCCGACTGCCGTTCGCGGACGGGACGTTCGACGCGGTGACAGGGAACTTCGTGGTCAACCACGTCGGCGACCCGGGAGCGGCCCTCGCGGAGATGCGCCGCGTCCTGCGCCCCGGCGGTCGCCTCGCCGTGACCATCTGGCGTCACCCGGGCGAGGCCGGAGCGGCGCTGCTGTGGCGGGCCGTGGAGGAGGCGGGCGTCGGGAAGCCCGAACTCCCGCGCGTCGAGGCCGACTTCCCGCGCACCGAGGAGGGCTTCGCGGAGCTGGTGACGGGAGCCGGGCTGCGTGCGGTGTCCTGCTCCTCGGTGGTCTGGGACCACCGGGAGGACCCGGAGACGTGGTGGTCGGGCGCCGCAGAGGGGATCGCGACCATCGGACTCGTCCTCGGCCGCCTCTCCCCGGACGCCCGCGCGGCCGTCAAGGACCACTACGCGCGGCTGGCCACCGGGTTCGCCCGCCCCGACGGCACCCTCGCACTCCCGCACGCCGCGCTGCTCGCCCACGGCACCCGCTGAGTCCGGCCCCCTCCCGGCAGTGGTCGCCGGGGCCGGGGGCGACCGGCGCGCCCGCGCGCCCGGGTGGGGCACGCTTGCTTCGAGCGCGCTCCAAGGCGTTGGCTTGTCTCCCATGGAGTACACGCAGCTCGGACGCACCGGACTGAAGGTCAGCCGCCTGGTCCTCGGCACGATGAACTTCGGGCCCGTCACGGACGAGGCCGAGAGCCACACGATCATGGACGCCGCCCTCGACGCGGGCGTCAACTTCTACGACACCGCCAACGTCTACGGCTGGGGCGAGAACAAGGGCCGCACCGAGGAGATCCTCGGCTCCTGGTTCGCGCAGGGCGGCGGGCGCCGCGACAAGGTCGTGCTCGCCACCAAGGTGTACGGGAACATGGGCGCCGGCTCCCCCTGGCCCAACGACGACAAGCTCTCCGCCCTCAACATCCGCCGCGCCGTCGACGCCAGCCTCAAGCGGCTGGGCACCGACCACATCGACCTCTACCAGTTCCACCACATCGACCGGGACACGCCCTGGGACGAGATCTGGCAGGCGATCGACGTCCTGATCCAGCAGGGCAAGATCCTCTACGCCGGGTCGAGCAACTTCGCCGGGTGGAACATCGCCCAGGCCAACGAGACCGCCCGCCGCCGCGCCACCACGTACGGCCTGGTCAGCGAGCAGTGCCTGTACAACCTCGCCGAGCGCCGCGCCGAGATGGAGGTCGTCCCGGCGGCCCGGGCGTACGGCCTCGGCGTCATCGCCTGGTCGCCGCTGCACGGCGGCCTGCTGGGCGGGGCGATCCGCAAGGAGAACGCCGGCGGCGCCTCGCGCAGCGGGACGGGCCGGTCGGCCGACGCGCTGAAGAACACCCAGCAGCGCGAGCAGATCCAGGCGTACGAGGACCTGCTCGACAAGCACGGTCTGGAGCCCGGCGAGGTCGCGCTCGCCTGGCTGCTGACCCGGCCCGGCGTGACCGGCCCGATCGTCGGCCCCAGGACCACCGCGCAGCTCGAATCGGCGCTGCGGGCGGTCGAACTGGACCTGTCGGACGAGGTGCTGGCCTCGCTCGACGAGATCTTCCCCGGGCCGGGCGCATCGCCGGAGGCGTTCGCCTGGTAGGAGCGGCGAGGGCTTCGTGGCGACCGGGCCGGTCCCCGCATCCCGGGGGCGCGGCCCGGTTCCGCGTGCGGTGCGGAGGCGGGTCCGGGGGCGGTGAAGTCCCGGTGGCGGTAGGGCACGGTGGCGTACGTCCCGGTGGCGGCGGATCCGCGGGCGGCGGATCCGCGGGCGGTGACGTCCCGGTGGCCCGCGGCTCGCTCAGCCGAGTGCGGCCGCCAGGATGACCACGACAAGTATCACGACGAGGGCACCGCTCACGATCCGGCTTCTGGTCTTGGCATCCACGCTTCGAGACTAACGGGAGGCGCGGCGGCCCCCGCACCCAGGTACGGGACCGCTCCCGGCCCATAACGGCCGCCCCGAGGACGGAGCCCCCGGCGCGCGTGACGCGGCGGTGGTCAGCCGCCGAGCGTCCACGCCCCCACCGTCTCGTAGCGCGGCCGCTCGCCCGGACGGCCGCCGGCCGGCAGATTGCTGCGGACCAGGCACAGCTCCTCCACCGTCCACGGCGTGCCCTCGAACTCCGCGAGCGCGCCGACGAACGGCCGCAGATCCGTATCCGCGCGGTTGCGCGCGATCGTCAGGTGCGGGGTGTACGAGCGGTGCTCCTCCACGGAGAGTCCCGCGCGGCGCCCCGCCGCCAGGGACGCACCGGCCAGCCGGCTCATCTCCGCGACGTCGCCCTCGGCGCCCGCCCACAGGGCGCGCTGCCCGAACCGCCCGCCGTGCAGGAGCCGCAGCCCGAACGCCGCGCGCCGGGCGGCGGCGCGGCCGAGGCGCGTCTGAAGTTCCGGCACCAGTCCGTCGTCGACCTCGCCGTAGAAGGCGAGCGTGAAGTGCCAGCCGGCCTCCCCGGTCCAGCTGAGCCGGTCGGCCCCCGGCAGGTCCCGCAACGTCCGCACCCCTTCGGCCAGTTCGGCGACGGCACGGTCCGGGGGGAGCACGGCTGCGAAGAGTCTCATCCGGCTAGTCTCACCCGGATGGAGATCCGACAGGGCGGGACCGACGACGTCCCCGCGATACTCGCGATGCTCGACCGTGCCGTCGCATGGCTCGTCGAGGAAGGCCGGACCGGTCAGTGGGGCACCGAGCCGTGGTCGGCCCGGCCGCAGGGCGCGGAGAAGGTCACGGCGACCGTGCGCTCGGGCGCCGCCTGGCTGGCCGAGGTGGACGGCAGTCCCGTGGGCGCCCTCGTCCTCGCGCCGCATCCGTCCGAGGACGTGCCGCGGGTCGCCGAGCCCGAGGTGTTCGTCCGTCTGCTGGTCACCGACCGGCGCCACGCGGGGCACGGCGTGGGGAGCGCACTGCTCGCGCATGCCGTGGCGGAGGCGCGGCGGCAGGGCATCGGCCTGGTGCGCGTGGACTGCTACGCGGGCGGGGGCGGCCGCCTGGTCGACTACTACCGGGGGAACGGCTTCACGCCGACCGAGACGTTCAGGGTCGGGGAGTGGCCCGGCCAGGTCCTGGAGCAACGGCTCTCCTGACGACTCCTGGCGCAGGCGACGACCAGCAGGATCAGATGGAGAACCCCCGGCCGGGAGGGTCCGGCCGGGGGGTTCTTCCGCGGGCGCGTAAGAGGCTGCCGGCGCGGCGCCCGCCGGAGGGCTGACGCGGGCCTACGCGGCGGGCGCCATCCGGTTCCCCGGCCCCTGCTCGGCCTCCCGCTCCATGTGCTCCACGCGCGGCACGAACGTCAGATGCCGGTGGCCGCGCCGCAGGTCCACCTTCAGCCGCAGACCGCCGACGCGGGCCAGCATCAGGCCCACCGCCAGGGCCGCGACCGCCGAGATCAGACCGCCGGCGAGGAAGCCGGTCCGGGCGCCGTGGACGTCGGTGATCCAGCCGACGAGCGGTGCGCCCAGCGGCGTACCGCCCATGAAGACCATCATGAACAGGCTCATCACGCGTCCGCGCATGGCCGGGTCGGTCGCGAGCTGCACGCTCGAGTTGGCGGTGACGTTGATCGTCAGGCCGACCATGCCGATGGGCACCAGCAGCGCGGCGAAGATCCAGAAGGCGGGCGCGAGGGCCGCCGTGATCTCCAGGACGCCGAAGAGCAGGGCCGCACCGACCAGCAGCCGCAGGCGCGAGGTGCGGCGGCGGGCGGCGAGCAGGGCCCCGACGAGGGAGCCGCCGGCCATCAGGGTGTTGAGCAGGCCGTACGTACCGGCGCCCGCGTGGAAGACGTCGTCCACGAACGCGGTCAGCCAGATCGGGAAGTTGAAGCCGAAGGTGCCGATGAAGCCGACGAGCACGATGGGCCAGAGCAGCTCGGGCCGTCCGGCGACGTAGTGCAGCCCCTCGCGCAACTGGCCCTTCCCGCGCGGCACCCGCTCGACCGGGTGCAGCTCGCCCGTCCGCATCAACAGCAGACCGGCGATCGGGGCGAGGAACGACAGACCGTTGAGCAGGAAGGCCCAGCCGCTGCCGACGGCCGTGATGAGGACACCGGCGACCGCGGGCCCGACCAGGCGGGCGGACTGGAAGTTGGCGGAGTTGAGGCTGACGGCGTTGCGCAGCTCGCGCGGTCCCACCATCTCGGCGACGAACGCCTGCCGGGCGGGGTTGTCGACGACCGTGATCATGCCGAGCAGGAACGCCATCAGATAGACGTGCCAGACCTGCACCTGGCCGCTCAGTGTCAGAACGGCGAGGGCGAGTCCGGTCAGGCCCATCGCGGCCTGGGTGATCAGCAGGAGCCGCCGCCGGCCGAAGCGGTCGGCGATCACGCCCCCGTAGAGCCCGAACAGCAGCATGGGCAGGAACTGCAGTGCCGTGGTGATACCGACCGCGGTGGACGATCCGGTGAGCGTGAGCACCAGCCAGTCCTGGGCGATGCGCTGCATCCAGGTGCCGGTGTTGGAGACCACCTGTCCGGTGGCGAAGAGCCGGTAGTTGCGCACCTTCAGCGAGCGGAAGGTGCCCCCGCGCGGCTCGGGCGGGGCATCGGGGGCGGCGCAGCTCTCCTGCGGGGCGCCCGCGGCGTCGTGGCGTGGTTCAGGTGCGGGGGCGGAGTCTGCTCCGGGTCCCGTACTCAAAGTGGGTTCGCCTCCTCGTCGTGGCGTGGTCCGGTCGTCCTTCGTCCGGTCGTCCTTCGTCTCGATCGGCTGTCTGCGGTCTCGTGTTCGTTCCGTCCGGCCGCGGGGCCGTGATCATCCGGTCCGGTGGTGTCCGGGGGGCGGGGCCGGGGCCGCCTTGTGTCCCGCGCTACAACTGCGCGAGTTTCTCCAGTACGGGCGCGGCGGCGCGCAGCGCGGCCCATTCGTCATCATCGAGGCCCCCCGCGAGCTCGGCGAGCCAGGCATTCCGCCTGCGCCGGCTCTCCTCGAGCATGCTCTCCGCCCGCTCGGTCTGCCGTACGACCTTCTGGCGGCGGTCGTCCGGATGCGGTTCGAGCCGCACCAGCCCCTTCGCCTCCAGCATGGCCACGATGCGCGTCATCGACGGCGGCTGGACGTGCTCCTTGCGGGCCAGCTCACCGGGGGTGGCGGAGCCGCAGCGCGCGAGCGTGCCGAGCACCGACATCTCCGTGGGGCTGAGCGATTCGTCGACCCTCTGGTGCTTCAGCCGGCGCGACAGGCGCATGACGGAGGACCGCAGCGCGTTGATGGCGGCGGCGTCGGCAGCACTGCTCGATTCCGGCATGTCTTTAGCCTAACTCATTACCCAAGCTAAAGACCAATGGATATGACGGCCGTCTCACGAGGTCCGGGGACCCGGCGCGCTGGACCCGCGTGCGGGTGTCCAGCAAACCCCCGATCACCCGTATGAGTGAGATGGCTCCGGAAAGTGACGCGCGGAGCGATCCGGCGCCGGGACCGTACTCGTATGGGATCGATGGGATCGGATGTGCTCAGTCTTCGGATAGATCGTGACCTTCTCGACCGGATCCGGCGGCATGCGGCGAAGCGCGGGATGAGCGTCCAGGACTACGTGGTACGGACACTCGTGCGCGACGACTTCGACGAACGCTTCCACGCGGCGGTCGACGAGACGGAGAAGTTCTACGGGGTGCGGTGAGGCGCCGACGGGGCAGGACCCGCCGGCGCCGGTCCGTCAGGAGACGCCCAGCGCCTGCTCGATCGGGCCGAGCAGGAAGTAGACGAGGAAGCAGGCGCCGACGGCGTTCAGCAGCCACGGCACCGTACGGAACCTGCCGGTGGCCGCGCGCAGCAGGATGAAGGACAGCACGCCGATGCCGATGCCGTTGGTGATGCTGTAGGTGAACGGCATCGAGACCATGGTCAGGAAGGCGGGGGCGGCGACCGTCGGGTCGCTCCAGTCGATCTCCCGGACGTTGCCCGCCATGATCAGGTAGCCGACCACGACGAGCGCCGGGGTCGCCGCCTGGGACGGGACGACCGTCGCCAGCGGCGTGAACACCAGGGCCAGCAGGAACACGGCGCCGGTCACCAGGTTCGCCAGCCCCGTCCGGGCACCTTCGCCCACGCCCGCCGTGGACTCGACGAAACAGGTGGTGGCCGAGGCCGAGCCGAACCCGCCGGCCGCGACGGCGGCGCCGTCCACCATCAGTACCCGCCCCATGCGGGGCAGTTGGCCGTCCTCGTCGGTGAGCCCCGCCTCCTCGCCGACGCCGATGATCGTGCCCATCGCGTCGAAGAAACCGGACAGCAGGACGGTGAAGACGAACAGGCAGCCGGTGAGCAGACCTACTTCGTGGAAGCCGCCGAAGAGGCTGACCTCCCCGATCAGCCCGAAGTCGGGGGTGTCCACGATCTTGTCGGGCACGGTGGGGACGGTCAGACCCCATGCCTGGTCGGGGATGGTCGCGACGGCGTTGATGACGATCGCGAGCACCGTCATCGCCACGATGCTGATCAGGATCGCGCCCTTGGCCTTCCGGATGACCAGCACGAACGTCAGCGCGAGACCGATGACGAACACCAGGACCGGCCAGCCCTCGAGACGGCCCGCGATGCCGAGTCCGAGCGGGACGGTGGTGTGGGCGGAGTCCGGGTTACGGGTGACGAACCCGGCGTCGACCAGGCCGATCAGCGTGATGAACATGCCGATGCCGATCGCGATCGACCGCCGGAGCCCGGGCGGGATCGCGTCCAGCACGCGCTGCCGCAGTCCGGAGGCGACGAGGAGCATGAGGACGAGTCCGGCGAGGACCACCATGCCCATCGCGTCGGGCCAGCTCATCTTCGGCGCGAGCTGGAGCGACACCACGGCGTTGATGCCGAGACCGGCGGCGAGGGCGATGGGGACGTTGCCGATCAGGCCCATGAGGATCGTCGTCAGACCGGCCAGCAGGGCGGTGGCCGTGACGAGCTGGGCGGTGTCGAGCTGATGGCCGAACTTGTCGGTTCCCGAACCCAGGATGATCGGGTTCAGCACGACGATGTACGCCATGGCGAAGAACGTGGCCAGTCCGCCGCGGATCTCCCGGGGGACGGTCGACCCCCGCTCGGAGATCTTGAAGAACCGGTCGACCGCGCTCGGCGGCGGATGGTGCGGCGGCTGCGGAGCGTCGACCTGGGCGGTGGCCGGGGAGGGCATAGGGGACCTCGGTGGTGCGGTGGTACTGGCCTCGGCGGAAGGGTTTCCGGGCGGCGTCGCGCGGGGCGCCGCCGGGCCGGATGCCCCGGGAGACCGACGAGGCCCCGAACACAGAACGACTGGGCTGACCTCGGACGATTCTTCGAACGAATCCGGTCACACCCAGACCGGCTCAGTATGAATGCGGACGAGGGAGATCACCATCTCCGCGCGTAGACGGTCGCGTCCCCGGTCCCCCGCCCTTATGCCGTGCCCCGCTCCCCGGCCCGCGCCCCGGCCCGCGCCCGCTCCCCGCGCCCGCTCCCCGCGTCCGTGCGCGAGGCCCGTGAAGGGGGCGTACGGCGCGGTGCATAAGCTTGGGGCGACGACGACGAACCGAAAGGCGCCCCGACGATGGCGAAGTGGACACCGCGGCACGAAGCCCCGGAGCCCCTCGAGGGCAACGTCGTCGCCACGGCCACGGGTGGCACCATCCTCTGGTTCGTGGTCTTCCTGGTGCAGCTGCCCTTCTACGGCTGGTTCGAGGACCACGGGCACCTGTGGTGGCTGTGGACCTGCCTCACCGGTGGCGGACTCGGCCTCCTCGGCATCGTGTACGTGCGCCGCCGCGACGCCGCGCTCCGGCGGGATGCCGCGGCGGACGCCGGCGAGCCCGGCCCCCGGTAGGCCTGCGCTCCACCGCCGCACCCTCTGCCTTCTGTCTCGCAGGACGGTGAGCGGGGCGGGCGCTGTGCCCCGTCCCGACGGGTGAGGCGGGCGTTCCGCCCGTACCGTCGAACCCATGAGGCAGCGGCCGTCGAGCCACTCCGGGGAGCCCCCGCCGCGGGGCGGCTCCGGAGCAGGGCCGCGGCAGGCCGTCGACGCGGGCGCGGAACTCGACCCCGTCCACCCCGTCAGTCCCCCGGCACCGGGCGCCGCCGCCTCCCCGGAGCCCGGTCCCGGCACCCGTACCGCCCCGCACACCGAGTCCGGCCCGCACACCCGACCGGCCGCCGCGACCGGGCTGACCGCCTCCGAGGTCGCCGAGCGCGTGGCGCGCGGCGAGGTCAACGACGTCCCCGTACGGTCCTCGCGCTCCACGTCCGAGATCGTCCGCGCCAACGTCTTCACCCGGTTCAACGCGATCATCGGGGTGCTCTTCCTGATCATCCTCGTCGTCGGCCCGATCCAGGACGGCCTCTTCGGCTTCGTCATCGTCGCCAACACCGCGATCGGCATCATCCAGGAGCTGCGCGCCAAGAAGACCCTGGACAGCCTCGCGCTCATCGGCGAGGTCCGCCCCACCGTGCGCCGCGACGGCGCCTCCACCGAGATCGCCACCTCCCGGATCGTGCTCGGCGACCTCATCGAGCTGGGGCCGGGGGACAAGGTCGTCGTCGACGGCGACGTGGCCGAAGCCGACGGCCTGGAGATCGACGAATCACTGCTCACCGGTGAGGCGGACCCGGTCCTGAAGCACCCAGGCGACCCCGTGATGTCGGGCAGCTTCGTCGTCGCGGGCGGCGGCACGTTCACCGCGGCGAAGGTCGGCCGCGAGGCCTACGCCGCACAACTCGCCGAGGAGGCCTCCCGCTTCACCCTCGTCGCCTCCGAACTGCGCAGCGGCATCAGCCGGATCCTCAAGTACGTGACGTGGATGATGATCCCGACCGCGATCGGCCTCATCGTCAGCCAGTCCGTCGTCCAGGACCACGACTGGAAGGAAGCCGTACGGCGCATGGTCGCCGGGATCGTGCCCATGGTCCCCGAAGGGCTGGTGCTGCTCACCTCGGTCGCCTTCGCGATCGGCGTCATCCGGCTCGGCCGCAAGCAGTGCCTCGTACAGGAACTGCCCGCGATCGAGGGCCTGGCGCGGGTCGACGTCGTCTGCCTCGACAAGACCGGCACGCTCACCGAGGGCGGCATGGACGTGTCCGAACTGCGCCCGCTGGGCGGCGCGGACGCGAGGTACCTGCGCACGGTCCTCGGCGCGCTCGGCGAGTCCGACCCGCGCCCCAACGCCAGCCTGCGCGCGATCATCGAGGCGTACCCGGACGGGGCGGGATGGCGGGTCACGGGGTCGCTGCCGTTCTCCTCCGCCCGCAAGTACAGCGGCGCGAGCCTCCAGGAGCCGGACGCCTCCGCCACCAGCACCTGGCTTCTCGGCGCGCCCGACGTCCTCCTTGCCTCCGGCGACCCCGCCCTCGCCGACACCGACCGCCTCAACGCGCAGGGCCTGCGCGTCCTCCTCCTCGCCCGGACCGACCGCCCCCTCGACGACCCCGAGGTGTCCCGCGACGCCGCGCCCGTCGCCTTGGTCGTCCTGGAGCAGCGGCTGCGCCCGGACGCGTCCGACACCCTGCACTACTTCGCGGACCAGAACGTCGCCGCGAAGGTCATCTCCGGTGACAACGCGGTCTCCGTCGGCGCGGTCGCCGCCAAGCTCCGGCTCCCCGGCGCCGATCACCCCGTGGACGCCCGTACGCTCCCCGCCGAGCGGGACCGGATGGCCGAAGGGCTCGACGCGGGCGCGGTGTTCGGGCGGGTCACGCCGCAGCAGAAACGGGACATGGTGGCCGCGCTGCAGGCGCACCGCCACACGGTCGCGATGACCGGCGACGGGGTGAACGACGTCCTCGCCCTCAAGGACGCCGACATCGGCGTCTCCATGGGCTCCGGCTCGGAGGCGACCCGCGCCGTCGCCCAGATCGTGCTGCTGAACAACAGCTTCGCCACGCTGCCGTCCGTGGTCGCCGAGGGCCGCCGGGTCATCGGCAACATCACCCGCGTCGCGACCCTCTTCCTCACCAAGACCGTCTACTCGGTGCTGCTGGCGATCCTGGTCGTCTGCTCGCAGGTGCCCTATCCGTTCCTCCCCCGCCACCTCACGCTGCTGTCGGTGCTGACGATCGGGGTCCCGGCCTTCTTCCTGGCGCTCGCACCCAACAAGGAGCGCGCGAAGCCGCACTTCGTACGGCGCGTGATGCGGTACGCGGTCCCGGCCGGGGTCATCGCCGGGTTCACGACCTTCGCCACCTATCTGCTGGCGCGCCATTACTACACCGGGCCGCGCTCGCTGGAGGCCGAGACGAGCGTGGCGACGCTGGCGCTGTTCCTCATCGCGCTGTGGGTGCTGGCGATCGTCGCCCGCCCGTACACGTGGTGGCGCATCGTCCTGGTCCTGACGATGCTCGCCTGCTTCCTGGTCGTCCTGATCACGCCCTGGCTGCAGACCTTCTTCCAGCTGCGGCTGGTGGGCACGGCCATGCCGTGGACGGCGGTCGTCATCGCGGGGATCGCCGGGGTCGTGCTGGAGGCCACCTGGTGGTGGGTGCACCACAAGTACCCCGACGACAAGGACGGTTGACCACCCACCGGCGGTTCGCCTCCGCCTACTGGTCGAACCAGCGGTCGCGGGCCAGCTCCTCCGTCCGCGACGGGTCCTCCAGGAGCGCCGCGACCTCGAAGCGCCGCTGCCACGCGCCGGCCGCCCACGCCAGGCCCGCCGCCACACCCTCCAGCGTCGCCGCGTGCAGGACGCCGTCGGAGGTCAGCCGCCAGTCCGCCTCCACCCCGTCGACCAGCAGCTCCTCGTACTCGACATAGGTGGCCGGGGTCCGGGAGCCGAGCAACGTCCGTACGGAGTCGGGGACTTCGTACGTCTCGCCCTGTCCCTCACCGTCGCCCCCGGGCGTGGTGACCCGGCCCTCGTACACCTCTCCCAGCCGCGGGACCTGCAGCAGCTCGGCCAGGTCCGCGGCCCGTCCGGGCGGTACGGGCAGCAGGGCGCGGCCCGCCGCGAGGGGCAGCAGGTCGGGGGCGTCCGCGACGAGGGCTTCGGAGGCGTCCACGACCCGCATCTCGCCGTCGACGACCGCGCGCAACTCGTCGGGCAGCGTGACCTGTTCGGGGTCGAGCAGGGCCAACGCGCCATAGAGAGCGTGTAGTTGAGCATGGGTGACCGGGCGGTCGGGGTCGGCGAGGCGGGCGAGAAGTTCGGCGGAGCCGCCCGGCTCGTCGAGCAGCGCGGCGACGGACGTCCGCACGCCGAGGGCGCGGAGCACCTGCTCGTCGTCAAAGCCCTGCGCGTCCACCGGGTCGTAGAGGCCGGCCAGCAGCGGGTCGCCTGCCGCGGAGCGCAGACCGGCCGGTCGGCGACCTTCGAGGACGGGATTGCCGCGCAGCCACCAGGCGGTGTACGGGCGGACGGTCTCCGTCGTGCCGTCCGGCAGCAGCACCCGCACCCGCGAGGTCAGCGCCTCCCGCAGAGGAGGCTGCGCCAGCAGGGCGAGCGCTTCGGGCCAGGCTTCGTCGTCGACCAGGTCGAGGTCGCGGACGCCGATGACCTCGTCGGCGACCGGCGGTACCGGCGTCTCGGGCAGCCGGTCGAGCACGTCCTCGCACCACACGTCGACCGAGTCGCACAGCCCGACGTCGTCCGGCTCGGCGAAGTCGCCGTCGTGCGGCTCCAGTTCGTCGGGGTCGAGGACCACGTCGGTGGCACGGACGAGGGCGAAGGTCGCCAGGACCCCCACCGCCGTCAGCGGCTGCTCGCCCCAGCGCTCGGCCAGCTCGGCGTCGCACGCGGCCAGCTCGCCCTCGCGGATGACGCGCTCGAACGGGCTGCCTGGGAGGACGAGTTCACCGGCCGGGGCGAGTTCACCGTCCTCGTCGGGGAGAGCGAGGGCGGCGAGCCACGGCTCGTCGCCGGGTTCGAGCCGGGCGTCCCGTACGAGCGCGAGGACGGCGTCCGCCAGCTCCTCCGCGTCGAGCGAGCCCCCGTCCTCGTCCCAGATCTCCCCGCTGTCCAGGGAGTTGGCCACGGCGGCCCGCACCTGAGGGGTGGTCAGCACGGCGCGCGGCGTGGCAGGCGTCGCACCCAGCTTCTCGAGCAGGGGGTGCACGGCGTCGGGGTGAGCGACCTTGAGCCCGAGGCGGGCCAGCGTCTCCGGACCGGCCGACGTGCGGCCGGGGGCGCGCTCACCGGCGGGTGCGGGGATGCGGGTGGCGCCGGCGTCCGCGGCGCGCTGCTCCGCCGCGCTGTCTCCGGGGACCGGCAGCAGGATCTGACGGGGGCCGATGGTCGTCCGGTGGTCCGCCAGCGGGACGGGCAGGCCGCTGAGGCGGTCCGGGTCGACGCCGGTGAGGGAGTCGTAGAGCCGCCACCACCAGGCCGGGTCACGCTCGACACCGGCGAGCCGGTCGATGATCTCGCCGAGCGGGACGCGCGGCACCCCGAGCGCGCGCAGTCCGGAGCGGCGCTCCAGCCCGGCGGGCAGGAGGTTGGGGAACAGGTCGGCCAGGACCCGTACGGTCTCGGCACCCGCTCCCTCGACGATCTCGGCGTCGACGGGGCGCAGCGCGCCGGTGGCCGCAGCGGGCGCGCTGGTGACGGCGGCTTCGGTGACGGCGGGGTCGATCGCGGAGGGGTCGATCGCGGAGGGCTCGGTGGCGGCGGGCTCGGTCGCGCGTTCTGTGGCGGGCTCGGTGGCGGCGGGCTCGGTCGCGCGTTCTGTGGCGGGTTCGGTGGCGGTCCGGGGCGTCGTCTCGGCGTCCTCCGCAGGGGCGACGGCCCGGGGCAGGAACGCGACGCGCGGCAGGAGGCGCAGGATCTCGCCCCGCAGGCGGCCGTCCAGTTCGCCCTTGCCGAGCGGTCCGGGCACGAGGCCGATGGAGCCGGTGCCGACGGGCCGCCAGTCGCGGACGAGGGCGGCGTACGACTCCGCGGCCCGCTGCACGAGGAAGTCCGTCAGCGGCCCGGGGGCCGCGTGGCGGCGGGTCGGCTCCAGCGGGAACGAGGCGATCAGCAGCGCGGGAAGGTCGAGCGGTTCGTCGGTCGGCGTCGGCGCGTGGACGACGGGTGCGGTGCCGGGACGCGCGGGCGCGCCGTCCTCCGCCTCGTCGACGGGCACCGCCCACGTCACCGACCAGACCGGGCGCAGCCGCTCCTCCACGGGCCGGTCGGCGAGGAGTTGAGGTTCCAAGGCACCGCCCGCGGTGGCGGTGCGCCAGCGCGTCGTACCGTGCGCGCTGTCCTCGACGACGGTGCAGGAACCGTCCTGACGTCGCGTCAGAGTCCGTACGCCGTCCGGGGTTTCCACGACGACCTCGGACAGGCCGGGGAGGGCGAGGAGCAGCGCGTCGTCGACGCCTTCGAGGAGCCGGGAGGCGAGGTCGGCCGCGGCACCGTCGCGCAGGGGCAGCACGACGGCGGTGTCGTACCCGGCGGGGGGCGTGCCCTGCGCGGGGAGCGGCAGGCGCAGCAGGGGCACATGACCGTCACGACGGCGCAGTTCGTCCGCGAGCCCGGTGCCGGTGCCGGTGCCGGAGCCCGAGCCCGAGCCGGTGCCGGTGCCGGAGCCCGAGCCGGAGTCGGAGTCGGAGTCGGCAGCGGAATCAGCGGTCTCGGCGGTCCCGCGGGCGAGGTCACGGGCCTCGGCGAGGGACCAGCGGACACCGCCCGTACGCCCCACGACCGCGGGTTCGTCGCTGACCGCGAGGACGGCCGCGAAGCCGACGCCGAAGCGGCCGACGGCCTGCCCTGCCTCGTCGTCGCGCTTCGCGGAGGCGCGGAGCGTGGACAGCGATTCCACACCCGCGGCGTCCAGGGGAGCGCCGGTGTTGGACGAGACGAGGACGGCAGGGGTGCTCTCGGACGGCGTCCCGCCCGGCCCGGAGGGGTGGAGGGTGAGCCGGAGACGTCCGGGAACACCGGCACGGGCCGCGGCGTCGGCGGCGTTCTGGGCCAGTTCGACGACGAGCCGGTCGCGGTAGCCGCCGAGCGCGAGGTCCTCCTCGGCGTTGGCGTCCTCACGGAAGCGGGCGGGGGACGCGGCCCATGCGTCCAGCACGCCGCGCCGCAGTCGCGCCGTCCCGAACGGGTCCTCCCCGTCGGTCGTCGCCCGCACCATCGCCGTGCCGCTCACGTATCGTCTCCCTGTCGCCGCGCCACCGGTTGTCAGCGCAGAACGTACCGCTTGCGCGGCGCTGCCGGTTGCCCGCCCCAGCGCACAACCGGAACGGCCGCCCCGGGCGCAACCCCGCACCACGTGTCCGGTTGCCCGCGAGGCGGGACACGAACCAACGCGCAACCGCCGATCCCCGGCCCGCGAACCGGAACCCCGCCCGCACGCCGACGCCATGAGCCCTGACCGCGGACGCCCGGGGGTCTCCCGCCGCGGACACGCATCGGCCGCGCGCGGGGGCACGCATCGGCCGCGCGCCGGGGCACGCATCGGCTGCACGCTGTTACGTCCGCGGGCCCTTACGGTCACCGGCCCGATCACCTGCGGTCACCGGCCCGATCGCCGATCGAGGGGCTGGTGGGCAGGAACCGGCCGGTCCGCGCGCGGGACACCACAGCGGATGCCGTCGAATCGGCCGACTACCGGTTTCGTCTCGCGCCTCCGGCGCAAAGCCGAGCATCCGGGCAACGCACAGGACGGCAGAGGTCGCAGTCCCGCCCACAGCCCGGTGACGGCCGAGCACACAACCCGCCCACCCTCACGGATGCCGGTCCGACCGCCCGACTGCGGCTCTCGTCTCGCGCCTCCGGCGCAAAGCCGAGCATCCGGGCAACGCACAGGACGGCAGAGGTCGCAGTCCCGCCCACAGCCCGGTGACGGCCGAGCACAC
>NZ_JBEYUP010000001.1:515998-516554 GCF_040643575.1 Streptomyces sp. NPDC047108
ACGACCGGTCCGCCGGCTCCCGGTCTCGTCACGCGCCCCCGTGCGGAACTCGAGCGTCGACTCAGGTCACCACGAACTCCTGCAGTGCTACGACCAGTTGGACACCTCTGCAGAATTACTTGACCCGAGGCAAGCATTTGGAGAACAGGTGCCCGCGCGGCTCCCGCAGAGCCACCGGAGCTGCGTCCACGCCGGTCGGCCACCGGCCCGCGACCGGGCAACGGGCCCAGCCGTCCCGCTCGCGCCCCCCCGATGCTCAGCATTGCGCCGAAGGCGCGAGACGAAAGCCGCACCCGGCCCCGTGCCCCAACACATCACACTCCACAAAGGCCCACGCCGCCCGGCGCACGGGACCCCGTACCCGACCGCCAGGTCGACGGGCAGGTCAGCGCGTCAGGTCGAACCGCCGGGACGGACCGCCAAGTCGGACCGGCAGGCCAGCGGGTCAGGTCGGACCGCCCGTCGGACCGCCCGTCGGACCGCCCGTCGGACCGCCCGTCGGACCGCCCGTCGGACCGCCCGTCGGACCGCCCGTCGGACCGCCCGTCGGACCGCC